>JBCCSG010000075.1:0-24570 GCA_039200565.1 Cyanobacteria bacterium P01_D01_bin.50 | reverse complement strand
GCACCGGATGGATTAGTATTGGAAGCGGGTTTGGTGGATAGATGGATTGTGGCAACGTTTGAAGATGAAGAAGTTGCAGAAGCTGCAAAAGTTTATCAACAGCGCAAGCAACAAAGTCAGGGATTACATTTTTTGTTAGTACAGCCAGATGATTCTGGGATGACTTACACTGGGTTTTGGTTATTACAAGAAGTTTGAAAGTTGTTAGTTGATGGTTGATAGTTGATGAACAAAAATTTCAACTATTTATGTATGGATTTTTTTTGTTCGTAAAATAACTATTTGAAAACTTATTTTGAAAAATATACCAGATTGCTGCAATTTTAACTCTAACAGGACTTAGGGAATTGTCACAAGAACTTGGTTGGTGCGTGACTCGAAAAGCGGTATTTCTCCTTTACAATCAATCTCTCACGCACCCTACAAGAAAAAATGTAATAATTTATTTTCTTGCCTGTTTCAACATATCAATTAAGGTATGATGAGCATCTTCAGCATTTTCTAAAGTATGGTCGAATTTGATGCGTACTGGTATCTCTTCCCCATTTACCTGAGCTTGTAAATTCATCCCTTCAGCATCAATAGAAAGCATTTGTGCTGCTGTTGTATCGGCTAAATCGCCATAAGCCTTAGCATAAAGTGCCACTGCTTCTGCATGATCTTCATTCATGTGCTTACAGATGCGATCGCTAACTTGAGTAGAAAATTCATCGGACATGACGTACTCCCGAAAATTAACTTTACCAATTTTACCTTAAGGCTTTATGGAGTTGTATCCTATAGATCCCCCAAACTCCCTAAAGAAGCGAAACTATAGGTGTACCTCTTCTCGAACCAATAGTTATTAAAAATACATTTAAATTGTGAACAAGTAATTTTACTGATATTGTTGATTCATAAAAAATAGGCTTGCGATCATCAATTCGTAGGCTTTGTAACATTTCCGTCTTTATCCATAGAATTAACTTGATTACACTGATATTTAGAAAATTTTTTACATTTTCTTTCTGATTGATAGTAATTTACACTGAATCAGAAATATAAAACAAATTTATTGAAGTCCAAATCCATGAGTGCAACTAGCCACCGGCGTATAGTTATTGGGGATGTCCATGGTCATTATCAAGGGTTGATGGAATTGTTAGACGCGATCGCCCCAACAACAGACGACCAAATTTATTTTCTCGGTGATTTAATAGACAGAGGACCTCAGAGTTCCCAAGTAGTAGATTTTGTAAAAGAAAATTCCTATCCTTGCCTGCTGGGAAACCACGAGCATATGTTAGTAAAAATTCTTACAGATAAAAATGCATCTACCCCAAGCGTACAAGGATGGCTTTACAGTGGCGGGCAAGCAACCCTGGCAAGTTATAAGAGCGGAAAAATTCCCCCAGAACATCTTGAATGGTTCCAGAATTTACCTTTATATCTAGATTTAGGAGACATCTTTTTAGTTCATGCAGGTATCGATCCTACAAAAACTATACAAGAACAAAGCGCCGAACAATTTTGCTGGATTCGAGACAAATTTCACAACATTCAAGAGCCTTATTTTTCAGATAAAGTAATTATCGTTGGTCATACCATAACCTTTACTCTTCCTGGAATTCCGGTGAGTAAAATTGCCAGAGGTGCGGGTTGGCTAGATTTAGATACAGGCGCTTATCATCCCCGCAGTGGTTGGTTGAGTGCATTCGATGTTACAAATCGTCAGATTTATCAAGTTAACGTGTTTAAACATAATGTCCGTACCTTACCCTTGGAAGAAGCATCGGCTAAAGTAAATGCAACTTCACTTAAAGTCGATCGCAACAGCAACAAGTTATGGGCTTGAGAGGCTAAAAGTTAGAAACTCCTGCTCTCCTAACTCTTAACTCCACGAGCTTACAATAATGCTCGGATATTTCGCCGATAAGCAGTTTCACTTAAGCCATCATTTCCCTTGCGACGCTGCGCATTAACCCAACCCTGAAGATATTCCACGCGATTAGCAGGTGAAGGGTGAGTACTTAAAAACGTAGGAGCAGAAGCTCCACTTTTGCTTTTTAACTTCTTCATGAAGGAAACCATCCCTTGAGGTGCGTAACCTGAATCTGTGAGAATTCTTAAGCCACGTTGATCGGCATCACGCTCGGCTGCACGGCTTTTGCGACGGCGGAAAGCTATTTCTACACCAAGCTGGACTAATTTGCTTTCCTCAACACCTGCTGCTGTAGCCAAACCGTTGGCGATCGCAGTTTGTCTCATCTGTTTCACTACGTGTTTGCCTTCAATATGACCAATTTCATGGGCGACTACACTGGCTAGCTGAGCCTCATTATCAGCAGCTTTAATTAGACCAGTATTAATATAAACATATCCACCAGCAGTAGCAAAAGCATTTATACTGTCATCTTTAACTACCTGAAATACGTAAGGGACTTTCTTTCGAGTATTGTAAGCTTCTAAGCGTTTACCAATTCTTTTGATATATCGATTTATTTGAGAATTGCTGTAAAGTTTAACATCGCTTCTAATTAATTGCTGATTTATTTGCTGACCAAGCCGAACTTCTTGTCGGTCTGATATATTAGAAAGTTGAATTATTTCGGCACCTCGCAAGAGTATATCCCATATAGAAATACCTCGCGCTATTGAAGGTGTAGTTAAACACAAACATATAACTGTAACTACAGAAATTAACGGATAAAATAATCCTTTTCGTAAAGAAGAAAGATTTAAAGAAAAGCTTTTCTTTTCCATGATTGTCAAATTCAAGGAGGTTTTTAGAAGAACATAAATTCTAGGACGAACAATAGCTTTATAAGTTGCAGGTTTTACTTATTACTAAGTAATGTCAAGGGCTGGCATTATAATTTTTTTAGGAGAAAAAATTATATTGGGTACCCGTCATAATCAGTTGTCGAGTTTGCTTGACGTAACAGTAAGGGTTCTGTTAAACATGGCAACAAATCTTGCATTCTTTCATGAAAGCGATGAAAAGTAGCGATTAGTAATAAAACGTCTACTTTATTCTTCATCCAAATACTTTCATACTTCATCTCACATACCATTAAACTTCTACTTCCGATACTTTCATGTTCGCTAATATCAATCCTTTATTGTTCTGTAAATAGGAAAAATTGGTTATGGCTATATTAGATTCCAAAGGTCGCTTATTTGGTAAATTCAATATCTTAGATATTGGTGCTGTCTTAGTAATTTTACTAGTAATAGCAGGTATATTCTTGTTTCCAGGTACCAGCGGTTCTGTTGCCCAAGTAGGTACTACTACAAAACCTATTGAAGTTGATTTGATTGTCCGGGGATTAAAAGTACGTGACATTGATAGATTGTCCGATCAAGGGTTTAATAAAGGAGGAAAAACAAACGTTATCATCCGCAATCAACCCTACGGTCAAATTCCAATTAAATCGATTGAAGTGCTACCTAGAAAAATCATCGTTACTCAACCCGATGGTAGCATTAAATTGATCTCAGATCCAAGAGAAAATATCTTTAGTACAGATATGCTTTTAACTTTAGCTGGTAAAGCAACAATTACTAGCAGCGGACCTGTTTTAGGTAACAGTAAAGTAAAAATTGGTATGCCTTTTGAATTAGAAGGTTTTAATTACAACTTTAAAGGCAGTGTTATTGATATCAGAATTGATGAAAAATAATAGACTAAAGATTAGAAGTTAATAATAATTTTACTTTTAATCTTTTTATGACTTCTGTTAAAAGTCCAATTAAAGTTTCATGTTAAGTTTGTGATAGTCTCCCGTTTGCAGCGAGGAGATTATTTTTTTATATACATATTTCAGTAAAAAAACTGATGTTTGTTTTCTAGTTAAGTAAGTCGGCACAAATAAACCAAGCTATATTACAGCTTGGGTAAATTACCCTCAAACCCTTATTATTATTGCCGGCTTGCCTGTTGCCTATTGCCTTATCCCAATTACTATAGAATATCCCTAATTATTTTAAAACACCATTCGATGAAAAAAATTACCCTTAAAACCATTAGCATCTGCTTACTCTTTCTTTCCCTTGCCTGCACTCGCACTCCTGGGGAAAATCAATCAATATCGCCACAATTACAAACACCTGCAAAACAAGTATCAAAAAACAATCAATGGACACCCAAAATGGAAGCCGAGTTTCAACAACGTGCAAAAAAAGTAATTGCAAAACTAGCTGGGAAGAAATATGGAACCACAGCCTTTGAAAGTGAAAAACGTTCTTATCCTAAAGCAATGATTGATTTTCTTGGGGGAAATCGCGAAAAATCAATTGCTTTTCTACAAGCAGAAGATGCAGACGCTAAAAGTCATGCCCACACTTTAGGAATTGATTTCTATTCCAGTTTTACCCTTAAAGGACAAGTTCGCAAATATTTCTATTTTGGTAAATATCTCGATCCAGCCTATCGCCAGCGAATGAAACAAGGGATGAAACTTCTCACAGAAAAAGATCCCTTAAAACGTCGTTTTCCTAACCCTCGTAAATTTTGGGCAAGATCAACCGATGATTGTGATACTTGGGTAGATTGTCGCAACACCGATAATTTAAAAGCAATGCGGAATGTTGCTGTATATTTATTCGCTGAAGAAACCGGAAACGAAGCAACGCGAAAGATTTATGAACAACGCATCCGGCGAAATATCAGCACTTTGTATCAAATAGGACAAGGTGAATGGGATTCGGAAACTTACCTCGGACATACTATTACTGCCTATCTGAATCTTTATGACTTTGCCAAAGATAAAGAAGTCAAATCTCTAGCTAAAGCTGGATTAGATTGGCTCTTGGCTTCCGGTGCGTTGAAATATTGGCGGGGTGGATTTGGTGGCCCAAGTAAGCGCGACAATAGCAAAGGTAATTGTGTTTGGTGTTCTTTGGCTAGCCATGAATTAGGATTCTATTTTAACGATGCACCGATTGAAGATCCTAAACCTTCTCCCGATTTAGTTCACCTAATTACCAGCACCTATCGCCCTCATCCGGCGATTGTTGCTTTAGCAAAAAAACAGTTTAAGAAACCAGTAGAATTGCTTAATTCTAAACCAACTTATGAAAATTGGAAACCAGATAACGATCTAGCACCGCAATTTCATGAAACATTGTATTTCGGTAATACCTTCCAACTAGGTACTTTAGCTAAAGCTTCTGGTGGTGACTGGAATGGTTTTAAGATGATGGCATTTAATTCCCAACGCGGTGTTGATTATTTTATTGCGGCCACAGGTACTAATCCAAATAAAATATCTACATCCAGCGTTGGTGGTGATAACATTGCACAATACCGTAACTTGGTAATCTTCCTCAACGATAAGCAGGAAGTGCCTTTTCAATTCTTTTCACCAAAGTCAGCAAAGATAGAAACTAAAAATAACGTCACCTTTATTCGCTACGAAAAAACATGGTTGGCGTTAACGCCGATAAATCTGAATATTGAAGGAATTAACGCCACAAAAACCTCCAAAATTAGTAAACGCTATCCCAAAGACCAAATTTTAACTGCAACTGGTACGGGAAATAGTTACAGTGGATTTGCTTTAGAAATAGGTGAAAAGCAAAACCAGTTAAATTTTCAGCAGTTTCAGAGTTCGGTACTTGCTAATTCCCGTTTAAACATAAATCAAATCGATAATGGTGTGGTTGAATATCACGGTGCTGTAGGGAAAGTGAAATTACAACATCAACCTTTAGACTTACCAAAGGTTTGGCGAAATGGTAATTTACATGATTGGAAAAATCACTTTAACATTTACCAAAATGCCGGAGGAGACAAGACACCTATTTACCAGGGTTGGAAAGAAGGTAAATTACAAATACAAGCAGGTGGTTATCACTTTATCAGTAATCTTAAAAATGAATAATTTCAATGAGTATTTTGATCAACTTTATTTATCTAACTTTTTTAGTAAAAGGTGGAATTACTGTCTTTTAAATTAAGCAAAAATACATTGTTTAATGGCATACAATGTTAGTTAATTTATATTTGATTAAATTAATTGTTTCACTCAGTACAAAGGTTAATAATTATAACTAAATTTAACTATGCTGTAACCAAAATTTGTTGATGATTAATATTTTTATATGTTAGCTTATAAGTGTGAACAAATCATGAAAGGGTAGTATTTACAACTAAAGAACAAGGGTGCTAACACTGGAAAAAATTATTCCATAAATTGAAAAGGCAAAAGGTATATCTTACTAGTTATTAATCCTTGTACCCTCAAATTTCACACAATAATCATAGGGTTCATTTACTGAAAAGTCAATACAATAATTATTAGTTCCTCAAGTTAATTGTTCTATTTTTTTAGGTAAAAGCGATCAACAGCACCTTTAGGAATAGAAACTTCAAGGATTTTAATCAATATTAAATCTATGACCGCTGCGAGATAATCCATGAGCCGCAAGCTTTGCTGTGATTGCGAGCTAATTTACGCTTAAACTTATCTACGAGATTTTCTCAATGCTACCATTTGAATTTGTAGTAATTGGTAAACCAGTTTCTCACCAAAACAAAGTACGCCAGCGCGTCAGTGATTGGAAGAAACAAGTTCGTGAAACTGCTGAATCTTATTGGGACCAAGAAACTCCTTTAGGAGATTATATTCAAGTTATTATTACGCATTATTATGATGCAGATCCAGGGGATGAATCAGCCGTTCCAGATAGTGACAATATAGTAAAGCCAATCAGGGATGCTTTGAATGGTTTGATTTATGTTGATGATTATCAGATTACTGATTTTATCAGCCGTCGTCGTAATCTAAATGGTTCTTTTAGAATCAAAGGTATTTCTCCAGCTTTGGCAGAAGGATTTTCCAACGGTGAAGAATTTTTACACATTAAAGTCGAACCTGCACCAGACCCCGGAGATTTATCTTACTAGAGATAAGTTAGAAAGCATCTACCTATCCAATTATACTTTATATAATTCTCCAAAAAATATTATTATAATGCACGGATTAAATTCTATATTAAACCGTGCATTCTGTTATATATTTTGAGCATAAAACTATTATAAAATATTGGTTAAGTAATCAAAAAAATATCAATATTGCAACGCATTTAACATTACCATTTTTTTAGATTTGCTCTATAATAAATGAAGCGATTGGTTCTTCATTCCTAGCAACTTTCAGTAATTAGATATGAGCTATCAGAACAATCAAAATTCATTGGAATATAGACGACTCCTAAAGCTTGCCAAAGAATACCGCGAGCAAGGTTATTCAGTTACAATCAATCCGTCTCCCGAAAAACTACCTGCGGTACTTTCAGATTGTTCGCTTGATTTGATAGCCGTAAATGATAAACAAGTTGTTGCTGCTAAAGTTAGAACGCGACAAAACCTCAGTTGTAACGGCTCTGAAGATTTACGTCGCATTAGTAGATCCGTACAGCAGCTTCCTGGTTGGGAGTTTGAACTAGTAGTTACAAACTCGCGCAAAAAAGCTAGCTAATATCCGAAATTAGTTACTTTAAAAGTAGTACTTCTTAGTTATTTTCGCCAAGACAAATTGTAACCACTTTCCAAAATTAAAAATAGAAAATTCAAACTTTCTAAATACAAGTAATTTTGGATAGTAGTTTAATTTCTGCTTCCGCTTCTTTGTAATATTGTTCGAGTATGATAGGGAGTCTTCCCATGTATATAACTTTATAAGTCATCAGTCATAATACGGCAGGCTGATGACTTATTACTATTTACCAAGCAAATATATAAACTTCCGGATTAAACCAATTGTGACTCCTGGTAATTCCAACTGAGGTGTTAATCCGACATTTTCTATTTGTTGAAAAAACTTAATCGCTTGAGTATTCATTTGCGCCAGACGCTCACCAATTTCTGGCCCTGTAAACTGTGATTTTTGTCCCCAAATAATTGCTGTAGGTATTGTTAATTGTTGAATATATTGCGATAAATCAAAGCATAAGTCACCGCGTACAAAACACAATGCAGCATATTCTGCATTTGGTTTTTTCGCAGACTCTAAATAAGCCTCTACAATTTCTTCGTAAACTCGATTAGAATTAGCAAATTGTCGTTGTTCTAAGAAGTTACGAATACCACCGCTAGTTGCAACCCCTGTAGTATAGATTAATCGATCAAGAACTGGTGTACTAATCAACTGTGCGAAAAAGCTGCGGGAATAGTTTTCACCAAAATCAGAAAGCCCTGCTGGAGTCGTAAGAATCAAAGATTTAAATAATTCCGGATGAGTGATGGCGACTCGAATTGTGAATGCTGCTGTTAGAGAAGAGGCAATTACGGTTACCGCACCATCACAGGTTTGCTGCAAAAACTCCTGAATCATAGTCAAGTAATCTTCAACTTGGTAGTTTCGCGCTGGATGAAAAGATTCACCCCAACCGATCAAATCCGGCGCAATGATGCGATATTCTGTAGCAAAGGCTGGATAAACTTTTGACCATTCATACGCAGAAGATCCACCACCGAATCCATGTAGGAATACCAAGGTTTCTTTGTCTGTACTGGCGGTCATTTTATCCTGCCAAGGAGAAATAGTATTAGTATAATAAATTATAGTTCCTAGTGACGTATTTACTGAGCTACGCTCAAATCCTAATGGCTGAAACATATATATTTGTGCCGATTGTTGTGATTTTTAGGGTTGGGCCAGAGTTATCTGCTGTTCAATGTACCTACACAAGATAAAGCTTGCCACTGATTTAATTATCGGCTAAATCTTCAAATCATAGCTTCTTACTTTAGAGAGATTAAGCAGATGTAAAATTACTGCCTTAGTTGTAAAGATTTGGTGTTTATTTTTTCACGATATGAAAATTTATAGCTTGAAAACACTATAGTTACGACTAATATACTGGTATATACAATAACTTTTTATAAAAGAATCTCATCTAAATTTTATGATACTCTATCAGAAACATCACTGATAGGAATGAGCGTCAAGGGTTCCCATTAAAATTTTTTTAGAAGAAAAAATTTTAATGGGTGCCCGTCAAGAAAGCTGAGAACATTCATCAAGATTCGCTCTTTTACTGTAATTGTTCTGAATGCTGCTTATTGATTCAATTGCTTCTTGTACGCTCTTAAATCCCATGCAGTCGGGAAGACACAATTATTGTCTATGTAATTAGTAATTTTGATTTTTATCTGAGTAATGGTAAAGCAGGCTTATATTCGATCGGGTGTGCCAACGCTTGAGGAGCCTTTCTTTAAGCTTGACAACCTTAATAGTTATTCTCAAGGTAATACATCAACTTATTCGAGTTTTCGATGTCCGCAAAATGATACAAACCGTTCCTCCATAAACGAGTGTATTTTTTTACAGTTAGACAACTTGAAATGCTTTGAGGTGGTTGAAAATCAGTACGAACATAAAGGTATAATTTTTCATAACTGTATAGCGATTGAACCCTCTAATCCGGCATTTCCGCCCCATTCTGGTGCAGTAGTATTAATGGGTTCACCTGAAAGCGGATTGCTAGAAGCTACTTTTGTACGTCCCGTCAACTTTGTTAGTGCATTTGTTACCAGTTCCCAGCGACTAGTACTATCTGCTTACGATGAATCCCGTGAACTACTAGATCAAGCTGTGCTACCATCCGGTAATCTGGCGAATTCGGACGACTCTTTAGCTGCGAACACTTTATTATCTGTATCGGCTGATAATATTCATTGTGTTAGCTTCCGTGCTTTTGATGGTCAATTTACAGTTGATGACTTAAGCTTTTGTTATTAGCATTGCCAATAGCAATTTTTATTTTGGAAAATTACTTACAATTTTGTATAACACCTTTTACTGATAGATTTTCTGGTAAATAATATTATAGATTCTAGTTTTGATTAGAAAACTATACCCAACAGTAAATCATATTATAGTGGTAGGTAAGTAACGTGGCACAATCGGCTTCGTCTTATTGGCAGCGATTCATCAAAAATATTCCCGCGTGCGTACTTCCGCAGTTAAAGACAGGAGCCAGGAAACAAAGGGTGTCAGGTAGCAATCCAGCTCTATTTCTTTGGTTCCTGACAATTGTCGTTGGTATGCTTTTATGGAATCCAAAGTTATTATTTTCTTGCGGTGCGGGCATTATTGTAATGCTATTAGTTTATTCTACGCCGCAGTGGAACTGGTCACAATTCTGGTGTCAAATACGTAATTTTCTCCAAACTCCCAAAGGACGCTTAGTATTATCGGTAGCTAGTGGTGTCATTGCTTGCCTGGGAACTTATACAGCAGCGACGATTTGTCTTAATACCTCCAATCTTTGGATTGGTGCAGGTGCGATTGTACAAGGTTTAGCAACCGTAATAATTTTAATTTTATTAGCCCGTCGCCACTTAAGCTTGTATGGAAATCAAGAGCAGGATAAATTAGAGCAGTTATTAGATAATTTGACAGATTCAGATCCCCTCAAGCGTTTAATTAGTTTGCGCAAGTTGAGAAAAATCGCAAGTAGTCACTTACTTGAGCCAGACGCAAAGCAATATATTGTTGAATGCTTACAATTCCTGCTAAGAAAAGAATCAGAAACAGCGATTCGAGATGCTGCTTTTGATAGTTTGCAAGCATTGGAACCAGCACAAAAACTTGTACACAAAAGCATAGAAACAACTTTAGTACCGTTTTCCGTTAAAGCCAAAAACCGCATTTCATGTTAAAGCAGTATAGGGCTTGGGGCATAGGGAATAGGGCATGGGGTATGGCAACCAATCCAAAATTATTAACCCCCTAACCCCTAACTCCTAACTCCCAACCCCTAACTCCCAACTCCTAACTCCTAACTCCTAACTCCGATAATACTAAACTTCATAAACCTTGCCATCGCGTACTTGTACTACTCGGCGATCGCAGCGCCTTACCAAGTGTTCATCGTGAGTAGTAACAATTACTGTAGCTCCAAAGGAATTTAACTTACGCAGTATTTGCATTATTTGCCAAGAATTATCTGGATCTAGATTTCCGGTTGGTTCATCTGCTAAAAGTAAGGGTGGGGTTGCAACAATTGCTCGCGCCATACTCACCCGTTGTTGCTCTCCTCCAGAAAGTTGATCGGGAAAATTATTAGCTTTACTCAGTAAACCTACTAACTTTAAGGTGGGTTCTAAACGTCTTTGAATTTCTTTACGTGTGTAACCTTGGGCTTGCAAAACTACAGAGATATTTTCCGTTATTGTTCGTTGGGGTATTAATTTGTAGTCTTGAAAAACAATACCAATACGTCGGCGTAATAACGATAAGCTGTCACCGCGTAATTCTGCCACATTGCGATTGTGAACAATTACCTCTCCTTTGGTTGCTAATTCTTCCCCATACAGCAGTTTTAATAAGGTGGATTTACCAGAACCACTAGGTCCCGTAATAAACAAGAATTCGCCTTTTTTGATGCTTAAACTGGCATCTATTAAAGCATCCGCCCCATTAGCATAGGTTTTTGTCACGGAACGCAGTTGCACTATCAGATTACTGCTATTATCTCTGTCATTTTTTTCGTTTTGAAAATTGACAGATGTATTGTTATTTGTGATAACCGGCATTGTAGGAAGATTGAGATTAAATACAAAATAAGTATTCCCAGAGCAAGTCTGGGAATATCAAATTTTTATTTATTCTATTTTTAGATAGCTACTTCAAAGCTCAAACCCCTTTCGTTCTAACACCATAAATCAAGGCTTTGAAGGCAAATTTAGGTAACGCCAACATCCGCCGCCATCGCCAAGGTTCTTGATAAAGACGATATAGCCATTCTAGGTTATTATCACCCAACCAAGCAGGAGCCCTTGTTTTGCTTCCCGACCAAATATCAAAACTACCACCAACGCCAATCCAAATAGCTTGGGGACACAAATGACGGTTTTGTTTTATCCATAATTCTTGACGCGGCACTCCCAAACCCACATAAATGACTTGCGGTTGTAGTTGAGAGAGAGTAGAGCATAATTTTTCTTCTTCTTCTGGCGAATGATAGCCCGAATGAGTTCCGATTATATTTAAACCCGGAATTTGTCCTTGCCAAAACTTGGCTGCTGCCGCCGCGAATCCAGGCTTTCCTCCATAGAAGAATATTTTTGAAGAAGGAGAATTCTCTCCAATCTCACGCAACAGCGCTTGGGCTAGTTCAATTCCTGGAATACGACGCACATCTTGCTTTAAGAGTAATCGTAAATATAAAACGATTCCAGCACCATCGGGAATTACCAAATCAGCAGCTTTGATGATATTAGCGAGAGTTTCATTTCGTTCCGCTTGCATAGTCATTTCTGCATTCAGCGTCACAACATGAGCTCCCATTGCCTTTTGCAAGCATTCTAACAAGTAGCCTGAGTAATTTGTAGCTACGTGAATCGGTAGTCCTAACACCGAAAATTCTTTAGGCGGTTTAATCATGCTGTAATCTAGATTCGCCTCACACCGAGTCTTATCGAAGCTAGTTTATCAAATTTGTTCCTTCATTGTTTGTGTTGCAATTTTCGCTACAGTTTAATGAATTGCTGCAATCATAAACAATTGAGATTTTACTGACAATAAATTAATTGTTTTAACTGCAATTTGTAGCTTAGCTTACTAATTTTTTTGCCGAAAATAATCAATATAAATACTTAGAAAAAATAATGATTTATCTGTTTTATAACTAAAATACTCTCAGTACTATTGTTTCAGGTATTTTCCAGTCAAGCAATTGTCGGTAGAAACTGACGGCATATTCCAAAACCCCGGTATACTTTTAACAAAGGAGGTTAAAAATAATAGAAATATATTTGAGTTCAAGCAGGAGCGTAGACTTTTTCAAACACAAATAAGATTATATAGTGTAAGATTAACCACTCATAGACATGAGTTAACTAACTCTAACAGAAGAGCCGTATATTTAAACTATTAAGTATTGGATACTGTTAAATAAGGCGTAGTGAACTGCGATTGTAGATTGATAGCCTTTCCTATAAGTCGAATGAATACCCTATTAATATATAATCAACCACCAAAAGTGAGTTTTATGCCTTTAAGACTAAAGATGTGAAGGAAACTGTATCTTAATAGACTTATTAGTAAACTCAATTTTACAGTTAATAGTTTAACGAGTAGAAATTTACCATGACTAAAATTCGCGTTGCTTTAATTGAAGATCACGATCTTACTCGCCTGAGTATTCGCACAGCTTTACAGCGAAATGTTGATTTTGAAATAGTAGGAGAAGCTGCTAATGCTAACGACGGACTTAAAATATTAAAAACGCTGCAACCAGATGTAGCTATTGTGGATATTGGCTTACCCGATAAAGATGGGATTGAATTAACCAAAGAAGTAAAATCAGTCCCGGGATTGTTAACTAAAGTCCTGATTCTAACTTTACGCGATAGTAAGGAAGCCGTTCTTGCAGCTTTTGCTGCTGGTGCAGATTCCTACTGTATGAAAGATAAATACGATAATTTGCTTGAAGCCGTACGCCATACCTATAATGGTAACGCTTGGATTGACCCGGCGATCGCCCGTATTGTATTGCAACAAGCATCATATAATCCTCCACATTCCTCTTCAGCATCAGAAACCAATAAATTTATGGATAAATCGGAGTTCAGCAATACTAAAGACAATGACGATATTATCGATCCTTATACTCTTACCGAAAGGGAATTAGAAGTATTGCAATTAATTGTAGAAGGTTGCAGTAACGCTGTTATTGCCGAAAGACTCTACATTACCGTGGGAACCGTGAAAACTCACGTGCGCAATATTTTGAACAAGTTATGCGCTGACGATCGCACTCAAGCAGCAGTCCGTGCCTTACGCTCTGGATTGGTAGGATAGTGTTGAATACAGAAGGTCGTAGGTATTTTTTGATGAGAATAGAGACAAAATTACGACATTCTGCAAATTCTGTGTTAGGACTGTGATGGGGTGTTAATAACTACCTTTTGGTTCAAAAACAAATTTAAGATAAAGAGACAATTTATACATTCTTTTATCTTGAAAGTACATAAAAAAAAAGTCAACTATGACTGAAATTGAGGCAGGCAAACTGAAGATAATGGTAATAGATGATGAGCTAGATAATCTAGACTTACTTTACCGTACTTTCAGACGAGATTTTAAAGTATATAAAGCAAGCGATGCTCGTAGTGCTCTAGAGATTCTAGACAAACAAGGCGAGATGGCTGTGATTATCTCTGATCAAAGAATGCCAGAGATGAATGGGACTGAATTTTTTGGCCTTACAGTTGAGCGCTTCCCGGATACAATTCGGATTTTACTTACAGGCTTCACTGATGTCGAAGACTTAGTTGATGCCATCAACTCAGGTCAAGTATTTAGGTACATTACCAAACCTTGGAAACCAGATCAACTCCGGGGACTCGTAGAGCAAGCTACCCAAACCTATAGATTAGTAAAAAAAAGAACTTTCAATTTACGTCGTTCTTTACGGCGAGAATCCTTAGTTAATGCAGTGACTACAGCGATTCGGGAATCTTTAGATTACCGTAGTATGCTGCAAAAAATTGTTGCAACAATTGGACATACTTTTGAAGCGACTTCTTGCATACTTAGACCTATTGAAGCAGAAAAATTGTCATCAGACGAATTTTTCTACAGTGATAATAATACTGAATTTGCGAACTACTGCTTTAATTCCACTGCTTTGATGGAAAAAGTTCTCCAAACTCGTAATTACGAATTAGGAGAATTTATTTCGGATGATGGCCAAAGCTATCAGCAATTAGCCGTACCATTGATTTATCAACAGCATTTACAAGCGGTGCTTGCTCTCCATCAACAGCAGAGTGATGCCCGAAGTATCACCATTAGGGACTATAGGAATTGGCAGCATGAAGATATAGAGCTAATTTCAGGTGTGGCAGAGCAAGCAGCCTTAGCTCTTTCTCAGGCAAAACTTTATCAGCGTCTCCAGCAAAAACAAGAACAAATTCATGCTGAATTGGAAGTTGCGCGACAAATTCAGCACAATTTACTACGCCAAAGTTTGCCTCAGATTGAAGGAGTAAAGGTACAAGCTTGCTGCTACCCAGCGCGGGAAGTAGGGGGAGATTTTTTTGAAGTTTTTCTTCATCCCAAGGGTGATTTATGGCTGGCTGTCGGTGATGTTTCTGGTAAAGGCGTTCCTGCTGCACTGTTTATGGCTAGCGCTATATCGGTATTACGTCGGGAATTATCTCAAGAAACCCCTGCAATGCCAAACATAGTCATGAAAAACTTAAATCAGGCTTTAGGTGACGATCTTGTAAGCAATAATTACTTTATTACTTTGGTATTGGCTCGATATTCTCCCAGTACTAAGGAATTAGTTTATGCTAACGCCGGTCATATTTATCCTATAGTCTGTTCTCACAAAGATTCACCAAAAGACGAACCTAATTTTCTCAAAGAACGTGGGGTGCCTTTAGGAATATTACCAGATTGGCAAGCAAAGTCAGGAGAATTGATTCTTGCTCAGTCTGATACTTTATTGCTCGCAAGCGATGGAATTACTGAAGCTCAAGTTTCAATGAAAACGAACTTTAATAAGGAATCACTGACACGTTCCATGCTCAACCAAGAAGGGCTTTGGCAATTGTTAATCGAGCAAGAAAAACCACTTAGCCTGAACAAATTGCTAAATCGCATCCACTTGGACACCGAAATTCAAGAAGACGATCAAACTATACTTTCACTGGAGGTTTTATAAGCAATGAAAAGCGAGCTTCACGTACCAAGTGACTTGAAGTATTTGAATATTGTGGAAGAGTGGCTACTTGGATGCTTACAAACGGAATTAGGAGAATCGGTTGATTGGAAGCGGCAATCAAATCGTTTACGTTTAGTTTTAGTTGAAGCTTACTCCAATGTAGTGCGTCACGCCCACAAGGAGAAACCTCAAGTCCCAATTTTGATTCGTTTGGAATTAAAACAACGGGATTTAGCTTTAGAAGTTTGGGATAAAGGTGAAGGTTATGATATGTCTACTTATTTTCCCCCTAGTCCTGTAGAAAAACAAGAAGGAGGTTACGGTTGGTTGATTATGAACCGTTTAATGGACAAAGTCGAGTATGAATTACAAGTCGATGGCGCGAATTGTCTCAAACTAGAAGCTAGCTTGCCAGAAACTATAGAAAAAATGCAACATTAGCCATCGCTATAGTTTGCTCTCTCTCATTGAATTTACACAAAATTTTAGGAAACACATTTTCATCCAACTAAATTAATGTAACTTTTATTTAGGTACTCCTGTTTGAGAATAAAACTTTAAAATTCACAATACTTAATCAAGATAATAACTTTTACTAAGTTTATTTGATTAATGTCCGGGAATCATCAAATAATAAGACAGTGGCTACACTATTGATTAGTTAATTTAATTCGGTAAATCAAAATGCCAGTAATTAATTAATCAATAGTTAGATGTTGGTAACAAATATAGGTAACCATAATTTAATTCAAACATAGTTACCATATTTTACCAAGTATCTTACGTTAAAAGTCATTTAAGTCTCTAAATATTATACTTAGTAGCGATGCCTATGAAAGTCTCGTTTTGTTTGTCACCACGCTATCGTCTAGATGATGAGTCTCCTTGGTTAGAGGGAATAGATCCTAGTCGTCATTATTGGATTAAGGTAAATGGCGATAGCAATCTAACAGTAGCAATTCCCGGATTACTGGTTTCCTCTATGGATGAAATGAAGCAGGTGATGAAACAATTTCGCTCGCTTGAGCCTGGAGAACAAATTACTTTAGAAAGGGTTGCCAGTAGTTGCAAAATTTACTGTATTAACACAAACTGTTACGCAATCGAAACAGAAGTAGGTAATGCTCCAGTCTGGCATTTATTTGACCAAGAGACTTTAGATAGTTTACTAACGAGTGCCCATCCTGACTGGCAATGTGCTCCTTCCGATATCGATTTAGGAAGGAAATTATTATTACGTTCTTTACAACAAGCTACGGCAACTAAGAGTTAAGTATTGATAATTTTAGGCTGTTAGCTATGATTTATCTCTGTTTAATATCCGCTAACTTTTAAATATTACTGCCGTAAAGAGAGTAACTCTTGCGGAGAAGCTAAAAGTTTAATTTTTACATCCAAAATTTGTCGGTTTTCATTCAGAATAAACAGCCAAGATACATTTACACCAAACCAAGGAGTTTTTACTTTACCGACGACTTGAATTTGAGTTATCTTGTCTTCTGAAATTTCGCTCGCACCTTCACGAGGATAGACTTTAATATCAATTGCTTCCTCATTCAAATAACTCAAAATAGCATCTCTTCCTACAATTCCAGATTCAAATGGAGGATGCATTACACCGTTTTCTGCAAATAAGGAAGCGGTTTTTTCGTAATCGCTCTCGTTTAAACTTGCAAAATATTGCTGTATAGTAGGTTCGCTAATTCCTTGAATTGGGATACATTCTTTTGATTGAATTGCACTCATAAGATTATTTATATTACGAACTTCCTTAATATTGTTTGACTATTATTAGAATATAAAAGCTACGGTCTTAAAAAGCAGCTTAAGAAATAATTGTGATATTAGTAAAAGTATTTCTTTAGATAGAAGTAGAAGTCAAGGAATTCTAGTTATTAGCTTTCAAAAAGCTGGGTTAACCCGGAATTTTGATTGAAAATATGAAAACAGCTTAAGAGATAAAAAACCTCAATATTTAGTTAATTTTATTGCTGCCAACAATGCATTAAATTGATATTTCATATGATAGAAACTGATGTATCGACAATATATTGCCTTTCTATATCTAAGTTTCTAACCAAATGCAGTAAAGCCAATTTTTTTCTTAGCATTAAAAATTAAAGCTAAATGAATGTAAGGTGGGTAATAGCGCCCACCCCACAATCTACGGTTATATTGCACTAAAACAGATAAACTTTCGATAAAAGCAGCATCAGAAAAATCTGCCTGTTGTAGTATTTGTTGAATAATAGAGCTAAAGCAAAAATGCCTTAGTCAGCTAATGGATCGACACCCATATCAATTACAACCTTGCGAAGAACGGTAATTTGTTGACCAAAATCAAGTTCCTTAATAGATTCCAAGACTTGAGCGCCATCGCGAGACAATTGATAATTGAATGGCATCGGTACAACTAAACCTTTAACCATTAATTCTGATAATTCATACCAGAAAGCTAATTTTGTATTGGCGCTAAGGATGCCGTAAGAGCGGGAAATTTGATTGTTATTCTTTGCAGCTAAATCGCGCATTACCTGTAACTGTTCGTCATGAGACATTTGCTTGATTTGATTGAGCAAACCCTCCACCAATTGCAAGCGTGCTGCACCGGTTGCTGCAGGAGTAACAGAATTTCCCATTTCGGTATATACAAACCAAAGCACCGCTAATTGATCGTCCACTGACAGGTTTTTGAACACATTTACAGTGGAATTAACTACGTCAATCAACCGATCGCTGTAGTTAAAAGTGCTGGAGAAACGGTTTTGTATGGAATCTGTAGAGAAAGTCATATCAGGCACCATTATTTGTAAACTTCGTAGCGAACAATTCATTGCTGGAAGGCTCTGTTTGTACGTTGCTTTACCTTCCACTTGCTATTTTGCATACAAACTTAATAAATTGCAAATAAAATTTACATATAGGTAAATTAAGAAATATAAAACAGGGGATCGCAAGGCCGGTATAAGATAGGGGTGCTGTTTCGGGCAAATCTTAAAATAAGATAAATGAATCAATTATCATCCTTTAGCAGCACACTAATAAAGGAAAAGGCGCTAGAGTTGGGATTTCATAAAGTAGGAATAGCTACTGTAAATGATATAGATAATCAAATACAGGGATTACAAGCATGGTTAGCCTTGGGATATCATGCCGATATGCAATGGATGGCTTCCCCCAAACGTCAAAATATTAAATTAGTTATGCCAGAAGTGCGATCGGTAATTTGCGTCGCCTTAAATTACTACACGCCACATCAACGCCCAGAAGGAAAAGAATACGGCAAAATTTCTCGTTATGCTTGGGGAAGGGATTACCACAAAATAGTACAAAAAAAACTCAAAGCATTTTCAATTTGGTTGCAGTCATTAGATAAAGGAATCGAAACCAAATATTATATAGATACAGGACCAATCCAAGATAAAGTTTGGGCACAAGAAGCGGGGATCGGTTGGATTGCCAAAAACGGTAATGTAATTACAAGAGAATATGGTTCGTGGGTATTTTTGGGAGAAATTCTTACTAATCTGGAATTAATTCCAGATACTCCCCATACCCAACATTGCGGTAGCTGTACTCGATGTATTGAAAGTTGTCCCACCGAAGCAATTACACAGCCATTTGTAGTAGATGCCAACCGCTGCATTGCATATCACACAATTGAAAACCGTAGCGAGCAATTACCCGAAAATATTGCATCTAAATTAAACGGGTGGGTTGCAGGTTGTGATATTTGTCAAGATGTATGTCCTTGGAACCAACGTTTTGCCAACACCACTGACGTGCAAGAATTTCAACCTTACTCTGGGAATATCGCTCCTAAGCTGATAGAATTAGCCAGAATCACACATGAAAAGTGGGATCGACAATTTCGGGCATCAGCGTTACGGCGAATAAAGCCACAAATGTTACAAAGAAATGCCCGTGCTAATCTTGAAGCATCCCCGTTACAGCGAAAGAATGACTCAGAAAGTAATTATTTTTGATTTTGATGGCACAATCGCGGATACGGTAGATGCGCTAGTGACTATTGCCAATCGTTTAGCTATAGAGTTTGGTTACGCACAAATTACTCCAGAAGAATTGGCAATTCTTAGAAATCTAACTTCTAGAGAAATTTTGAAGTATTCTGGCATTTCTTTATTAAAGATACCTTTTCTGATCAAGAAGGTTAAGGGAGAGTTAAAAAATAAAATTTGCCAACTAAAACCAATTCCAGGAATTCAAGAAGCTTTAGTGGAATTGAAAGACAACGGAAATAGGCTAGGAATTATAACTTCTAATTCTCAAGAGAATGTACAAGAATTTCTCAAAGTAAATAATTTGGATAGCCTTTTCGAGTTTATCCATAGTGGAGTCACAATTTTTGGCAAAACTACAATAATTAATAATGTCTTGAGACAAAAACAGATCGAAACTAACAAAGTTATATACGTAGGGGATGAAACTAGAGATATCGAAGCTTCAAAAAAAGCTCACATCAAAGTGATTGGCGTAACTTGGGGTTTTAACTCAGAAGAAGCATTAGCAAAACAGAATCCAGATTTTTTAATTCATCATCCCCAAGACTTGTTAGAAATTATTAAAAATATTTGTTAGAGAATTAGCAACAGGGTATTGAAAATAGGAAGAAAAAGTTATGAGTGACTTATATCGCGGCAGAAGTAAACTTTAGTAAGTAAGAGAGGGAAGAGAAGCAAAAGTAGGAGAAATTTTTATGGGTAACCGCAAGAAGCTCAAAGGGAATATAAATGAAAAATGTGAAAACTGCAGGGAATACAATCAAATTACGACAAACGATTGAGATTAACTAATTTAAAAGAGATAGAGGATATTAAGTAAACACGTAACACAAAGGGTCGCAAATAAACTTATACCCTACTAACTATAATATTTTTGGTGGTGATGCGGGAGGTTTGATTTTAAAGCTAGTTTTCTAAAGTAATCAACTGCCCGCACTGCTTTCCTCGGGTAATGTCAATGTAAGTAAAAAGCAACTCTAACTGTACAGCTTCCACTACTTCTACAAAAATTGCTTGCAGCTTTACACAAGCCCAGAGTAAGAAGAAGTCGGTTGAGGTACTTGAGGAGTGCGATAAGGATGATTAATTTCAAATTCACCTGGATCGGAACAGCCACTTTCTGACATAAAAGTTTGTACAGTTTCGCGGTATACAAACCACTGTTTGTGAAGATGACGAATTAATTCCGGCTCCATTCTAAAAACATCAGAATTTTTAAATCCTGCTCTGGATAACCATTCATAAATAGAAAGAGTCTCACCGTTATTATTATGAAGCATTTTTCCTCCGAATAATGTTTAATTGAGGGCAAAATACGCTTCAAAGATGCAACCTGAAGCGCTTATAGGTTATTTCAAGTAATAGTTATGGATGGGGACTGATTTTTTTTGAAGGGTTGATTCGATAACCTTCTTACATTAAGAAGAATCAAATTAACTACCTTTAACCTAAGTAAAGACAAGGATTGAAAGTAGTTAAAAAACCTATGTCCAACAGCTTTATAGCTTCAACTCAGGTATTTATTATCTATCCGAGTCTAACTTGTAAATATTGAGAATAGAATCCGAAATATCACCCTATTTAAGCAGTTGATACTTTTAACATAAATATTCTGTCTGATGTATCTTTGTGTTCTTATAAACAAAATATGCCTGCAATCCAAGCTTTGAGTAGAAGCAGACCTTATCTTATTCTCTTGATAACGAAAAAATGAATCTATCCTTCTGAAGTTATATTTTTACTGTACTATCCATACTAGAAATCACAACTTAGCAATTTGTTAATTTATTTCCCCAGACCCTTAATAATACATCATTAAAGGATGTTATCGAGCAAAACTTAAGGGATTCCCCTACGTCAACTTATTTCCCCTAACCGTATAAGCCTGAATCCTTAAGGGTTTACGACTATTTTAAATATTATTAGCTTGGGGGAATAGCCCCCTAATATAGTGTTTCTAACAGAAAAACAAATCAATATCTGACTATTTTCTGTTTTCTTAATAATTTTACTAATATGTAGAAAAGTAACTATGTTAAAACTTACTTATACCGAGAATAAGTTAAGCTTAGATTATTCGAAACAATCTTTAGAAGATTGGGTAAATACAAGAGTACTTATAAGTGTACGAAGTGCTACTACTATTTATATTGAATCCAGTACAGCGTCTCTTTTAGTACCGGCAGACTCATCTTTCACCGCTGAATTAGAGAAACTAAATAGTCAAAATATAATTGAATTCTGTCGTTGCGATGCAGATGCGGTTGAAGTTGTTTTAAAAGGTTTCTGGCTGGCATCAGAAGTAGAAAGTGAAACAGGAGTGTTTGTAACGGAAGCTGATAAATATACTGAATCAGTATTACATAAAATGTTTGATTGCGAACTTTTCTGCCATGCTTAATTGCGGTAAATTTAATTTGAATGGAGCACTGGTAGAAAGATTATCAATAAGTAGGTGTTGAAAATAGTAATTAAAATAAGTGACGGGGTGATGGGGAGAGTAGTAATAAGGCAATGGATGCAGTTTACCCAAGCTGTAATATAGTTTCAGGTTTTCCCATTATTTAATTTAGCTGCACATGAGCTTACTACTACTGTTATATTTTTTACAGAGAATAATATTTTTAACTTAAATATATGGGTTTAATTCCCCAGCGCTCAAAGGTGTAGGATACCTCCCACGCGCTCGCCGCACCTGGCGGTAAACGCGTGAATGGATTGGGGTTTAAATCCCCATCTCAATTCCAAACAACTTCGGCTCTTCCTTCGTTTAATCCTAACTGTTCGGCTGCTAAGCTGCCACTTTCGAGTAGTATATTTAGAAATATTATTTAAAAGCTGAAAATCTTATTCCTTTAGCCTTCTGCCTTTTGCCTCTTGCCAAGAGTATTGTGCATTTTTAATGCACAACAGCTTATTACAAACAAATAAAAAAAATGTCAGAGGTGTCACTTCTCTGACATTTTTATTTATTTCCTCATATATTGTGTGGAAATATAACTTAAATGATTAACCTTTGAGGGCTTTTCTAAAATTTTTACGATATGATTTATTGGCAATAAAACAAGCTGGCCATAACAAAGATAAAGCAAGACGATTTGGTAAGCTATTAGTGAAATTAGTTCTTCTAAATCCAGTCCAAAACTTCCAAACACCAGCTACATAGGCGACTAATAGTAAACCAGTAATGAACCCACTCATTTGAATCTACTCCAAAAACAAAAAATTTTGTGAATACGATGATTTGGTATAAGAGTCAGCCATTACACTCTTATACTCTAGTTTAAAGTAGGCTTCCCTGTTGCATCCAGTTCCCTCTTGAAGTATTGCAGTTTTTACGCAATTTTCTGGTGAGGCCATTTGGCTTGTACCGTACCCTCATTACCTTATTAATACGTTAAAAATTAGTCATAGTACAGCATTCATCAGACGTGAAGCTTGCTAGTTAGAACAGCTACATGGCAATCTATTTATTTTCCGTAAAGTCCAAAAGCGCTTTCGTCTGCTTTTCAATAATTATTAAAATGATTGATATTTATTTACTTGAACTATTCTAACCATTAGGCTCCGAAGCGAGTTGAAGCTTCTGAATTGATGGCTGCCTTATCTTGGGCTTGTATAGGAGAATTTGTTTCCAGTCCACTCCTCGGGCAGAGTCTCATATATTTTATGAAAAATTAAGTTTTAAAAGTATTTGTACGTCTCGATAATTAAATACGAAGCTAGTCAAGTAAATTTTGGAAAAAATGATGTTTTCACCTGGGTTTGCACGATTCGGGTTTTTAATAATACTTTTACTCTTAGGGATAGGATGCGATTCCCCAAATATGGTTCCAGAAAAAATTACTTTAGGGGTTGTCAGCTACGGACAAGAAAAGGTTTCACTCGATAAATATGAGAGTTTTAAAAACTACATAGCAGCAAAAACAAAGTCAATTGTGGAGCTAGAACCTGCTTATAACGAATTACAAGCTATAGATCAAATTCGCCGCAAGCAATGGGATATTGTTTTTGCTCCTCCAGGTTTAGCGGCGATCGCCATCGATAAACAACTCTACAAACCTTTGTTTTCAATGGGTGAAGTCAGCGGCACAGAGCGTTCCTTATTGATAGTTCGAGAAGATAGCCCAATTAAAAAAATGTCGGATTTAACAAATAAAACCATTGCTTTAGGTCAAATAGGTTCCGCAGCTGGCTATTATGTTCCTTTGTACGATCTTTACGGTTTAACTCTAGCTGAGATCCGTTTTGCTCCTACCCCTAAAAAAATACTTCAATGGCTGGAGGATAATAGTGTCGATGCTGGTGCTTTATCTGAAAAAAACTTTGAAATTTATCAACGGCAAGTTAGCCAAACTAAGTTTAGAAATATACGGATTAGTCGGTGGATTCCTCCTGGAGTAGTACTCATATCACCAACTGTTGAACGAAATCGCGAACGACAAATCCAAAAATTCATGAATGAAGCTCCAGCAGATATCACTGCAGATGCTGGCTATATTCCAGGTGTGAAAATTCCTGAGTATAGTCAGTTTATTCAGCTTATTAAAAAAGTTAAACCTTTAGAGACAAGAGTTAAAGAAGCACCCGCAGTATTGTTACCACAAGTATCTACTAATACAAACAATGCCGATGCTCCGAGTTCTGATAAAAAATAAATTTTTGTTATCTTTTATAAACTTTTATAAAGTATTGGCGAAATACCCAAAATTGGTGGTGATAAGTAATAGAGATACTCGTAAACATTATGGCACTCAGGTAAAACTTTTACCCCATAAATTAGGGAACAAAGGCGTAAATTTTACAATAAAAAGCTATAAATTTATTTTTCGTAGAAATTTCATTATCTATGAAAACTAGTGCGATCTCGAAACCGTTT
>JBCCSG010000074.1:0-24623 GCA_039200565.1 Cyanobacteria bacterium P01_D01_bin.50 | reverse complement strand
CTGCGAGGTAAACGCAGCATTAATATAAGAAAAAATTGATTTTCTTCTGGATGAAATTTCTTCGATTGCTTTTTGAATGATACCTTTACACCATTCGGAAGCTCTTCTATTTCTTAGCTTTTGACGTTTCTTGGCTCCTTTAGCTTTAATGGTCTTAGTTAAATCTTCTACAATTGCATCCGAAGTTTTATCGAACAATAGATTAGTGGCAGTCCTAATTAAATTAGTAGCTCTAACTTTCTTTTTTTGTTCTCTTTGATTCCATTTTTTCTTACCTAAGTTAGCAGCAAATATTTTGAAATTCCCAGTCTTAATTGCTATTTGATAAAGCTTGTTACGCGCTCTACCTCTCAGGTGTCTTTTATCTACTGCTTTATTTGTAATTTTGCTTAAACCATCTCCGTAAATAGTACCTGCCGAATCTACAAAAACTTCTGTTAAACCTTTATCTACTCCTAAAGCAGGCTTATCTACAGCTTGTTTTTTCTTTAATACTTTAGGGTAACAAAGTCTTACTTTACCTGTGACATCATCGAAGATAATTTGAAATAATCCTGTTGGAGTCGAGCGACCAACTTTAAATTTTAATTTAATTTTTTCGTATTTATTTTTTCCTACTTTATCTCCTCTAATTTCTACCTTAACAATATTACGACTAATTCTTTTTACAGTTGCTCCATTACCATTAGTTCCAACAAAAATTTGATTATTTACAGAAGTATATCCTCGTCGGTAGTAATCTCTTACCCAGCGATGGATTAAAGGATATTGCATCCATTCCAAAGTTTTTAAAGAAGTAATTAACTCTTTTCTAAAAGAAGTATCTTCTATTGCTTTACCATCAATATCAAATTCTGGTTTGAAATGCTTGTAGATTTTCTTGATTACAAAACTTTTAGCTGCTGATTGAGACGCTTGAATATCTTGGATTACTCTCTCGAAAGTTTTTTGATGTTGCTTGGAATCTAGTCCGTATTTCATCGCAGGGTGTCTTTTTCTAAAATCTGAATAAAGCTTGTCGGCTTTTACACCCCAGGCTTTCAAAGAGCCGTATTCAAGCCAAATATCTTTTCTTAGTTTTCCTGCACGTCGAGCCATTAACAGTGCTTTTTCTGTATCCCCTTCCAGCAAATAACCAAACCTAGTAGTTACATATTCACAGCTGTGATTAATTTGTTTTCTTGCCATAAGGTTGTTTTTTTTGTTTATGACCTTGCTCTCACGCTTCGCTATCGACCATTAGTCCATGTTATTGGTTTTTGTCCATTGTTGGAAGTGCTGTCTGTTGGGTGCTAACTTCAGTTGGATTTATCTATATAGTACAAATATACTTTATCGGATAAATACGATATTACCGCGATTTACTAGGTTATTTTCATACTAGATTACTAGACTAATAATAGGTTTTCCTTTAAATAATGGAATCACCCAAATTTTTCCAACTTTATAAGCTCCTTTAACTCCTTGAGCTAGTAAATATCGAACTCTCGCTGGCGTTATTTTTAACAGATCTGCTGCTTGGGTAGTACCTACATACATATCGAAAAAAAACTATTGCGAATTATAGTTATATTTTGACATCAAAAAGTAATTAATTTAACTACTTCATAACCCAATGAACGACTTTTTTAAATTCGAGGCTGATTTTGTAGATAACTTACGCTGCATTCCCATGCAAGTACGCTTCAAACTCGACAACTGCGGAGTCAAACTGAAATTATCTCACTGGCATCAATTTACAGAACAAGAGCGTCAAACTTTAGTTGAAATGCCATGTACGAGTATTGCTGAATGTCAAAAATATCGAGAATCTTTGCAAAAATTGATTATTGAAAAAACAGGAAGCCCCGCAAGCGAACTGACAATAGAAGAGAATCCCCCTTGGATGAACGAAAAAGAGATTCCTCAAACAACACAAGCAAAAGCGGTAGAATGTGGGGTTAATATTACAATCGAACAATGGAAACAACTTGCGCCATTACAGCGTTTCGCATTAATAAAACTTAGCCGCCCCAGCCATGAAAATAAAAACTTTTATCCAGCACTTCAGGAATTTAGATT
This sequence comes from Cyanobacteria bacterium P01_D01_bin.50, assembly GCA_039200565.1. Classification (GTDB taxonomy): domain Bacteria; phylum Cyanobacteriota; class Cyanobacteriia; order Cyanobacteriales; family Nostocaceae; genus Rivularia. Next base: position 22,562 of record JBCCSG010000074.1, on the reverse strand, counting down.
GCACTGAGTTAGTGATTAGTGGTTAGCTATTAGTTGTGAGAAAAAATTATCTCCCCATCCCCCCATCTCCCCATCCCCCCATCTCCCCATCCCCCCATCCCCCCATCTCCCCCTCTCCCCATCATCAAATCGCCACCTTAATCCTCGCTGGTGGAAAAAGTTCTCGCATGGGCACAGATAAAGCACTGGTACCCTACAAAGGTACGCCGATGTTACGAAGGGTTTATCAAGTTGCTGCTGCTTGTACCGAACAAGTTTATATTTTGACTCCCTGGGCTGAACTTTATCAAAATATTTTGCCGCCAGATTGTAATTATCTAATTGAAACTCAATGTGGAAAAGGGCCAGTTAATGGTTTATCTGAAGGGATACCACAAATTTACGCTGATTGGATATTATTACTTGCTTGTGATTTACCTTTATTAGATGTAGGAATTCTGCAAAATTGGATAAATAAACTTCCACAAATTCCGACTTCAACAAAGGCTTTCGTTCCCCAACGTTCGCAAATTTGGGAACCGATGTGTGGTTTTTATCGAAAAGAAATCAAAACAGAATTAGATACTTTTTTGAAAAAGGGAAAATCTTCTTTTCAAGAATTGCTTTCAGGTATTGAGGTAGAAGCTTTAGATGTTGATGAAAAAACGGCTCTGATGTTGTTTAATTGTAATTCTCCAGGGGATTTGTCAAGAAAATGTTAAAAATTTTAGTTATTCGGATCTGTAGATGATTGAGCATTACCACAACCGCCAGGGAATAGATTCCCCGCTTTTGTAGCCAAAGTCCATTAAAATGAACTAAAAAGAACGTTTAAGATTTCATCACTTTCACCAATGAACGAGGCATCTTTAATACTTCCCCCAAATTGGCAAGATTGGATAACCGTATTTAGCTATGTAGGCTTTACCGTCTTTATTCTTGCCTGTATACTCGTCGCACAGAACAAATAAAATTCTACATCTCTTTCTATTTTTTCCCTCAGCACCTTCGTCTTTGCGGTTTAATTTATTCAAAACTACTGCGATCGAACAGATAATACCAACTACTTCTTAAAAAACTTACAAATTAAATTACCCACACCATCTTCCCCAAATCGGACAATTTTGCCATTTTGTTGAATTTTGAATTCCCCACGACAGTTATAAATTTCTCTCGGCTGTTTCTTGCCATCGATACTGATAGTTGTCTTATAATTCCAATATCTCTTAGCACTACGTTTAATATTAAGAATACAAACTTCATGTCCGTTATAATCGCTACAAGTTACAGCTTTCGCGGGTAAAGCAAATGAAAAGGTCATACTTAGCAAGAGCAATACTAAAGCAATCAATCTCATAAGTTTTAAATTTGATATTTTATGTCGGTGGCTAGAAATTAAGATAACCCTTTCTTAACCACAGTACGACAAAAATAAATCTATTACAAACAAGAAAAAGGCGGGTACGGGGATCGAACCCGTTCATCCCCATAGTGGAGATTTCAACCGTTAGCGAAGCGAGACGCGAAGCGTCTTTAATCCTAAATTCATCCTCCCAGAATGGGCAAGTTGCGAACCAGGAAAACCCGCCATAAATAAGATTTGGAGAGATGGGGGTATGAAAAAATCTTCTATTTCCTCATCTCTTCAAGTAATCACAAGTCACCTTCAGCCAACATCTGAATTAAACGCGGCGCACCTGGCGAGAATCCGCCCATATCCCAGGATAATGGATCTTTTGGATCTACTAAGGTAATCCGGTAAGGTGCCAGAGTCACGTACACAGCTTTCGCATTAGGGTTGACTTTTTCGCGATATCGTGAAAGTGCTTGCGATGGATGACTTCTACCAGCCCAACTTTCTGAATCAGTCCAAAAACAAATTACATCAGCTTTGAATTTATTTTCAATCATCCAATCATAAGCAACTGAAGCATCGGTTCCGCCAAAGTTTTGATTGCTAGCTTTGGCGATCGCCGAGCTAAAACTATCTTTTGCAGTAATACCTAAGTCGCGAAAGTCGGTAGCAAAGCCGCGAATCATATAGTTTTTCTCGGCTTTTGCGGTAACAAGTGCCATCGTAGTGGCGATTTCACAGCAGGTAAGTCCCACTGAACTCACGGTACTATAAGACATAGAACCAGATACGTCAACGGCGTGCATGAACACTTTACCGGTAGGTTCTACCACATCAAAAGACAGTTCCACCGCTTTTTCCAAAATGTCTACTACACGGCTAACTGGATTCCAAGTCTTTTTACTGCGTCCTAATTTTCCTCCCGACTGATAGGTTTTGAGGGCTTTCAAAACATCAATGGGGTGAATGCGTCCTTTACGTAAATGTTCCTTGCTATTGAGAACTGCTTCAACTCTATCGAGGTTTGCAGATTCATCAGTTCGCAATACATCTAATTCAGTCAGCGAACCCAAGTTACGCAACATTGCACCAATAGGCATTTCATTGAATAACAATTGCCAAGCTTGTTTATCCATTTTGCCCACGGGAGCAGCCATTTCATGAGTCAAACGCCCTTGAGTAATAGCTTCATGGGTTTTATCTGGGTTGCGCTTCAACCATTCATACCACCAAATCTGAGCCAAAGCTTCACTGGGAATATTCGTTGGCAATTCTTCCCAACCCTTGACTACCCAATGAAACAGTAATTCATGATCGGGAGTTGGTGGTTTGACATGAAATAAGCGCAAAGCATCGCGATTGGTGAAGTCATGACGTTGCTGATACTTCAATAATTGATAAGCCAAACCCTTAGCATCCCCACGCGACAACCAGGTTTTACCTGCTTCCCGGACAACTTTACCAAAACCCCGCAGCGATTTGGTATAGCTCAACCATTCATAGAAATGACTACCAGTACGGATTACTTGAGGAAAGATTTCTGTAAAAGCTGTTTTCGCTTCCGGTGTTTTACCCATCGACAGCAACACTAAAGCAAAAATAGGTGCACTGTTATTGATGGCACGTCCATCGCTAGCATAGAGAATTTCTTCAGCAACGCGATCGGGATTTTCTTCTACAGCTTGTTGAACGGTTGAGAAAAAATCCTCTGTTAATTCACGTTTCCCGGCGTAGTATGTGCTTTTAGCCGTACCAATTAGCAAACAACGCCGCAGCATTTGCCATATACCAGCATCGAACATATAACCGCCGCTGCGTCCCCGAATCATCTCTGCTTCTCTACCGGGGATAGGTTGATTTTGCGGTGTATTTTTATTTTGAGTAAAAAATTTATAGTTCATTATTTTAACTCCCAGCCCTTGCGGACAAAATGGAAGGTGGCGAAGCAGGACTCGTTCACCTTTATGTGTTCCCGAAGGGTACCTGCGACCTACTGCTTAAAATCGGTAAACCTAATTCTTCGTCCTCGAAAGGTAAGTTTGTGAAAAAGGATATTCTGCTGTCGCTCTATCCAACTGAGCTACTCGCCACATAGGAATTTTGGATTTTAGATTTCAAATTAATTGGTGAAGGAGGTAGGAGTTGAACCTACGAATGGCGGATTTACGATAACCCTTGATAATTCGTCCCGAATAGGGCAAGTTGTTAATCAAGGACTAAGGGTAATACCCTTCCGCTGCCTTACCGCTTGGCGACTCCTTCGTAAAAATTTATGAGTTAAAAATTAAAAACTAAAAACTCAAATTAATTGGTGTAGGGGGTAGGATTTGTTCACCGAAGGTGTTCCCGAAGGGTACCTACGAATAATCACTTCCGCAAACTACATCCAATTCCAGGTATTACAAGGATTTGAAATTAATTTTCGGATAGCTATATTGGCGGATTTCACGATAACCCTCGATAATTCGTCCCACAAACGGGCAAGAAGTTGTCAATCAAGGAAATAAGACCGCTGCTTTAAACCACTCAGCCACCCCTACTTGAAAAGTTATTTTATTAGTACAGGGAACGGGATTTGCACCCGCGTCTCCGGCGTGGAAGGCGATAACCCTAAATTCTTCGTCCCTTACGGGTAAGTTGTGAATAAGGATATTTACGGCGTTCTAGACTGCTAAACTATCCCTGCACGAATATTTTAGATTTGAAATTTTTTGTGTAACGGGACAGGACTTGCACCTGCAAAACTTTATATAGTTACCGGTAACCCTCGATTAGTCGTCCCAAAATGGAAAGTGGGCAAGTTATTCAATCAAGGCTTAAATTAGCGCGTCTACTATTTCCGCCACCCGTTACATAATAAGTTTTTATTGCGACTCATTAATTCGTGTTTTTACTGATAATTTATGAAGAATTAATCAACATAGTTTTAGTCTACTCAAATTGCTTAATTTAAAGATGATTTGTGTCCGGCGACATTGAAAAACATATGCCTAAAGTCAAATTCCACAAGGAGTTTTGACTAATTCGTACTGCCTTTCTCGGTCTGTATTATTAATGTAGTATATGTATTATGAGGTGTCAAGAGGTTGAGAAAATAAATTTGAGAATTTTAGTTACTCCGGTTCCCCCCTTGAAGATTTCCGATAAAATTTCTCCTGCTCTACCCTCTCTACTCCTGAGGAGGGCACCGGTAATCATAAAGCCGAGAAAAGAGTAGTTCCTTTTAGCGCAGGCTTCTAGACTGCTTTGTTTTCCAAAGACAAGATTCCTCATGTGGCAATCTTTAGATGAAACAGTTGTCATCAAAGTCCTAATAACAAGAAAATATTACAAATCTGTAACATTACAGCGAATAGTGGTATTTTAAATTACATGATTTCCAGATTTTGCCTAAATGTTATGGTCTTAACTTTTTTTGCCAAATAGCTCAAAAATTACGTAAATATAGACCTATAAAGGTTTTGAGGCTGAATATTGACTAAATTATGACTATCCACTAAGTCCGTTTTGCCAAAATTTTTCCAACAAATCTACAAACAATACAAATAAATGTCCCAATTTTTGCCAAGATAATAATACTTCCTAAAATAAATCACTTAGCAATAAATAGGCATGAGTGAAAAAACACTAGAAACCTCGGGCAAGGGTTTTTTGCTTCTACTTTTGCCACTCTCGTTTTTAATTATCTTCCTAGTTTCTGCCTGGCGATTCTTGCTGGGATTCTTTGCTGTACTTATTGGGTTCAATTTGTGGCGAACCTATCAATGGCAACAGTGGTGTAGTAAAGTGAACCCGGTTTTCCAACAGTTAATTGGGGAAAATCAAGGCAGAATTACCCCTATGGACTTGGCTTTGCAAGGTAATTTTCATGGAGGCAAGGCAAAGCGTTACTTGGATGCTAAAGCTTCGGAATTTGGCGCGAGTATTGCTGACTCGGATGATGAAAATAAAGTGTATTACTTTATTACTGCCAATACTTTGGGCAACATTCTTGACAGTAGCGAACCAGAAATCGATTTTAGTAAAGAAGCCACACCAACTTTAAACAAAGAACTTCTTGAAGCTATTCCTGTGAAAGTTGAGCCAGAAGTTGCAATTGCACAATCGACTCATTTGGAAGAAGAGTTAGCACAAGAAACTCTTGAACAACTAGAACACGTCAATAAACCTTTAGAAAAGCAACTGTTTTTGGGTTCTTTGATTCAATCAGAGCTTGCTAAACGTTTAGGAGTTTATTCCAGCACAGTGTTCAAGCGTCGAGACGATCCACAATTTCCTGAATGGAGTCGTAATAAAGATCCAGATGGAATTGCTTGGACTTATTCTCGGGATACTAAGGAATTTTTCCCTGTGGAAGAGGAAAGCGAAGTATCCAGCTAAAAATTAAATATTCAATTTTTTGGGTGCATAATGTAGCGGTTCTTTTTTGAGTAAGAACAAATGCACCCTTTGCTTTCTTTGGAATTATTTGCGATGGTGTGGTTTAATTTTTTAATATATCCTGTGCAATTTTAATCGCAGTTTTTGACCCTTTGGGATTGCCAGATGCAAAGCACAGTAAATATAGAGGATTATTGGAAGAATTACGTAAAACAAGCGGATTGTCTGCAACTCCTGCAAATACTGTTTTTAATCGCTCAACAAAATATTGACTAATTGACTCAAAATTAGCTACTTTTTCTATTTGCTCTGTTAGATTATTGTTAATATCAAATAAACTTAATTGTTGGGTTTGTTGCTCTACAGGTTTATAAAATGCTTCAAACCAATCACTTGTACCAAATATATCATCGAGCCTTCTTCGCCAAGCTTCTGGGATATTTGCATCTTTTTTTAAGAGTCTATTTACTGCTATTCCTAAAGGGAATAAATACCATAAATCAATTGCTTGAGTTTTAGCGATCGCTTTGATTGTTTCTCATCGGTATCTGCATCCCAAATGGATCGAGAAATAACACGGCACGCTTTGATTGCCAATCCTCGTGGCATAATTCCATTAAATAACTATTAGCATCATCATTAATAATCTTGATATCCTGAGACTTATCTGGAAATTCTTCTTTTAATTTTTTCAATTCAGCAATTTTATTACTATCTTTTTCAATAAAAATATATTTATTAAATCGTGGTTCTGTTTGAAGGGCAATTCGTGCTGAACCATCTATAAACTTTTGTGTTTCTTGTTCGACTAGTTCGGGGAACAATAGTGTTTGGCTTTCTGCTTCTTGTGATTCGGTATCTTTTAACTCTCTATATCCAGTACCAGCAAAGGCATCGATATAAAAGTATTTGAGTCCTTTATTTTTTAATACATGTACATAGGCGGGTAGATATTTACGAATTCTATTTAATTTTTCTTCAGTCCAATTTCCGCCAAATTCTTGTTTAGTCATAGACTTTACTATTTACTTGAATTACACCCTGCTTAACCTTGATATTATACATACAAACACTTGTACTATTTATGAATAAATGATAGAATTTAATTAAAAAATAGTGAATTTATTTCTTTTTTATTTGTAGCTCAAGCTATCTTATAAAATTTTGTTCGCTTGACTGTTGTACTATCGGAGTGGGGATATTTTATGTCAATTATTAAAGGAACTGAAAAAATAGTCAATCCACTTCAAGAAAGTCAGCTTAATAAGAAGGGATTGTGTGACTATGTAATCAATATCGCATCGGGTTGTTTGCATGGTTGTACATTTTGTTACGTTCCTTCAACTCCAGCAATTCGTGTTAAGCAGCTTGAGCTAAAAGAAAAAGGAGTAAACAACCCCCAAATGGATTGGGGAAAGTATTTATTTATAAGGGAAGAGATACCAGAACAGTTAGAAAAAATTCTGAATCGTAAAAAAACTTGGCGAACGACAAAAGGAGGTAAAGGAGTTGTATTACTTTGTTCTGGTACCGATCCTTATCAAAATAAACAAACTGCGGCTCTGACTCGTAAAGTAGTAGAAATTTTATTGAATTATAAAAAACGAATTAGAATTTTAACTCGCAGTCCTTTGTGGTTAGAAGATTTAGATATTCTTAGCCATGAAAATGTCACAGTTGGGATGAGTTTACCGCATTTAGATAATGAACTAAGCAGACAAATAGAACCATCATCTCCACTTCCAACTTCTCGCTACCAAGCATTATTAAAAGGTGCAGCATCTAATGTACGGTTGTATGTTGCAGTTGCTCCAACACCTCCACAGATAGAAAAAGATAACTTTAAACAACATCTTGAGAAAATAATGTGTTTTAACCCGGAAGTTATATTTTGGGAACCAATTAATGCTCGTGGAAGTAATGGTAAGCGAATGCTGGAAGCGGGGCTAGATTTTGTTGAGGATGTGATGACCAAAAAATTATGGGCTGAATGTTTTGTTAGACAATGGCGGGATATTAAACTTGCAGCGGAAGAAGTCGGTTGTCTAAATAAACTTCATATTTGGGTTGATCCGCAGTTAAAAGGATTTGTTGAAGATAAAGAGCTTAATAAATGGTTGTACAAACCCACACCTGAAAAGTGGAGTAAAGATGAAGCTCTACTCTCAAGGCATACAGGCGTACCAGTAAGGGTTCTCAATAGTTAGCTAATGGCTTTTTTTGATTACCCCTTACCTCTTACCTTTGATTACCATTACCCACGGCATCGGAAATGGAATTTAATCCGTTTTCTTCCAACTTCATAAGTAAGCCTTGAAGAATCCGACGTATAATTCCAGGCCCTTCATAAACCCATCCTGTATAAAGTTGAACTAAGCTAGCACCTGCGGTAATTTTTTCCCAAGCGTCTTCTGCCGTAAAAATTCCGCCAACGCCAATAATGGGCATTTGTCCTTGGGTTTGCTGCCAAATATACTTAATTACCTCAGTGGAACGTTCTCGTACTGGTTTACCACTGATTCCACCCGCTTCTTCTGAGATTGGTTTACCAGTTCGAGTAAGTATTTGAGTTTTTAACCCTTCGCGCTTAATAGTTGTATTAGTGGCAATAATACCGGCCAATTTATAACTGCTAGCTAAGGATACAATTTCTGTAATTGCTTCCCACTCTAAGTCTGGCGCAATTTTCACAAAAATTGGTTTTTGTAAATTATTTTCTTCGTGCAAAGCATCCAAGATAGAAGCTAACATAGTTGCATCTTGCAATTTTCGTAACCCTGGCGTATTTGGAGAAGAGACATTTATTACAAAATAATCCCCGTATTTTTTCAGTAACCCGAAGCTATGACGATAATCGTTGGCGGCTTCTTCCAAGGGTGTTACTTTAGATTTACCTAAGTTTATACCTATGGGGATTGGGGGATCTAGCTTTGAAACACGCTTTGCTAAAAGTGCGGCCATGGCAGCTGCACCGCAGTTATTAAAACCCATGCGGTTGAGTGCGGCTCGATCCTTGGGTAAGCGAAATAAGCGAGGGCGAGGATTTCCCGGTTGTGCAACTGATGTAACAGTTCCGACTTCTGCGAAACCGAAACCCAAACTAGACCACATGGGAGTGGCGACACCATCTTTATCAAATCCCGCAGCTAAACCTATAGGGTTAGGAAATTGCAGTCCAAACAGTGATTGTGACAAACGCGGATCCCGCAGACAAAACGATTGCTGCAAGCGACTTTTTATCCAACTAGCAGGTTGGCGATTGCCATGATTTCCCAACCATTCTAAAGTGCTAATTGTCTTTAAATGCAAGTTTTCGGGGTCTGCTTTTATCAGATTGAATAAAAGTGGACGAAGCGCAACTTGATAAATATCCAATTTGATTTAATTCAATTTAATTTAATTACGGCTTTCACAGTTTACATAATCGAGAGCTTAAGTTAGGGGTTTTTTTTGGGCATCTTAATATATAACACGGGCTATGTTTACCAATAATCAGATGAGGCAGCATCAAAAATTTAAAGCCGTCGAGCAGCAAATTTTTTCGTTGGGGCGCATCCTTCAAAGTTTGAGGGAAGAGGATAATGCTGATGTTCTGATTGAAACGACTATTTCATATTTAAAGGAACAGTTTGATTATTCTTTAATTTGGATTGCTCTTTACGACCGTCTCAATCATATATTATTTGGTAAAGGCGGCGTAACACCCGATGGTAATAATGTTTATTTACAACAACGAGTAGTTTTAAGTCCTGGTGATTTGTTAGAACAAGTTGTTATCCAACAGCGTCCGATGGGTGTAGCAGATTTGCGAATTGAAAAACGAGCTGAAGCATGGCAAGAAATTGCCACAAAGTTCGATATTCAAGGAACAATTATGTTACCAATCCGCCACAAAGATCGTTGTTTCGGTGTGGTGATGTTGGGTTCCAAACGCTGGGGTTACTTAATAGGTGGCGAAGCTAAGGCACAGTTGATGATTGTAGTGGGAGAACTGGGTGCGGCACTTTTTCAACTTGAAATGGATTTGCAATACAAGCAAACCAAGTATCCAGATGAAGTATTACTGCGACTGTTGGAAAAATTAAGAATTTTAACAACTTTAGAACAAAGGTTAGAGGCTGTAGTGTCTGCCACTCATCAGTTTATCGTGCCTAGTTACACAAACGTTTACTGGTTTAACCCCCAAGAACGTTACTTTTGGCGTAAGATTAGTACTCAATTTTTTAACCGAGGTAAATTTTCGAGTCAAAATATTGCACAAACTGCTGTTACGGTAGAAGACTTAAGCGACTTTTATTATGCTTTGTCTGTAAATCAACTTGTTTGGATTGGAGAAGGACGCAGTTCGCTGAAAAGTTATAGTACCAAAAAACTGCTCAAACGTCTTGATGCTCGCAGTCTTTTAGCTGCTCCAATTATTTGGCAAAAGGACTTGTTGGGATTTTTAGCGGCCGAAGGTAAAGAGCCTCGCATCTGGACTGAACCAGATAAAAACTTTATCAAAGGCGCGGCTGACTTAATTTCTTTGGTTTCCCTAACGGAAAATATGGAAACTACCATCCAACAAATTCAAGAAGACGCGACTCTTAAAAGTCAAATTGTAGAAAGTATTTATGGCGATGAAAATATTGAGTCCGTTTTACATAACTGTGCGGCAAAAGTTTTAAATAGATTAGCTGCGACAAGATTTTTATTATTGCTTTACGATCGCGAAGTATACGAATACAACTTTTTTTACCAAAGTCAACCATTAAATCGCCGACCTTTAAAATTTAGTTTAGATACATTAAAAGAAGTAGACGCACAACTTTTAGAACGTTCCACACAAGCTGTAGGTGTAGAGAATTTAGAAGAGGATTTACGATTCTTTAACTGGCGTTCTTCTTTCCTAGAAGCCGGATTACACTCGATTTTAGTTAGCAATTGCACTTCTGAAAAGATAAGTAATGCAATTTTAATTATTGCTAGCGAAAACAATCGCTCTTGGACAACTGTGGAAAAGGAATTAGTGCAAGTTGTTGCTCAACAACTGGGAGTAATTGTCCGTCAATGGCAACTATATCAACAAACCCAATATCAGCAACAAATTTGGCATACCTTTGGGCAAAGTCTGCAAGTTCTCGAAAACATGCAAAATACGAAGGTTACTGAAGGAGAAAAGCAACCGGAAATTATAGTCATAGAACAAATAGCTACAATTCTCAACTGTCCTTTAGCCGTACTATTATCTTGGAATCCCGGCGAACAATTTGCAAATATCATACCTGTAGTTGTTGCTAACGCTGACTTTAAAGTAGTCACCGATATAACCATACCACTTGAAACTGATGTACTAATTAACTTGGCACTAACCACAGAAGGTTTAATCAGCGTTAATGCCTCTGATTTGCCTTTGGTTACTAGACAATGGCTTTGCGGTTCTGGCATTGAAGAAATTTGGCTCATAGCTCTACGCACGCAGTACGAATATGAACCCACTGGGATTATATTAATGGCAGATTACCGGCAACGTCAGTGGTCCTCAGAAATTTTGCATGCAGTAGAAACTCTTGTCAAGCAACTAGCTTGGTCCCGTCGGCAAAAGCAGGTTACACAATTTCTTCATTCAAAAAACGAGGAATTGCAGCAATTAAATTGGTACAAACATCAGCGTTTTGATGATACCTGTAGAAATGCGGTTATGTTACTCAGTCAAATCAACAATTTAGGTATTTATAATAACCATAATAATTTCCCACGCTATCAGCAATTGCTAGGACAGCTAGACAATACCATTGCTTCTACAACTGAATTATTGAAGCTTGAACAGTGGCAATTAATTTTTAATAGAGAAACAGTAGCGATCGCAACTCTAATAAAACGTTCTTTGAAAAAAGTCAACAAACTTCTCAAACAGCATAAACTCTGGGTAGGAGTGCATGGCTTAGGACAAAAATTGTCAGGTGAGGAGTCATATATAGATGATTCGCTCATATCTAATTCTCAACTGACAATAAGCGGCGATATCGTGAAAATTGAGTTAATTCTGAATGAATTGTTAATTACTGCTTGTTATCGTTCTCCAGATGGCGGAAGAATCGATATTTGGTGTCGTCGTCTGGAACAGCAAATATTAGAAGTATCTATTACTGACAACGGTAGGATTCATCCTCATTTATTAGAAGAGTTACAGCAAGATACTCATGGGGATGTACTTATTCAATCGAAACGAGAACAACCACTAATGAAACATCTATTAATATGTAAAAAGCTAATAAAACAACTTGGCGGACAATTGGATTTTTATCAGTTACCAGATGCTAGGGTAGTTAGTCGTTTGCTTTTACCGATTGGGGAATAGGGAGTTAAGAGTTAGTGTTATTTGATTTTAGTATGACTTACGCAACTGGCACATTTTTTTGTAGGGTGCTGTGACATTTGTGCTGAGTTTTAACGTAATAATAAGCTTTTTGCTGTCACGCACCATCCGAGTCTTATGACGCTTGCGTAAGTCCTGTTTAGATTTTAACCAAGAGGATTTTGGATTGATTGAGTTGGCACTTAGGAGTTAAATAATTTTGGAATTTATGTTTTAATTATTGTCACCTCTCCATCTCTCCCACTGGCTAGTTATAATAAATTTCCTCAAGATACTCAAGATAATGGGAAGAAACCGTTCTAAATCGGATTTACCATCTAAAGTTTGTCCCGTATGTCAACGCCCTTTTACTTGGCGCAAAAAATGGGCAGATTGCTGGGATGAAGTAAAATATTGTTCTGAACGTTGCCGTCGTCGGCGTTCGCAAGCAAGTATTAATACTGAAAATTAGATATTTTAATTCATCATATCCTGCTTCCAAGCTTTCTGTTCAATCGCTAATTGCTGATAAACTTTCTGTTATAAAACTGACACAATTAATCATAAAAATGAATTTCAAGGTGCAACCTAAATTAATTATTCATGGTGGGGCTGGCAGTTCTCTTAAAGATAAAGGAGGGTTGGAAACGGTACGCCGCTCTCTTCATAAGATAGTAGAAGAAGTTTATTCTCTGCTGACGGACGGAGGTAGTGCCAGTGAAGCGGTTGTCAAGGGTTGTCAAATGCTCGAAGATAATCCTTGTTTTAATGCCGGTACTGGTTCCGTGTTGCAATCAGATGGACAAGTCCGCATGAGTGCTTCTTTGATGAATGGCACTACACAAAGTCTGAGCGGTGTAATTAATGTTACGCGAGTCAAAAATCCGATTGAGTTGGCGCAAGCTTTACAAACTTCTCGAGACCGAGTTCTTTCAGATTATGGTGCTGCTGAATTTGCAAGGGAGTTACAGGTACCCACTTACAATCCCTTAACTGACCTGCGTTTGCAAGAGTGGATGGAGGAGCGTCAAGACAACTTTACGAAAACTATGGCTGGGGTGGTAGCCGAAAAGGAACTGGTATCAAACGACAGCGCCGGACGCGGTACTATTGGCGTAGTAGCCTTAGATAGTCAGGGAAATCTATCAGTTGGAACTTCCACTGGCGGCAAGGGCTTCGAGCGCATAGGACGTGTCAGTGATTCTGCTATGCCAGCAGGTAATTATGCTACTGCGGATGCGGCAGTCAGCTGTACTGGTATTGGAGAAGATATTATCGATGAATGTCTGGCACCACGAATTGTGGTGCGCGTACGTGATGGAATGACTCTTCAAGATGCGATGCAGCGTTCGTTTGATGAATCAGAAGAAAATAAGCGAGATTTAGGAGCGATCGCCCTTGATGCTAAAGGAAGGATTGCTTGGGGGAAAACTTGTCAAGTATTAGTTGCAGCTTATCATGATGGCGAGAAACTAGGGGATACTTTGGAAGCATCGGAAGAGATGCAGGTTGGATGTGTTTAGTTAGTATGATGGGGAGTGAGTAGTTAACAGTGAGGAGTGAGGAGTTAGGAGTGAGGAGTTAGGAGGAGTTGCTTGCTCTGCCTCCCCTGCTCTCATTGTCCCCTTCTACCTACTCTTCCCCTCTCATATATGTCCTGTTCGTTACTTCTTAGTCTTCCTAACCCAGCCTTCTTTGACAACTTGACGTTGACGGGCAATAACTAAACTGTTATCGGGAACATCTTCTGTAACTGTTGAACCGGCAGCTACATATACATCATTGCCTAAAGCGATCGGTGCAACTAGAACAGTATTGGAACCAGTTCCGGTATTGTTGCCAATGGTAGTTCGGTGTTTGTTTGCGCCGTCGTAGTTGGCAGTAATGGTACCTGCACCGATATTTACTTTGTTTCCGATGGTTGCATCTCCTAAGTAAGAAAGGTGAGCGGTTTTGCTACCGTTACCCAATTTGCTATTTTTCAATTCCACAAAATTACCTACACGGCATTCTTCGCCAACCTCTACATGACCGCGTAAGTGAGCATAAGGTCCAATTTGAGTTCCATTTTGGACTTCGCTATCGGTAATTACTGAATATCTGACTGTGACGTTTTCGCCAATTAAACTATTTTCAATTAAGCTTCCCGGACCAATGCAACTTCCTGCTTTAATAACTGTATTGCCACGCAGATGAGAAGATGGTTCGATAATTACGTCTGGTTCTAATTCTACTGTTTCGTCGATGGTGATGCTGTTGGAGTCAAGAAAGGTAACACCAGCTTTCATCCATTTTTCTTTGATTCTCGCTTGTAATATATCGTAAGCACCTGATAATTGTAAGCGATCGTTGATGCCTCCAATTTCTTGGTAATCTTCTACATCTACTGCCATAACTGGAGCTACTTGAGTCACGGCATCGGTAAGATAATATTCTTTTTGAGCGTTATTTGCCTCTAAGTGAGGTAATATCTTTGCTAAATCTTGCCAGCGAAAACAATAAACCCCAGCGTTGATACGCTGATTTTCCCTTTGAGCAGGGGTACAATCTTTATCTTCAACGATTTGTTGTACTACATTCTTCTCGTCACAAAAAACTCTTCCGTAACCTTTAGGATTCGGGAGCTTGGCTGTGAGAACAGTAGCTGCATTTTGATTTTCTTGGTGGATTTCCAAGAAGTTTTTCAGAGTTTCGCTGCGTAATAATGGTACATCACCATTAAGTATCAGTAAATCCCCATTGTAACCTTCTAGATGAGGCAGTAATTGCTGTATAGCATGACCTGTTCCCAACTGCACGGTTTGTTCCACAAATTCTAAATCGGGAATTGATTGTAAAGCTGTTTTTACTTGCTCGGCTTCATACCCGACAATCGCCATCCGCCGCTCTGGTTGTAACGGTTCAACACTTTGAATAACTCTTTCTACTAGGGATTTTCCACCCAAAGTGTGTAAAACCTTGGGTAGGTTTGATTTCATCCTTGTGCCGCGCCCAGCCGCTAAAATTGCTACTACTACCATAATCAGCCAATAATTATAAGTAAATACGAATGCTAATTTTCTTTTCGGCTCAAATATACCCGATTACATAGCCTTCCGGAAATGTTAGTCGTATACTTGTTGCTGTGAAAAATGGTGTTATTGACTTCTGTGCGCCAACAGATTGGGGAGAATGGATAATGCCGCGAGCCTACATAGATTGAAATATCCGGCTGTATAGCCCTGTGGAACCTATACTTATTAAACAAAACTGCAATTGCCGTACGCCTGTGGCGTGCGGCCTCTAGCAGATAACATTCAACCCGTCGGAGAGGAGGTTTAGACGTAAAATCCCACAAGATACAACGGCTTTGCTTTAGATTATCTTATTTGAGTAATTAAATCCTAACATTTGACGATACTTGAAAGCACTCCAAACCTTTATATATATCCGGTATTGTTGGCGCTGGAACGAGATAACCTAGTAATTTTTGAGAAATTCGGCAAATTGCTGCATTAGTTTTTTGTTGTGCCAACCTTTATTTGTTTCTTCGCTCATGATTGATAATGCCTCTTCGGAAGTAAAAGCTTTTTTATAAGGCCTTTCGCTGGTTAAAGCATCATAAATATCAATCATTTGAAACACTTGCGCCAAGAAAGGAATTTCATCCTCTTTAAGCCCATCAGGATAGCCAGTACCGTCCCAACGTTCGTGATGGCTGCGGATAATTGGAATTACTCCCCGCATACTGCGTAAAGGCTGACAGATTTTTTCCCCAATTAAAACGTGCTGTCTCATTATTTCCCACTCCGATGCGGTTAGTTTTCCTTTTTTGAGCAACACTGAATCGGGGATGCCCACCTTACCGATATCGTGAAGATAACCCCCCCACATCAAATCCCGAATTTGATTACGCGAAAGACCAAGATATTCACCAAATGCTTTCCCTAATTTTACTAAGCGTTCGCAATGATCGCCGGTATTGGGATCGCGGCTTTCAATGGCCCTGGCAATCGAAAACAGAGCTTTTTCTGCGTGATCTAAATCTTCATTTAGCCGTTTTTGGCGCACCAAAGACTTAACTCGTGCAGCTAACTCCACTCTGTCAAAAGGTTTGCTTAAAAAATCGTCCGCTCCAACTTCAATTCCCCTAATTCGCGATCGCCTATCGTTCAAAGCCGTAATGAAAATCACCGGGATTAACCTAGTTTGCTCGTCTTGCTTGAGCAATTGACAAACTTCAAAGCCATCCATTTCCGGCATCATTACATCAAGCAAAATCAAATCTGGTTGATTTTCGCTTACCAAATGCAGGGCCGCAGAACCACTTTCTGCTTCTATAACGGAGTAGCCTTCCATTCCTAAAAGGGCTACTGCTGTCATCCGACTGGCCGCATGATCGTCAACAACTAAAACTTTGGGGACATCATTTTCAAAGGATGAGAGCGCCCACGGTGAGGCTTGTAACGGTTTTGAAACTAATAAATCCCCATTGGCATCAACAGGAGCATAATTATTAGAATTCCTACTATCAGTTTCTTTTATTTTTAAGTCATGATTAGATAATTTCTCCGAATGAGGTTCTGATTCTGTTGTTAAGGCATGATTTTTACCGACTGAATTATATAAGGTTGTGGGGTTTGACCCACTAACTTTTTGTTCGGTAGAGCCTGTATAATTGCATTTCCATTGAATCACAAAGGCACTCCATTTTTTTATAGCAACAATGCAGTGTTTCAAAAACTAGTTTAGTACTTGAGTGTATTTTTTAAAGCATTTTCATGGGCTTTTAATTCCTTATGCCTAGCTTATTTGCTAAAAATACAAGACTAATTCTTTTTTATCTTTTTTTTAAGAATATAGAAAAAGTTATTGAAAAAGTTCCCTATTCTAAAATTATTGTATGGTCAATTGAAGCTAATCTTCAATCAGGTTTTACACGGATATTTACATTAATAGCAGCATGTACATAATCTTTAAATGGTGATATTGATATTAGTTTTTAACGGCTTTTTGCTTCGGCAAACGATGTTGAGTAAACCACTTATAGCAGTGTTGCCGAACTAGTTAAATAATTATGAAACTATATTTGGCATATTATGACAGTGATACTCAATTGATTTTTTTGTGATGTGTATCACATTTTTTTGTTTTCTAGATCCCCCGTGACTTACAAGTATTAATTTTAACTATATACTGTAAATCAGCAATGAGAGAAGTTGCGGTAATGGGCGACAATATAAGATACAAGCAATTACCGCAACAATTGTAAATTAATTTACCCTTAGGGAAAAAATGCTTGACGGGCACCCATGATAATTTTTTAGGAGAAAAAATTATCATGGGAACCCTTGACGGGCACCAAGCCTTCATGAAACCAAACGCCAGCGTTTGCGCCAACGAGTTGTAGGTTCTAAATCAGAAGTTTGTTGTTCAATTTCACGCCGCTTGAGAATTAAAGAGGGAGAATCAATTAGTTTAGGATCTCTGTAAGGAACAGCAGCACGAGTTTGCAAATGCTCTTTTTCCCGTGGGCACAGAGGCGGAAATTGATGTAGGCGAGAATTTAAATCAGTTGTTTCCTTAATTGTGTAACCTAAGAGGTTAAATCCGGCGACGGTACCGGGGGTTTTTCTACCGAAAGCAGGAGTCGAAGCAATGCTTAACCCGGCACTCAGAAGTGCAGTGCGTACGGCAGCAGCGCAAGAATAAGTAGCTAGTAAACCATCTTGTTGCAAACACCCAGAAACTAGTTTTATAAATTCAATAGTCCATAAGTGGGGACACTGAGGTGGTGAAAAAGGATCGAAGAAAATTGCGTCAGCCTTGAAACCCGATTTATACACTTGGTTGATTTTATCTATAGCATTACCAATTATTAGGGTTGCTTTCAGACGCTCTGTTTGTACTTGATGATCGATTGCTAAGATCTTCAACACTTTTATCAAGTCCGAATTCCAATTCTCGAATACATTACAGCGGATTGCAGCTTGAGGCACCATTGGATTTAATTCAAGACCTATTATTTCTATATAACAGTTAGGATTGACGGACCAAATATTTTGAATAGCGGCTGCAGTGTTGTATCCTAATCCATAACACACATCTAGCAATCGCAACACCGATAAGGATGCTTTTTCTATTAATAAAGTAGGAACAACATACTTAAAATAACTCTCTTGCTTAGCTCCATAATGACTGTGAAAATATTCATTGAATTCTTGAGAAAAGAAAGTAAATGATCCATCTGCTGTCTTATGAGGTATAAAATCTTTATTAGTCATTCGTGAATTTTTAATTGTAATTTTCAGTTAATTTGAAATATACCCACCTATGATTAGAGTGGCGAGAGATAATTATGAAAGACACACATTTTATTGTTTCTAGTCAGTGGCTTTTTGAACATCGGAATGACCCCGATATTGCTGTATTTGATTGTCGTTTTTCTCTGGCTAATCCACAATTAGGAAAACAGCAGTATCAAACAAGTCACATACCAAATTCATATTACTTAGACTTAAATGAAAACCTTTCATCAAAAGTGCAAAAGCATGGAGGAAGACATCCCTTACCTAATATTGAAGAATTTGCCGATAAATTATCAGCCATGGGAGTGAATTCTGGAGAAACCTTTGTTGTTGCCTATGATGATTCGCGATTAGCTTTTGCATCTCGTTTGTGGTGGTTGTTGCGATATTTAGGACACGAACAAGTAGCTGTTTTGGATGGAGGTTTTAATGGATGGCTGGCATCTGAGTATCCCGTTACAGATATGATTCCTCCTCAGCGTAATGGTAAATTTATACCTCAGCTACAAACACAAATGATCGTAGATAGGGAAGCTGTGAAAAATCGCAAAGATTTACCCCAAACAGTTTTAATAGATTCAAGAGACAACGATCGCTATCAAGGTATTATAGAACCAATTGATAAAATAGCTGGTCATATACCGGGTGCGGTTAATTATCCTTGGAAAGAAGTAACTGATACAAGCGGTTATTTAATTAAGCAACAACAACAAAGTAATCGTTGGTCGCAATTAGAAAATAATCAAGAAATTATGGTTTATTGCGGTTCTGGCGTTACTGCTTGCGTTAACTTGCTCTCTTTAGAATTAGCTGGTATTCATACAGGTAAACTTTATCCTGGAAGTTGGAGTGATTGGATTAGTTATATGTAATTGGCATGGGAAGAGTGGGTAGAGGAGCCACTGCTGATTCTCAGGCAAGTGGCATGGGGAAGAGTGGTTAGATAATTTTTAATAACCACCTTCCAACTAACCACTAACCACTAATGTTTTTAAAACTGCCCCAAATCCCAACTATAATTAACATTGAAAAACCAGCCGTCAAAATCAATATTACGGTCTGTAGAACCACCCAAGGTAAAGCCACTTTGTAAATTAATACTGCTGAAATCGGATATACTGTATTTTAATTTACCGGATAGCCGATGATACTGGTCTTCTCTACTTCGTTCTAAAAAACTTGATAAGTTAAATTGATAGTCAATACCTACCCGCAACGACTTTTGTAAATAATAGTTTAAAGATAACCAGATATAGTTAATAATTCGATTGCGTTTTTCCGGTGGGTTTGTCAGACTCAAGCGAAGTTCATAGAAGCTATCTAAGTTCAATTTTGGCGCTAATGGATCTCTTCTTCCAACAGAGACACGGAAAGAGTTTTCGTTTAAAAATTTATCTCCGGATGAAAAATTGAAGCGATCGCTATTTTGTGCATAAAATAATTGCTGATTATTCCATCCGATTTCGCTGTACATTCGGTTTGTCAATTGCTGGTAAATACCTAAGTTAAATCTTAGTTGGTTATAGCTAAATTCTGATTGATCACTGTATCGAATAATGTTGCCACCAATTGACCCATTTAAGTAAGTTTTCGGTGTGATTTTGAAAGGTGCTGCCGCAAGTGTAAGTCCTGTAAAAATTAAACTATCATCAATTGCATCAGTTCTAGAAGAAAATATATTACTAGTATGAAAGTAGCCTACACGACCTAACAAATAGCCTACAGGTTTAAATCTCCTTACAGGCTTTTCTATTGGTAGCGGTTGTTTTAGATCTGGTGGTGTTGGCATAGGTACTTCCTGCACTATAATTGTGCCTAGTTCGCTGTTAAAAGACTGTTGTTGTTTTTGTTTATTCTCTTCGATTAACTCCAGTAACCTTTCTAATCTTTTTGAACGTTCATCTTCAAGTGAATCTAATTTTTGCTCAATTTCTGATGGAGTTGGTTCGGGGAAATCCGTAGGTTGGCTTTCTAAAGGTGGGGGATTTTTTTCGATATTCTCAGGAGTTGGTGGCGATGGTGGATTTTGTTCCACATTCTCGGCAGTTGGTGGCGGCGGGGATGACTCCTGATTTTGCGCTATCTGTATTATCTTTTGAGGTAGTTCCCTATTTCTTGCTGAGGGATCCAAACATCCCAAACCTATAATATTTTTATTCGTAGTGTACCCATCTTGCCTGCTTTGATAAATAATCTCATCAGGCAATTGTTTTGAAACAATCCCATCTGATAAGGGTTGTGAAACCATACATTTATCTTTTCGCAAAATTGCCATGCTACCTTTCTGATGGGCTAATGCTTGCGCGCTACTGTCAAATTTATTCCTATGAATTGTTTCGGGTTGCAATTTTAACGATGTAATTTTTTTTGCATTCCTCCAAACGCCTGCTTTGTGGCGATTTTGGCTCAAAGAGGATCGATCAGATAATTTAGAAATTAAGCGAGAATCTGTTAGATATGATATCGTTGATACAAATTCTTCTTTTTTCGTCTGCCTGTTTGGATTGGTAGCTCCTACCACTTCCATGTTAGTGCCACACCATATTGTGCTGCCGGAAGCGAACATTACGTAAAACCACAAATTTTTCCAGTGTTTTGATTTCATTTTAAAACTCGTTTTGCCTTTATTAGACTCAATGCAGGAGGCTTTTATTTGTTCTATCTAAACTCCAAAATTCCTCCTAACTTTAGTATCTATACGTAATTCAAATAGCCACATAAGTAAAAAAAATAATCTTATTCAATTAAAATAAGATTATCTTTTGTTTTGCAAAATTAATTTAAAGTTACTAATATATAGTAGATTCGCTGGTTTTATATCTTTAATTTTCAACATTATTTAAGCATATTTACTTAAAATCACTTGCGATATGCCGGAGGCATCACGCTCCGCGTATCGCAGTTTATTTCATCGAACTTTTTAGTTTCCTACCCGTCTTTGCTGATGTGGTAATCGTAAAATTATATAAAGAATAAAACTTTTATGTTCCGCAAGTTAATACCTTTGGTAGTTGTCAGTTTATGGGTAGTTGTGGTACAAACACCACAAAAAGCGAGTGCGTCAACTCGTTTAACTAGGGCTGTAGTTCAGAATCTACGTAACTGGGTACAACTGATGCCTCAAAATCGACCGAAGCGTCGAGCACGAAGAAGGGATACCATGACTCCTGGAGATGGATTGTCTACAGGTAGAGCTTCTTTGGCTGACTTGCGTTTTAATGACGGTTCGTTAGCGCGGATTGGTGAACGAGCAGTATTTAAATTCGTGCCTAGAACTCGAACATTTAGACTGTCAAGTGGAACCGTATTATTGCTTATACCGCCGGGGCAGGGAAAAACAAGAGTAAGAACTCGCAGTGCTGCGGCAACGATTCGTGGTTCGGCATTATTTGTACGCTATGACAACGAAACGGATACCACAGTTGTAGGTTCGCTGACTAATAGCGGTATAGAAGTTTTTAATAGAGATGAATCTCGTTCTCAAGTACTTAAAGCGGGACAATTAATAGTTGTAGTTAAAGGAAGAATTCAGGGATTATATAATTTTGACCTGAGAACTTTTTACGATACGAGCGATTTAGTACGGGGACTTGATTTAACTAGTCCAAGCGATAGAGCGAGTGGGGATCCTGCAATGGCTAGTGTTCAAGCAGAAACCTCCGAAGCTTTGGCAAAACAGGTGCCGATTGTTGGCGATAACGTAGTTAAAAACCCTTCTTTTATTGAATTGAGTCCTGTTTCCTCAAGTATACCTGACCAAGAAGTTGCTACAGATAGTTTAACTGTTGATTCTTTTGTAGATCCCGGACAAATTATTTCCAATACTTCCAAGAAAAATGAAAATAAATCATTCTCTAATAACGTCAATTCTCCAACGGTTCAAACTCCAACGCCTCAAACTCCAACAGTAAAACCCCAAACTCCAACGGTTCAAACTCCAACAGTAAAACCCCAAACTCCAACAGTAAAACCCCAAACTCCAACAGTAAAACCCCAAACCCCAACGCCACAAACTCCATCAGTAGAAGTTGAACCTCCAACAGTTGAACCACAAACTCCATCAGTAGAAGTTGAACCTCCAACAGTTGAACCACAAATTCCATCAGTAGAAGTTGAACCTCCAACAGTTGAACCACAAATTCCATCAGTAGAAGTTGAACCTCCAACAGTTGAACCACAAATTCCATCAGTAGAAGTTGAACCTCCAACAGTTGAACCACAAATT
>JBCCSG010000073.1:0-24687 GCA_039200565.1 Cyanobacteria bacterium P01_D01_bin.50 | reverse complement strand
GTTTAACGTTGCGTGAGAACAGCGATTAGAATAAAGTTCTTCTATCCGCAAAGCGCTAGTTCCCACAGACATCAGCGCTAGTTTGTCATCAAGAGCTTTTGTATACTTTTGAGTAAAAAAGTCAGGTGGTTCAACTGAAAAATTCTTAACTTGATTGAATGGAGTACCGTAAAAGTCGCGATACAGTATTTTGGAATCTAGTTCTTGATACTCGTAAAAATCCTGCTCAGCTTGAGTTATCAGCGGAAGTTGCTTTAATTCCTCTTCCCCATATCCCAAATAGTGAGAAGTAAGATAGCGTGAAAGCGATCGATTGGTATCCGCATCCGCTACAATCATTGGTTTATCCAACTTTCTCAAACTTTGGATTAAACCGAGTGAAGTAAAAGTTTTACCCGTTCCACCTTTACCCATCAAAGCTATGACCAATTCGTTGTTAGAAGATACATTAACTCTATTCATAGTCATTCGATTTTGGATTGACGCTATGTATTAAGCCGAAGGTTTGAAATGATCGCCACGGATGAATCCGAGGACTTTCAATATCTGGATGCTAAAAAATATTTACTTTTCTGACAATGATAATCATTCTGAATCTGATTAACAAGTCAAATACGTCAAAATACAACAAGTATTAATAATTGGTTCATGGTAGACAAACTATATTTATACAAAGCTTTGCGTATTATATTCGTTATTTTTACTGTATTATTTTATGGTTGTAATAATTCCAATAATTCAAATAACACTTCTTCTTATACAACAACTGTAACCACCACTACAGTTAAAAAAAATTTACCGCAAGTAGTGGTAACTACAAATGTTTTATGTGATTTAACCAAACAAATTGCCGCGAAAACAATTAATCTTACTTGTTTAACTTCACCTTCAATTAATCCTAAAGTTTATCAACCAACTCCAGAAGATAAGGAAGTAATAAATCAAGCGAAATTAATTATTTTTAACGGCTACAATTTAGAACCTGGGTTAGAAAAATTTATTATTGAAAATAAAAATCCTGCGACGAAACTTCCTGTAGCTAAAATTGCAGTACCTTCACCATTGATGATAACGAGAAATGGTAAGAAAGTCGCCGACCCTTATGTATGGCACAATGCGAAAAATGCTGCCAAAATGGTAGATGTGATTGGAATCAATTTAGTTAAATCAATACCCGAAAATGCAGAGCTTTATAAGAGTAATACTAAAAAAATCAAAAATCAACTTTTACAGTTAGATAGTTGGATAAAAACGAGAATTGAAAGTATTCCTCAGTCGAAGCGAACCTTAGTAACAACTCATAATGCAATGGCTTATTACGTTCGTGCTTATGGTTTGAAATTAGCTGGCACCTTGAGATTTATCAGTCCAACAGAACTAACATCAGATAAAAAAGTTAAATTACTAGCTAATAAAATTCAAAAAAACAATGTACCGACAATTTTTATCCAGTCTACAATTAGTCCTCAATTAATAAATTCTGCTGCCCAAGAAGCAGGAGTAAATATATCCCAAAGACAGCTTTTTACTGAAAATTTAGGTTTACCGGGAAGCAAAGCAGATACTTACCAGAAAATGATGACAGCCAATACCCGCACAATTGTAGAAGGTTTAGAGGGAACTTATTTGATATTTGAAAATAAATAGTAAGAAGTAATGAGTTAGGAGTTAGGAGTTAAGAGTTAAGAGTTAGGAGTTAAGAGTTAGAAGTTAGGAGTTAGGTGCTAGAAATATAAAATAGGAAATTAGGTGATTTTTAAGTTTTTCCTATTCACTACTCACTATTCACTATTCACTACTCACTACTCACTACTCCCTTATCTTAATTACTATTTTTGATGGGGAACTAATTAATTGTTAATTGTTAATTGATTATGATTTGTGAATTATGCGAAAGGGAATTAGAAAAGTTGACAGTCCATCATCTGATTCCCAAACATAAAAAAGGTACCCATGGACCTAAAATTAATATTTGTTCTGCTTGTCATAAACAAGTTCATGCACTGTTTGATAATACTCGTCTGGCGCGGGAATTAAATACTGCTGAGTTGCTTAAAGATGAACCGCAAATGCAAAAGTTTTTGGTTTGGGTAAAGAAACAGAAGACAGATAGAAAAGTTCAAGTGCGAGGCAGGAGAAAGTAATATCATCGCGTATTTTCGTCTTCGTCCAATACATTATTGTAGGATGGGTATCTAAAAAGGAATTTCGTTAAAAACGATACTATAGTACCCATCCTCTTATAATTCATGCGGTATCGTTATGTACTGCCAAAGTCTAGATAAGCATTTAAACCAGGAGCAACACCACTCCCTTTAAATCAAAAGTTTGTAGAGTTTTGTGACAATAGACTATTGACGAATCACCCCTATGGTAATGACTATTGACTATTAACTAACGACTTATGAATAATTATGAAGCGAGTTTGTATTATCTTAGGTACCCGCCCGGAAGCGATTAAACTTGCTCCGGTAATTCAAACCTTCCAAAGCTATAAAGGTTTTGATACCCAGGTAATTTTAACCGGGCAGCATCGCGAGATGGTTGAACAAGTTATGGGATTGTTTAATTTAAAAGCCAACCGCGATTTAGAGATTATGCAGCCAAAACAATCTCTGAGCGATATTACCTGTCGTAGCTTGGTTGGATTGCAAGAGTTATTCGAGGAAAACGAACCAAACTTAGTTTTAGTACAGGGAGATACAACTACAGCTTTTGCAGCAGCTTTGGCAGCTTTTTATAAAAAAATTCCTATTGGTCATGTAGAAGCTGGCTTAAGAACTGATAATATATTTAATCCTTATCCAGAAGAAGCCAACCGACGCTTGATTTCTCAAATTGCGCAGTTACATTTTGCGCCTACACCTTTGGCTACGGAAAATTTATATCGCTCTGGTGTATTGGGGGAAGTTCACCTTACTGGTAATACCGTGATTGATGCGCTATTGAATGTGGCGAAAAATGAACCTCCTTGTAACGTACCGGGTTTAGAATGGGGAAATAATCGAGTTATTTTAGCTACAGTTCACCGTAGAGAGAATTGGGGAGAACCCCTCCAAAGTATTGCGGCAGGGTTTTTACAGGTATTAGATAAATTTCCCGATACAGCTTTATTATTGCCACTACACCGTAATCCGACGGTAAGAGAGCCTTTGCAAGCAATGTTAGGCAATCATCCCCGAATATTCTTAACAGAGCCCCTAAATTATGCTCAGCTTGTCGGTGCGATAATGCGATCGCATTTATTGCTTACCGACTCAGGTGGGTTACAAGAAGAAGCGCCAAGTTTAGGAAAACCAGTATTAGTACTTAGGGAAACAACAGAAAGACCAGAAGCAGTAAGTGCGGCTACAGCAAAACTTGTAGGGACTAAAAGTGAGACTATAGTAGAAAATGCGGCTCAACTTTTGAGCAATCCAACAGCTTATGAAACTATGGCAAATGCAATTAATCCTTTCGGAGATGGTCGCGCTTCAGAGCGTATATTAGAAATTGTACAAAATTTTTTAGCAGAAAATTAATAGGAGACAAGGCAACAAGGGGATGGGGAGATATTTTCAACACCTAACTCCTCACTCCTAACTCATAACTATCTTACTCTTCATCTTCTAAATTTGCTTCTAAAGGTAGCTCTATAACAAATTCGGCACCGTTTCCGGGAGAAGAAATACAATACAAATTACCACCATGTTTTTCTGTAACTATCTGATAGCTAATTGATAGCCCTAAACCAGTACCTTTACCTTCTGATTTGGTAGTAAAAAATGCATTAAATAGTTTATTTCTGACTTCTTCTGTCATTCCAGGGCCATTATCTGCGATGCGAATGGTAACTTTGTCTTCATCTGCTGAGGTACAGATAGTAATAACGTTAGGATTTTTCTGAATCTCCCTATAGGTTTTACCTTCATTGGATTCGTCAAAAGCATCAATTGCATTTGCCAATAAATTCATGAATGCTTGGTTCAATTGACCGGAATAACACTTAAATAAAGGTAAATCATCATACTTTTTTATAACTTCAATTGCCGGACGTTCTGCTTTTGCTTTAAAGCGATGTTGCAAAATCATCAAAGTTGTGTCGATACCTTCATGGACGTTAATTGCTTTTTTGTCAGCGCTATCAGTACGGGAGAAATTGCGTAAAGACTGCATGATATCGCGAATCCTATCGGTACCTAATTCCATAGAAGCGATCATTTTGGGTAAATCTTCTATGAGGTAATCTAAATCGATTTCTTCTTGAAAAGCTTCAATTTCTTCTGGTGGGGAAGGTAGATTAGCCTGGTAAAGATTTAACAATTCCAGTAAATCTTCAATATATTGATTGGCGATGGATAAGTTACCCGCAATGAAACCAACGGGATTGTTGACTTCGTGAGCAACACCTGCAACTAATTGTCCTAAAGAAGAGATTTTTTCTGTTTGTACCAATTGCGCCTGAGTTTGTTGGAGCGTTTCCAAAGATTCTTGTAACTGCTGTGATTTTTCTTGTTCGCCAGCGTAAAGGCGAGCATTTTCGATTGCGATCGCCGCTTGTGAAGTAAGTAGCTTGAGAATTTCCAAGCGCGAGTTGGTAAACGCAGCAGTAGCTTGATTATTTTCGAGGTAAACAATCCCAGTAAATTTACCTTGGTAGAAAATGGGGGCGCATAAAACCGATTTAGGTTGTGAGCGCAGTATGTAGGAATCTTCTTTAGAAATCGCCTCTTGGGTTGCGTCATTGAGTACTAAAGGTTGCTGAGTTCTTGTAACGTAGTTGATAACGCTTAAGGGTATATCTTGGCTTTCTTCTACCGGGGTTGATTGCAATACAATTAAGTCAGTATCTTGGTCATTATCGATGGCTTCGATAAACAAGCGATCGTCTTTGAGTAAAATAAGACAACCTTTTTGAGCAGCAGCATTTTCTATAATGATAGATAATAATTTGTCAAGGAGATTATCTAAAACAATTTCACTGGTAATGGCTTGACTTGCCTTCATTACCGTAGTTAAATCTAGAATATTATTGCTATTGGTTGACGATTCTAATATACTCGCTGAATGACTAACAATAGTTCTACTAATATCTTGTTGTGGTAGAGTAGTTTCGCTGCGAATAATTAAATTAGGATAATGCTCTTCTAAGTCTTTTACCTTAGCTAAAGCACCCCAGCGAATATAGCCATAGTAAGCATCAGTCATGTAGGTTTTAGCAATCTTATCCTTACCTAACACTAGATAAAACTGTGCTGCGAGTTCGTTACCCAGAGCTTCCTCTTGAGTGTATTCATTTTCCTTTGCACCAGCAATAGCGCGATCGTATAGATGCATAGCTTTGATATTTCTACGTAAAACTCGCGCCTTTTCAGCTTCTACTAAATCGTACTTATGCTGAAAATTGCATGCTGCATGATGCGCCCATTTCTTCATTTTCTTTTGATTGACGGCGACCTTTTTGAGGTATTGCTTTTGTTCTGTGGATGTAACGTTTTTGTAGTTAGCCAGGAGTGCTAGGGAGTAGTAGAAATTGTTGACGCAGTATAAGAAAAAGCCTGGATTGCTTTCTTGGTATTGTTCTGTGAGGTGGGCGTTTTCAATTGCTTTTTTATAATCATTAAAATAATAATTGAGAATTGTTTTGCAATTATAAAAAATACTTAACCAAGTCGTATTATTGCCCAGACCTATCATCATTTCGGCTTCATTAAATACTTCTCCAATTAAATCATTAGGATTAGATGATAATCCTCTAAAATTGAGTAAAGTTTGTCGAATTGCTTTACTAACTAAAGCTGTTGATTCCAGCTTTAATTTCTGCATTAGAACAATATATTTGGCTAAGTTTAATTCAATATAATCTAGACTTTTATCACTTACAAATAGATTATAATTCAATAACCAAGCAATGTAACCTGCAAAATCTATATCTCCAGTCTCTAAACCACTTTGCATTCCTTCGAGCAAAGGTGCGGCTGTATTTTTTACAGATTCTTTAAAATGCCGAATAAATGAATTAAAAAAATGATATACTCGACATTTTAGAGAATCAGCATTCATTTTATTTAAAACTGAAATTCCTAATTTTCCGAATTGATAACCTCCTTCAATATCTCCAAATTTATCGCATAGAATTGCACCATAAAGACCATAACCAACTGAAGCTGCTGGTGAATTACCATATTTTACTGATAACCTTACCATTGCGAATACAGCTAAGGGAAAGTATAAAGAATTAGCCATACTAGCAGCAGGACCCATAAGCATTAATATTTGCATAGCTGACAATTTATAAGGGTCAGTCATTCTAGGCAAATAAGCTAAATCCTCAACTTTTTTTGTTGTTAAAGTTAACTTAGTTTGCGCTAATGCCGCGAGTAAACTTTGTGTCTTCGGTTTGGAAGGTAGATTTACACCAAGAATTCCTAGTGCTTTAACCCCAATCTCTAAGGCTTCTAGCATTTGATTTTGTGCCATATAAGATTGGATTTGGATCTGATATATACTAGCTTTCTCTACTACAGTTTTAACTTTGTTTATTATTAAATTACATAAATTATTAGCTTGTTCAAAGTTACTATTTAAAAACTCATTTTCTGCAAGTTCTAGATATAAATCAAAAGTGATATCATAGTTACTTTGCCAGCTATCTATAGCTAGTAGACCCACACCGATATTCAAATATTTAAGTGCAGCTTCATAAGCTGTTGAATTTTTGGCTTTCTTCCCAGCCATTAAATTAAGTTTTGCTAACTCATATTTTTCATCTTTGTCAGTTAGCAAATCTACACCAAAATTTAGCTGGTTGACAATATCTAATATATTTTCTGAGAGCAATTCAGATGATGTTTCCTTTAGCAGTAACTTACCAATTTTAAGATGAGTTGTTTGTTTTTCTGATTCAGGAATGAATGAATAAGCGGCTTGCTGCACGCGGTCATGTAAAAATCGATAAGTAACTTTAGCAATACTGGATTTTAAATTTCTTGGAGAAAATTTGAGATTATTTATACCTTTTACATTTTGTTCTGAATTTTCATCAAATACTAAAGGAATTTTGTAAGCTTCACTTAAAGGTAAAATTAACCCAGCTTGCAATGCTGCATCTAATTCTTTGGCAGTAGCAATCGGAGATTTTTGATTTACAATTGATAGTACATTAAGTGTGAATTTATCTCCAATACAAGCAGCTAGTTGCAATATTATCTGCGTTGATTCTGGTAACTTCTGAATTCTATTGGCTACTAATTCTACGACACTTTTATCAGTAATGCCTATAGCCTGAATTTCTTCAATATCCCAATTCCACATCCCTTGATTTTTCTCTTTATTTATTAAGGAAGAGAAGGGATTTAAATTAAATTTAAAAAGATTTTCTTGGTAAACTGCTTGTAGTAATTGAGTGATGAAAAAGGGATTGCTACCAGTTTTATTACAAATTAATTCAGCTAGAGTGTTAACTCTTTCTGTATTATCGTTCAAGGTTTCGGCAATCAACTGAGTCACATCTGCAATCTCCAGTGGTTGTAAAACAATATTATGAACAATTGCGTTATTTTTTTCTATTCCTTCTAAAGTTTGAATTAAAGGATGAGTCGGACTAACTTCATTATCGCGGTAAGCCCCAATCAACAACAAATATTTACATTCGGAGTCAGCACTCAACAGTTGCATTAACTTCAGAGTCGCAGAATCCGCCCACTGTAAATCATCCAGAAAGATTACCAATGGATGTTCTTTTTGAGCGAAGACGTTGATGAACTCGCTAAAAACACGATTAAAACGGTTTTGTGCTTCTATTCCACCCAGTTGGGGTACTTCCGCTTGTTTACCAATGATGAGTTCAACTTCTGGAATTACATCAATAATGACTTGTCCATTTGTACCAACAGCAGTTAATATTTTGCTGTGCCATTGTTGGAGCTGCGTTGTACTTTCTGTAAGTAGCTGCTGCATCAAGCCACTAAAAGCCTGAATTAATGAAGCGTAAGGGATATTGCGCTTGAACTGGTCAAATTTGCCGCTGGTAAAATAACCGCGCTTTTGGGTGATGGATTTATTAACTTCATAAACTACGGATGATTTACCAATTCCTGAATAGCCAGAAACTAGCATCAGTTCGCGGCTTCCTTTGCTTACTCTTTCAAAAGCCTCTAAAAGTTGATTGACTTGAGTCTCTCTACCGTAAAGTTTTTGGGGAATGAGTAACTGACTCAATACATCCAATCGTCCAGGTTGGAATTCTATAATTGTTCCCGTTATTTCTAACTGTTCGCGACAAAGTTCTAAATCGGCTAAAAGTCCTTTAGCTGTTTGATAACGATCTTCGGCGTTTTTCGCCATTAACTTTACTACCACATTGGCGATCACATTAGGAATTTCTGGATTTAATTGTTGAATTGCAACGGGTTGCTTGGCAATATGGGAATGAATCAATTCTAAAGGATCGTTACTTTGAAAAGGTAATTGCCCGGCAATCATTTCATAGAAAGTTACACCCAGTGAATAAAAATCGGTGCGGTAGTCAAGGGCGCGATTCATTCTCCCAGTTTGTTCGGGGGACATATATGTTAATGTCCCTTCAAGTTGATTGGGGTTAGTTAGTTGTAGTTTTTCGTTACTAAGTCTTGAAGCGATACTAAAGTCAGTAAGCTTAACTTGTCCTGTTTTAGGATTAATAATGATGTTATCAGCTTTGATATCTTTGTGAATAATATTGTGGGAATGTAGCGATATTAAAGCTTTCCCCAATTGTACGGCGATATTTAAAAATTCCAGTAATTCTAATTTTCGATTGCTTAGTACTTGCCTAAGAGACTTTCCACCAAAGTCCTCTAATACAAGTAACAAACGATTTTGATCGGTTTCAAGCCTTAATATTTTGACAACACCTTCTAAATCAAGATTTTCAGTAATTTTGTATTCATGTTTGAGTCGAGTAATTGCATCTAAGGTTGGATAGTCTTCTTTAAGGATTTTGAGAATGACTTTTTGCTGGTTTAGATGCGATATACCCCGATAAATAATGGTATTGATTCCTTCGTAAATGACTTCCATAATGTCATAACCGGGAACCAAGGTAGATGTGAGCATTACACAATCCTTCCTAGAAGAGCATAAATGTGTTCGTATATCTAGGGTTCCCCAATATTCAGTTTTTTAAACACTCATGGGAGATTTTTTTTGAAAATTTCAAACATATTGTCATTTTATGCAAAGTTTCCGTATTTACTAAAAAAAAAGAATGCCCTCAGATTATAAATCTGGGGCTATAAGAACAAAGCTCTTTTCTTACTCGAAAAATTGTTAACGCAATTAAGAATGCAACTCTGAGTAAAGTAAAAAATCTATTTGATTAAATATTTTTCATTTTCCATTTTCTTAAATGTATTCTGTTTACTTAATGATTTTGTGAGTTTAAATATGGGATAAATTTGTTACGCAATAGCAGTTCCCAGAACACAAGTATATTCTCTATATTTTTGCTCATAAGAATGTTTCTCGAGATAAGCCATCATCTCATTCATGCATTCTGAATAACTATTGAATATTATTTCAACTGCATTTAAAGCTTTTAAATTTTGCTCTGCACTTAGTTCTATACCGATCAAAAACTTTTCTATTTGATCGGAATCTAATCCACATAAAATGTGACCTGTTTCTACTTTTGCATGAGACGCATGAAAATAGTAATATCTTTGTGATGTGATTTTTTGAAGTTCTTCACCTAATTTTGCAAAGTAAGGTAAAGCGACATCTCCTGTAGCTTCTATTGCCTCAATTATTGCCAACTTAATTAATACATCTTCTTCAAAAACACACAACCCTGATAGATTGTAACATAATTGACGAGTTTTCTTAGTTTCGTCACCCCAAAGGAATCTAAGGCTATCACCGAAGTTAAGTGATTCCTCAAAACCCAATCTTTTAATATCTTCTAAGAACCACCGCCAAT
Organism: Cyanobacteria bacterium P01_D01_bin.50; assembly: GCA_039200565.1. Taxonomy (GTDB): domain Bacteria; phylum Cyanobacteriota; class Cyanobacteriia; order Cyanobacteriales; family Nostocaceae; genus Rivularia. The sequence continues at coordinate 14,750 of JBCCSG010000073.1, read as the reverse complement.
GACCACCATCTTCATATGTATGGTGATTAATCATTTTTTGAATTAGATTATCGGTAGGTTCTTTTCTAAGTACATAGGCATTCAAATCCTTAAACATCATTGCAAAATATGCTAAGCATGGTGCCCAAGCTACTCTTTCTCTTGGATCTATACTTTCATTTCCTAAAAACTCAAAAAACGGTAATTTCGCAAACTCCTTTTTTTTCTGTTCAATCAATTCTAAAACTTCTTTCATCTTAATTCTCTAGAGTCAAGGTACAATCTTATTTTATTAAAGATGGTATTTGCACTAATCCCTGACACTATCTTCTCATAACTAAAATTTTCACCGAATAAAAATGTGACAATTAAGTTATTAAAAGGTTTCACTCCGAAAAATCTGATTAAAACTATCTAACCTAACATTAACTAACTTTCTCTAAACAACTGCAATCAACAGTATTTAGTTTTAGTAGTCTTGCTTTAACTCCGTAACTGATTATTAAGTTTGACAGAAATATTTTGAAATGGGTAGAGGTTTAGAGCAATCTTTATTAAAAGGAAAAGAATTAGAATAAATACGGATAATTTAATCCGCTATTAACTGATATTATATTTTTTTTATTCATACTAAGTTCAGCAAATATACTGAAAATTTGCAATTATTTTCTCGAACATTATTATTTTTAAACTAATCCTTGTCAATTACGGAGATAAATACCTCATACCGCTTTAGATTATGGCATGTTTCAAACGATAAAAGTCTGTAGCCTCTGAGGCAATAGCTCAATTACAAAACCCACCGTAATGGTGGGTTAAAAGCCTGATTTTTCATTACCCGTTGCCACGGCGGGCTCGGTTCCCATAACCCTGCCATAACTAGAGCGGGGGAGATTAATTGCTGTATTAAGATTTAACAGCTACCGACTCTTCAATTTTCTCTTCCTCTTCCGGTAACCCAAAAATTGAACGATAAAGACTTACATATTGTTTAGCGGAAATATTCCAACTGAAATTCTGACTCATACCCCGTTGCTGTAATTCCCCCCATTGGGGTTTGAAGCGGAAACCTTCCCAAGCACGCACCATACAAGTGTACAAGTCTAGGGCTTCGTAACGGTCAAAGGAATACCCGGTACCTGTATGATTCATCGGATCGTGATGCGACACTGTATCTACCAATCCACCCGTACGACGTACAATCGGCACACAGCCATAGCGCATCGCTAACATCTGACTGATACCGCAAGGTTCAAAACGACTCGGCATTAAGAATGCATCGCTACCAGCATAAATACGACGAGCCAAAGCATCGTTATACAGTATATAGCTTGCCATACGTCCGGGAAAACGAGATGCCATTTGCCACAGTTGGGTTTCGTAATTTCTGTCTCCCGTTCCTAATACTATAAATTGAGCATCTGTATAGGATAAGAATTTATCGAGAACTTGCATCATTAAATCAATGCCTTTCTGTTCTACCAAACGGGATACCATTCCAATTAGAAAAGCATTGCTATTAACTTCTAATCCCAATTCTTCTTGCAAAGCGATTTTATTCACCTTGCGTTTATCTAAACTCTCATCAGTGAAATTTTCACCTATATACTTATCTGTTTTAGGGTCGTAAACTTCAGTATCTATACCATTGACAATACCCGATAACTTACCACTAATAAATGACAGCAATCCCTCTAATGTTTCGCCATAATCAGCCGTTTTAATTTGCTCGGCATAAGTTGGAGATACTGTAGTCACTCTATCGGCAAACTGCACCGCTGCCGCCATTGTGTTGTGTCCTTGCATATACCACGGACACCAGGTAATTTTTTCTAAATACCAGTACCAGGGACCCTGATAAGCTAAGTTATGAATAGTAAATACAGTACTGATATCCGGAGATTGATGTAGCCACACTGGAAGCATCCCCGTATGCCAATCGTGACAGTGAACTATCTCGGGTTTCCAATAATTCCAACAGAACTCGGCTGCACCATTTGCAAAGAATGTGAATCGCCAATGTTCATCATCACCGCCATAAACTTTACGCGGATCGAAAGCTGGATGTCCAAATAAATACAGAGGAACATCACTACCGGGAAGCACAGATTCATAAACGGCAAAATCGTTGAACATGGCATATCCCCACCAAATAGGCTCGGAAGGAATTTCCATCTTATCTGGCAGAAAACCGTAATAAGGCATGAAAATCCGCACATCATGCCCCATGCTTCGCAAAATTTTCGGCAATGCACCCACGACATCACCCATTCCACCAACTTTGGCTACGGGAGCTGCTTCTGCTGCTACAAATAGAATCCGCATTTCATTTATCAGTTATCAGTTGTCAGTTATAAGTTATCAGTTGTTGGTTGTTAGTTGTTAGTCGTTGGTTGCGAATTCAACCGAACCTATGCAGGCAAATCTTCAACACCCGGTTATGGTGCAGCCTACATATACGAAATTCGCACTAAGGAAGATAAAAAAACAGGCGGCTAGGAGCCCATTCACTATCTGAACTTTGTTTCAGTAGCCCCAGGATATACAACCTCTATAAGGGCTACTAAGGTTCAAAAACACACCCTAACTCCCAATTCCGGGCCTCACAACTCATAACTGAAATTCAAACACGTTCAAGAGTCGCGAAAATCTCATCTAAGATTTCCTGCGCTCCTTGTTCGCGCAACCGCTGCGCTAGTTCGCTGCCTAGCTTTTCAGGCTCTGACAAGGAACCAGAAATGGTGTCTTGGATTCGCTTTGTACCATCGATGCTGGCGACTATTCCCGTCATTGTCAATTCTTCACCATTGATTTGGGTATTTACACCTATAGGTACTTGACAACCGCCTTCCAAATCGCGTAAAAACGCTCTTTCAGCAAGACAGCGATCGCGGGTTTGAGGATGTTCGATTACCTTGAGCAAGGATATAAGTTGCTGGTTGTCGGAAAGGCATTCAATGCCCAATGCACCTTGGCCAACTGCGTGGAGAGAAATCTCTTTAGGTATAACTTGATGAATACGATCTGCCATGCCCAAGCGTCCTAATCCTGCAGCGGCCAAGATTAAAGCGTCATATTCTCCTGCGTCAAGTTTTGCAAGACGGGTGTTTAAGTTACCCCGTACGTCTTTAAACTCGAAGTGGGGGAAGTGATGCCGCAATTGTGCCAAACGTCGTAGAGAAGATGTACCAATAACCGCACCTTCAGGCAAGGTTTCGATTTGTTTATCTTTGTGCTTTTCGTTTACAACCAAAGCATCAGCAGGGTTTTCTCGTTCGGTAATTGCTGCTAAACCCAGCCCTTCTGGTAAACGAGTAGGTAAATCCTTTAGAGAATGAACTGCAAAGTCAATCTCCCGATTCATCATTCCCAATTCTAGTTCTTTGGTGAATAGGGCTTTGTCACCAATCTTCGCTAATGCCACATCCAGAATTTTGTCACCCTTGGTAGACATGGTGTGAACTTCAAACTTGATATTTGGAAAACTCTTAGAAAGTTGTTCCTGTACCCAGTACGTCTGGATGAGAGCGAGCTGGCTTTTACGAGAACCGATGCGAATAATTGTGGTAGGACTCGAAACAACTGATGTCATAAACCAATTTGTCAAATCAGGAGGAGATATATTCCTTATATAGACTACTGCAGTCAGGGGATCGAAAACTGCACTTGCACAATTAAGGTCAAGTAAATTTAGTATTTTTTTTACATAACTTAACTAATTTTTGTTAAATATTTCACAGCAAAATCTAGATATGCAAAAAATTACATCGAAACGGGAAGTTATTGTCTTAATAACTGGTAAAATGGGGGGTAAAATAAATAGCAAAATTATAAAGAATAATTAATTTTTTGCAGTTGATATATTATTACTTTACTTAAACGGATTATCTAACTAGTTATCTAAGCAATATATTCCTCGCGGTAAGTGTGAATTACCGTTTCGGTTTTCCTTGTAAAGGTTCTAGCTTGTCATACATTTTAGGAGTTCCCTCTTAGTACAATAGTTACTGGATAATACCGGACATTTCGAGATAAAAGTGCAATATTCTTTTTAAATAAAATTTACATAAACTTCCTAGACTTGTTCCAACTTTTTATAGTAATTTATGATTGTGCTTGCCCGTATAATCATTTAAATTCATTGTTTATTTGTGTTGTTAACTTCTATTAAAACAAAGTTAAAATTGACATCATCACAGAAAATAATGATGTCAAAACATGCTGGAATATCTCGATTTACTTACAATTGGGGACTTGCAACTTGGGCTACTTTGTATCGTGAAGGATATCAACCAAATCATTTGATTTTAAAGAAATTTTTTAATAATGAAGTCAAGCCTGCTTTACCTTGGATAAAAGAGAAAGGTATTTGTCAAAAAATTACAGAATTTGCTTTTAAAAATTTAGGGGAAGCCTTTAAAAATTTCTTTGGCTTACGTGGAGAATATCCCAAATTTAAGAAAAAAAGTAAAAATGATAGTTTTACAATTAATGCTAGTGGTAGACCAATAATTATAGGTGGTAAACGTATTAAATTACCTACCATTGGTTGGGTTTCGACTTATGAGATTTTACCTCACACAACAACGAAAACGTTTACTATATCTAGAATAGCGGGGGATTGGTATATTGCTTTTTCTTATGAAATAGAACCGGAAATAACCCAAAAGCAATATGATTATGTCGGCGTTGATTTAGGTATAAAAACGTTAGCCACTTTATCAACGGGAGTAGTTTTTTTTAATCCCAAGGCTTTGAGTGGCGCTAGAAAGAAATTAGCATCCCTGCAACGTCAGTTATCGAGAAAAGTCAGAGGTAGTAATCGTTATCAAAAACAAAAACTGAGGATATCTAAATTACATAGACGTATTAGAAATATACGTCGAGATGCAACTCATAAAGCAACAACATTTATTTGCAAAAATCACGCAGTAGTTGCTTTAGAAAATTTAAATACTTCTGGGATGCTTAAAAATCACAAATTAGCTGGTGCTATTAGTGATGCTAATTTTTATGAATTCCGTAGACAAATAGAATATAAAGCAATTAGATATGGTGGAACTGTTATATTTGCTGATAGATTTTACCCATCTAGTAAAACTTGTTCTAATTGTGGTGAAATTCAAGAAATTAGTCTGTCTGAACGAGTTTATGTGTGTCAAAAATGTCACTATACTGCTGACAGAGATTTAAATGCATCCCAAAATTTAGAGAAATATGCACGGTTGGCTAAACCGTGCCTGGACGTTGAGGGATAACCGCTCCCATGCTCCCGTTGAAACGTCAAGTAATGTCAGGTTTTGTCCTGGTTTTATGTAGCAGGCTTAAATAGAAGGAAGGCTGGAATTGAGATGGGGATTTAAACCCCAACCCAATTCTTTCACTGTATGAGGATGGGGAATTCAACCCATCCGCAAGAAGTTAAACCCATATTTAGAGTTTAAAATTATTCTTTCTTTGCAAACCAAGCTTGAAAATAAAGGGAAGAAAAGAACATTACAGGAGTTGAAAATCCAGCCTTGACTACTAATTCAGTTTCTTGTTTGCTCGAGATAGGAAATACAGAGGTATGTAGTGCTGCTAAAACTTGTTCAATTTTTGAATCTGGTTCACCATGAAATTGTGCATGTTTCTGATAAAGAATATTAAATAACTGAAAATCTTGATGTTTTGACGGCAGAATCAAATCAGCCAAAATCAAAATTCCACCTGGTTGCAATTTTGCATAAATATTTTTTAGTAATTCCAATTTATGTGATTTATCTTTAATAAAATGCATTACTAAAATACAAGTAGCTGCATCAAATAAATTATCATCTGACACATCTGAGATTAAACCTTCAATCAACTTGACTCGATTTTCCAGATTATTGTGTTGAACCCAAAAATTAGCTAAATTGAGCATCCGCGAAGATGGATCTACTCCTGTCATTATCCAGTTGGGAGAAAATTTAGCTAAGGTTTTAATTTCCATCCCAGCACCAGCACCGACAATTAAAATATCGGCGTTTGAGGGAAGATTTAAATTTAGATAACAGCCTGCTATTTCATATATTGATGCATAACCAGGAACAAAGTGAGCCGCTTGTTTGTGATATAAATCGGCTTCTCCAATAAAGGTAGCATTGTTGAAATCCATAATTTAATTAGTAATGAATGTTTGACTACTTAAAAAGTAGTTGATTCACGATCAATCTGTCTTACAGATTCTTGCCCGTTTTTTCAAAAAATTGCCGGATTATTCGCTTCTCGATGGAAGATTGATTACCGGCGTTGAGGGAGAGAGGGGGAAGAGGGGGTAGAGGGGGAGAAATTTTATAAGGATTAGTCAAAAAATAACCAATTTATTTACGATCTCGATAATATTTTGGAGTGACTCCAGTAATTTTGCGAAATGTAGTAGTAAAATGACTTTGACTGGTAAATCCAAGTTGAGTACATAATTTATACCGGATTTTTTAGGGACAATCGCAAGATAATGGACTCAATATTAATAATCCCAATATTTGAACTGTAAATCGAGACAGTTAACAGCGATACGCGAAGCGTCATGCCGGAGGCATATCGCAGCAGCATAATTAGAAAAAGGTTTGATTTCCACTAAACTCCATTCACCAGGAATATTTAATTGTGCGGGTTGTGATGGAGTTAGAGAAATTTCGATATTCTGTAAATCTGCTAATCCGATTCCCGTTGCTTTTAAATAAGATTCTTTACAAGTCCAATAACGAAAAAATAGCTGTTGTTGTTGCTCTTGAGGAGCCGATTTAATTACAGTGAATTCACTAGGTGAAAAAAATCTTTGAGCAAGGGAAAGTACATCGGTATTTGATTTGATACATTCTAAATCTACGCCGATAGAATCCTTTAAACTCACTGCATATAAAGCAAAGTTTTGAGAGTGAGACAAATTAAAGTTGAGACGCGAGCAATTACTTAAATCTCTTTGTTGCGGTGTAACTTCTACTAAAAATGGTTTACCACGATCGGAGTAACCAAAGCGTATATTAAACGGTTCAATATTTAAATAGCGACCTAATATACATCTAAGAATACCCCGTGCAGTAGTAAAACGCTCCTGATGTTCCTCGAAATGAAATCTTTTTGCTCTGCCTAACTCATCTTCGGAGAGAATTTGTGTAAAGTCTTCCAACGATGATTTGAAATTGTCGAGATTTACCCGCCAAATATGAACTTCATCAGGCAATAACTGAATGTCTATCGGCGCTTGTAACCACATTTGGTTGATGGTTGATGGTTGTTGGTTGATATAGGAATCCGTTTTGATTTTTAAAATTATTTGTGTGGGTAGGCAAGAGGCAAAAGGCAAGAGGCAAAAGGGTTATAGGAAATTAAAGGGTACTGAGTTTTTTTCAATTTTCAAATAGGATTCCTATAGTTGATGGTTGATGGTTGTTGGTTGATAGTTGATAGTTGATAGTTGATAGTTGTTGGTTGTTGGTTGATAGTTGATGGTTGATGGTTGTTGGTTGATGGTTGATGGTTGATCATTGATCATTGATTCTCGATCCATTCTAAAAGGCGATTCCACGCCCACCATGGATCGCTATCACCGTATTCTTGCTGACATTTATTGCTGCTTAAATAACCAAGGTGACCGCCGTAATCAGTCAACATTAATTCTATGGCCGGATTGTCGGCACAGGCTGTTTTTAATTCTGGTATAATTGCTGGGTCAAAAAATGGGTCGTCTGCTGCATAAATTATTAAAGTTGGTTTTTCAAGGATTGGTAGAAGGTGCAGGGCACTACTTGCTTGATAGTAAGCTTCTACTGAAGGGAAACCCAATTTTTCTATGACTAATTCGTTATCAAATCCCCATATACTGTTTGCTCTTTTAATTGCCGCTGCGTCTAAACTACCAGGATGAGTATCGTGAATTTTCCATGCAAGCTGTTTCAGTGCTTTGGAGATTCTCCCTTCTAAAAACTTTCCTGCTGGATAACTAACTAAATAATTAAGGGAACGATTGGAATCCAAACTAGGACAAATAACCGCACCACCAGCGATATCGCTTGCTTTAATTCCGATTTCCTCTGGCTGGGTTAATTCTACAGCTGCTTTAACTGCCCATAAGGCTAATTGCCCTCCTAAAGAAAATCCTGTAAACCAGAATTTTGGGGGACACCCCATTGATAAAGCGGTGGCGGCGATGCGAACAAAGTCTTCTCCTTCGTACAAACCATCGCTGGTTAAGGTTGACGATAATTCTGCTGTTTTACCGTGGGCACGCCAATCAAACAATACTACCGCATAACCTCTAGCATAAGCTTTACGCCCTAAGATTTCCAGAGACCATTCACTTTCTAAATCGCCAGTAATGCCGTAAGTGCCTACAATCGTGCCGCGAGGATTTTCTGGAATCCCTACCAAGCCAAAGATAGGTACCCCTTGCGCGCCGGTAAAAACTTGTTGCTGGTAACTAGGAGAGGGCAATTTGAGGACATTTTCCCAATTGTTTTTCCCCCACAATGCCGCACCAACAGTCATTAACACGCTATTTCGCAAAAACCAAGGTGGATTATAGCTTAACACAAGCATCTATAAGATATTCTGTCTAATTCACAGTTAGTTTAAGAATATTTTTATTTTAAGGTTTATGTTATATTTAAAATTTTTTTTATAATCATTAAAGCAATCTTTGTATTTTCCAAAGGTTCTTAATCTCCCTTAACATTTAGTAATAAGTACTTCATAATGCCGAGAATTCTTGTCATAGATGACGATCCAGCGATTTCTGAGTTGGTAGCTGTTAATCTCGAAATGGCTGGTTACGATGTGAGCCAAGCTGAAGATGGTATCAAGGGGCAAGCTCTAGCACTCCAGCTACAGCCGGATCTAATTATGTTGGATTTGATGTTGCCGAAAGTAGATGGATTTACCGTATGCCAGCGTCTGCGGCGTGATGAGCGTACTGCTGATATTCCGGTTTTAATGTTAACGGCTTTAAGTCAAACCCAAGATAAGGTGGAAGGCTTTAATGCAGGTGCGGATGATTATCTCACCAAACCTTTTGAAGTTGAGGAAATGCTGGCGCGAGTAAGGGCGTTACTGCGACGTACTGATCGCATACCCCAAGCAGCGAAGCACAGTGAAATTCTTAATTATGGTTCCTTGACTTTAGTTCCCGAAAGATTTGAGGCAATATGGTTTTCTCAAACTGTGAAGTTAACTCACTTAGAGTTTGAATTACTCCATTGTCTGCTACAACGACACGGGCAAACGGTTTCTCCCAGTGAAATACTTAGGGAAGTTTGGGGTTACGATCCAGATGATGATATTGAAACCATTCGCGTGCATATCCGCCACTTGAGAACTAAGCTAGAACCAGATCCACGTCATCCCCGCTATATCAAAACGGTATATGGTGCTGGATATTGCTTGGAGTTACCAAATACTGCTCCATCATCTGAAGAGTTATCGACTACAGAAGTTGGAACTACTCCTTAGTTAAATCTCAACACCCAGAACAAATTAATTACAAATCTCACGTAAACTTCTTAAAGTCGTAACTTGGGAAATCTTTCCTATGGCATAATTCCTAATTTTTGAAGAGGCGATTTATAATCCTATTAAGTAATACTACTAGTCCCAAAGTCCCGAGGCTGTATTACCTGGGATGAGAGCCACCTCTGTGGCTTCTTTTATTCGCAGAAAAATAAGTATTTATTTCAGGTTAATTCAACGGACATGTATTATTTTTTTGGAAAAAATTCTAAACGATATCTATACAAAGCTACTGGCCCCTTAGCTGCTTTAAAGTAATCTGGATCTTGAGGTGAAAGATATACGGCTGTGACTTGATTCGCTTCAATTGCTGGATTAGATGTAGATAATCTTCTATATGCTGTAGTTGATTCTACTGAATTTAAATAAGGACGCGAACTACCTTTAAATAACTGTTGAAATACTTCGCTTGTAATAAATCTACCGTCTGTTGTAGTTTCTGTAGCACGACTTTTGACTATAGAAACTAATTGACGTTCTCCTTGTAAAAATGTAATTTGACGGTTGGGAGAATCAGGGTCTACTTTTACTGCTTTAACTGTATCGTTACCTAAAATAGCCCGCGCTAAATTCAAACTATTATATGCTCTATCAGCAATTATTGCTGTTGATTTATTGTCTTTAAAAGGAATTATTTTTGATAAGAAGCCAGAATTAAATCGAGAAACGGCTGTTTCCCCGTTGGTAAATCGTACTTTAAAATTTACTGGTTGATCGAGATACTGACGATTACTTTCAAACCCTGGCGTTACAATCTCTGGTGCTAGAGGTGCAACTAAATCCACCATCTGACTTTTTACTTCCCATTCACCCTTCATCCATTGAGGATAAATCAAGTCTCCTACTGCCGGTTTTACAGAAGTTAATTTTTCCCACTGGGGAAAGTTTTGTAATCGTTGATTTAATTCTCCCGCATTAGCATTACTCTCAGCGCAACAGAAAAATAATACAAAAATCAAGCAAAAAGTCCAAATAAGCTTCATAGCAAACAATTTCTATATATATTACGAAGTGTTAATTATTATTTGAATGAAGACTCATTCAATCAAACGAAATATTGCAATTTATTCATCAAAGTTAACTTTACCAGAAATAATCTCAACATAAACATCAATCGAAATAGATGTAATAAAATCAACAATAATAATCAAAAAAAATATTCACGATCTTTATTTGAAAAAATAGCTGATATTGACAGGCTTTCCGTTGATTTTAAGGAAAAGCGATCGCTGTTGATTCTGGCAATCAAAATTAAAATAGATTAACTGAATACATTGTATATTGATACTAAATAAAACCATAAAATAATCATAAAATGCGTGTTAATACGTATACAGGTATTAATGAGTAAAATTGCATCCCAATTTCTTTACGGATATTCATGGGATAAACCTAGTACTATGCTTTTGAAGCGATAGTTAAGCGCCATCAGTGGAGAATTGGACAGTTATAAAAATTACATTCCTTTCAAATGTAATTAAGGGCGTGTATCAGCAAAAAAAATACTGATTATTGAAAATATTTCAACTTATGAGTCTTAGTAGTTCTTTTACGGATTTTTCCTTAGCAGAATTGTTCCAACTTATTGAACAAGGACGTAAATCGGGTTGTTTAAGTGTATGTACTTTGCCAGATATTAAAACCCCCGAATCTAGAGCAAAATACTTTTATATTTGGTTCAGAAGCGGACGTATTGTTGCCGCTACACATCGATTAAATGGTAAAGGTTTAGTTTCAAAAATTGCCCAAAGAAATTGGGTAGAAACTAGCACGATCGAAACTGTTTATCGCAACGCATCAAAAACTACACCTCTGGGCTTGCAGTTCAAAACTCAATCTTTATTAAGCGCGGAGCAATTAAACTTATTATTTGCTAATCAATTACAACAAGTTCGCCAATTATTTGAAATTCAAAAAGGTGTATTTAAACTAGATTGTAAAGCCCCTTTACCAATGTCAGAGATGACAGGATTAAGTTTGAGTGCTACAGAAGTAACTTTGATGGCTTTAAGAGCATTGAAAAATTGGCAAGCACTTGAAGAGGCGCTTCCAGATGTAAAATCTGGTATCCGAAATATTAATCAAAACCAACCGCAAATTCGCTTGAATGCCTTTGAATGGCAGATTTGGGAATTTGCTTCCGGTGATATTTCCATCGAAGGCATCGCCGCTCAACTCAATCAACCAACTATTAAGATTCAGCAAGCAGCTTTCCGACTAATGCTTGTAGGTTTGATGGAAGAAGTACCCCAGGTAACATCAAATAGTAGTGAGTACCATTATGATATGGATTTGACTTGGGTAAGTAAATATGGTTCGCGAGCAGCGAGAAAAAATCGGGAATCGCAAGCACCCCAAGTTAGTAATTCATTGCTGCAAAATCTTGTTGGGTACTTAAGGAGCAAAGCTTAATGACATCTGAAATTCTTCGCATTGTAGTTACAGGAGGTGTAGGCGCGGGAAAAACTACTTTTATTCGCACAATCAGTGAAATTGATGTTGTTGACACCGACAAAAGAGCAACTGATGAGTTAGCCGAGTTAAAGGAAACAACCACAGTTGCTTTAGACTTTGGAAAATTAACAATCTCATCCAATCAATCATTACATTTGTACGGTACTCCCGGACAAAGCCGATTTGATTTTATGTGGGAAATTTTGATCAAAAAAGCCCACGCTTACATTCTCCTAGTCGATGCACATCGTCCAAATCACTTCCGCTACGCCCGCAAACTTCTCAACTATATGAAGCACCATGCGTCGATTCCGGTATTAATAGGAGTAACTCATACAGATTGCGCCGATGCTTGGGAAATAGAAGATATTGTCTTAGCTTTAGGGCTTCAAAATGAAGCCTCCCCAATTCCTGTAATAACTGTTAATGCTAATGAACGTGAATCTGTATTTCAAGCATTAATTGCGATCGTTGAACAATTAGCATCCATGCACTCTGCTGAAGTGAGGGAATGATGGGGAGATTGGGAGATGGGGAGCAGTTATTAGTTTAATTACCTTTGAGGTTCGATCTATATCTTGCTTGTAAAACATAAGCTATAAATAATTTTTTCTTATTCTCGAATTAACCTTTTTCGTTTTAAAATTTACCAAGTCTTGAGGCTCAGTATCTATTATTTACAAGAATATGTAATTATTAAAACCCGAAGATAGAACTCAGGAGTCAGTAATAAATGCCTCTGGGTAAAATTATCAACTTCCTAAAAGGAGTATTTCAAAATCTTGCTGCTGAATCAGTAAACTCTTCGGAGTTGCCCCCAATAGAAAGTTCTCCATCACTGGCAACTACAGATAATACTGAGCCTTTGCAAGAAAATGTTAGTGAAGTTACATTAAAACAGTTAACTGCGGAAATCACTAAAATACCTTTACCAACAATTCTGGAGAGAAAAAAAATGATTAACGTTTCCATGTTACAAGACGAATTGCAAAATTTTGTCAGTGCTGCTTCTGATGTCCAAGGTGCTGCTTTGGTAAGCCCTGATGGTTTAGCTTTGGCTTCGGTTTTACCTGGTGGAATGGATGAAGAACGTACCGCTGCGATGTCTGCATCCATGCTTTCTTTAGGGGAACGTATCGGTAGGGAACTAGCTCGTGGAAGCATCGATAGGATTGTTGTGGAAGGCGAAAAAGGCTATGGTGTGTTAGTTGGTTGTGGCGCTGATGCTGTTTTACTAGTTTTAGCTGGTACTGGTGTTAAACAAGGTTTATTGTTTTTAGAAGTTAAACGAGTTGTTGCTAAAATTGCGCCGCTATTAGCTTGAGTGGAAACACAGATAGAGTTCTTAGACGATGTTTGGATTAGGGATTTTATGTAATTCCAGTCCAAATTTTACACAGTACCTTTAATTATCAAATGCAGGGCTATCATATGATTGTAAACTAAATATTCACAGATAAAGCAGGTCTTGTTGGTGTTATTTATCACAAAATATCGCGAATTGACTTGACTTATTAACGGTATCGAGCCATAACAAGACTTGGAGAGTGCCAGTGGATATTTTCTACTAATTTTTGTTTATTAATAATAGGAGTTTCTGAGAATGGCTATAGAACCACAAGTCTTTTTGTCTACTTTGGAAAAGCGAGTTAATTTAACAGCAGAAGATAAAGCGCTGCTTCAATCTGAAATAGATTGGGGAAAGGAAATTGCTCCAGATATGGCAGAGCATTTCTATGATTATTTGGGGCGCGATGAGGAAATGGATGGAATTGTAAACGCTACAGAAGGGCGCTCTCATCGTCTTAAGGAAACATTTATTCAATGGTTCTACGAGATGTTTACAGGTATGGATGATTGGGGTAGTGACTATGCCGAGCGCCGCTGGAAAATTGGTTTAGTTCACGTTCGTCTTGGTATCGGGCCACAGCACGTTGTGCCTGCAATGGCAACTGTAATCCGAGAAGCTGGCTACCGTGCAAAGAAAGATGATAAAAGCGAAAATATTAAGGATGCTTTGAGCCGTATTTGCATGATTGATTTAGCTTTTATTGAACAGGCTTATATAGAAGTAACTTCAGAAGCTGTTTTAAGAGAAACTGGTTGGACTGAAGGTTTATTCAGACGTTTAATTGCTACTGGTGCTAATTCTATGTAATAGAAATTAGGAGGAGGGGAAGATGAAAGTTTTGAATTGTTTTCGTTGATTTTCTGGTTTCCTCATTCCCTTCTCTTACCTACATTTTTACGCCGTTGCTCGATCTTAGAGATGAGGTGGTGACTTGACATTGATTCGGAAAGTGGATTGTGGAAATATCTACACAGGTTTCATGTTTACTACAAAATGTAGGTGATTATCATTTATAGCCTAATTCAGCAACGTCATTTTTAACATATAAGTAAGTCGGCCGCCAAATTTACCCAACTATATTACAGCTTGGGTAAACTGCCTCGAAAGCCTTATAAAGATGCGCCGCAATTGTGCCCGTGTAGACGGGCTTTGTTTTGATAGCCCCAGCTTCTCGACGGCTGCGGGTTATTTAGCTTGTTTTAATTACTATTTTCAACGCCAACCTACTTAATAGGTTACTCAAGAAGGTAAGTCTAGTAAGCTGTTGTGCATTAAAAATGCACAATACTCTTGGCAAGAGGCTGTCATTGCGAATTTAGAATAAGACATGAAGAATTTAGAATTATTACCCCATCGATGAATCGAGGGGCTTGAAAATAAGGAAACATTTTTTTTATTCCACGGATAAATCCGGGGGCTTGTATCCGATTTTTTTTGG
>JBCCSG010000072.1:0-25002 GCA_039200565.1 Cyanobacteria bacterium P01_D01_bin.50 | reverse complement strand
TTCTTCTTGGTTTCGTCGTATATATATTTAGCAATCATCTCCGCCGTGGTTTCATATTCTGGAGGCATTACCTCATTAAGCAAGCAATGATCTAATCCTCCTTTGGTGACATCTTTTTTAGCCCAGCGTAAGCTTCTAAAGTCAGCTACCATTACCGCATGAGGGCAATATTCTGAGGAGTGTAGTTTGGTGCTATTGGCTTCAATTCGCACTTTATAAGTATGCCCGTGCATCCTACCGCAAGGACCATTATAATCTTTGATGTAATGAGCGCTATCAAAGGTAAATTCTGTTGCAAGTTTCCACTTGGGCATCTTCTATATCGCTTCGTTGCTGGTTTTTATTGGGCTATGTTTAGCAAACAGTTATCTGTCTACGCTGCTATCTTAGCTTATTGAAACTGTTGTGGTTTCGCCTTAATCCCTAAGTGAATCTGAAAATCGGTTTTTTCAAAAAACTAAGTCTCGCAACACCTCAATTTTTGATCTCATTTAACAGAATTTTCTATACAAATTGTGCGAATTGAGAGATATTGCAATGTACGCTGTCTCTACCGGATTAATATCGCGGTTTTCACGCTGATTGCAATACAATGCGCGCTGAAACCTCACCCCTTCCCCTTATTAAAGGAGAGGGGTTCAAATCACCATTTTGGATTGCAATATAAATTAATCATTACCTAAATAACTATTTACTCATTAATAGGAAATAACTTTAATTCTGTAGCTTTCATTACAAAAAATACGTCAATGAATTGACAATTATTTTCTCTTCAAATTATCCGGAACCCTCCAATAGCTGTATGTAGTTAGAGGTGTTCTTAAAAAAGGAAATGCATAAGTTATAAAATCTGTATCTATTTATATATAGAAAAGGATTTTAAGTTAATTATTTAGCATTAAAAAATGAGGTAAAAAATTATGACTAGCTTTACTCAAATAAAATCTCGACGTGACTTTCTTTCTCCAATTCGTCAATGGCTGGATTCTCAAGAAATTCACAATGCAAAATTAGCCCATTTTCTATGTAAACTCATTCCTGCACAATGTCCATTTGAACGCGATATAGTAGTTTTTGGTCGTAAGTTATTTCATATTCCTCCCATGTGTAAGCTAAATCCTCTTTACGAACAAGTGGTGACTTTACGCTTTAAAGCTTTGTGCTATCTTGCTGATGAATGTGGTGAGGATATTACAGCTTATTGCTAAGAGCAAACTGGTAAATTTACAGTTATTGTTGTTCCTTCTTCAGCTGAAGATTTAATTAACAATTCACCATTATGAGATTCTACTATGCGTTTAACTATTGCCAGCCCTAATCCAGTTCCAGAAGATTTTGTCGAGTAAAAAGGCTGAGTCAGTTTTGGCAAAATCTCTGGAGGGATGGGTTCGCCACCGTTACAAATATGAATAGATATTTGTTCTTTAAGATTATTTTCAAGCTGAATTTTAACAGTTTCTCCTATGCTTACCGCTTCGCAAGCGTTACGAACTAGGTTAATAATTATTTGTTTGAGTTTATCTTTATCTCCCATCACATGATGTTGAGTGGATGGGGGATAAAATTCTATACAGCGCTGGGTTGCAGATGACATCATTCGCAGCGATTGTAGCATTTCTGTAATAAATATATTAATATCAATTGCTTGTAGCTGTAACTTCTGAGGTTTTGCATACAGCAAGATTTCTTTTAACAATCTTTCTAATCTATCTGCTTCTTCTAATGCTAGAGATAATCGCATTTGAGAGGCTTCGGATTTATCAATTCTATTAAAGTAATTCAATCCCATTTTCATGGTAGTAAAAGGGTTGCGAATTTCGTGAACTATACCCGAAGCAAATTCCCCAATTGCTGCTAAACGTTCTTTTATGACAAGTTTTGCTTGTGCTGCTTTTAACTCTTCTGTTCTTTTTGCGACTTCGGCTTCTAATTTTTGATTAAATTGACGTTGTTGCTGATAAAGTTGATAATTATCGATTGCTGTTGCTGCACGTTCGGCAAATAATTCTACAATCTCAACTTCTTCAGAATTATACTTGCGGGGTTGTTGATGAAAAGAGCAAATTGTACCAATAACCTTTCCTTGAGATGTGCGTAAAGGAATTCCTAAATAAGAACGATATCCTTCTGGCACTTGACCGTATTCCGTGCAGGTTTTGGTATCATCAATTGTGAGACTTTTCCCTGTTTCTACTACCGTTCCAGTTACAGTACCGTGTAGCGAATAAGTTGTTTCATAATCATCTAGTTCTACACTGCTAGCTAGTATTTTGTCAAAACCATTGTGACAAAGGGTGACTACAGACCAATCAATAGTAATTAGCTTACTAACAGCTATAGAAATTTCTTGTAAAAATTTGTTTAGTTCCCCATTTCGATAACTAAGAGATGATAAAACTTCTAAAGTTCGCTGTTTCTGCTGCCAATGCTGAGGTTCTGATAGCATAGATTTGTCCTAAATAATTATTTGATAATATGAATTTTTTTTTTATTTTGAAATACTTTTTTGAGTAATATTAATAATTTTATACTTTGGATCGAGATAATATACAATAAATATAAATAATGTACAATATTTTTTATAAAATAAAAGCTAAGTAATTGTAACATCAAGCATTGAAAAAAATCACGATCTATACATAAAATCAGAGCAGAAGACAATTTTAAATATTTAGAATAATTAACCTTTATGACTGCGCATATTTTATTGGTAGAAGACGAAGTTAAACTAGCTAAATTTGTAGAATTAGAGTTGGGTTTTGAAGGTTATCAAGTCAGCGTCGCAAATGATGGATTAGCCGGATTAACTATGGCACGGGAATCTCATCCCGATTTAATACTTTTGGACTGGATGCTACCCGGAATGACTGGCTTAGAAATTTGCAGACGCTTGCGAAGCACCGGGGATAAAGTACCAATTATTTTGCTAACCGCTAAAGATGAAGTTAGCGATCGCGTTGCTGGTTTAGATGCTGGTGCGGATGATTACGTAGTAAAACCTTTCAGTGTGGAGGAGTTGTTAGCAAGAGTAAGAGCACGCATTCGCAGGACATCTGAAGAAGGTTCGGAAGATATTTTACAATTTGAAGATTTAAAATTAAACCGCAGCACTCGGGAAGTTTACCGAAATTCGCGATTAGTTGATTTAACAGCAAAAGAATTTGATTTACTCGAATATTTACTCTCCCATCCACGACAAGTCATAACACGCGATCGCATTCTCGAAGAAGTCTGGGGTTACGATTTTATGGGAGATTCTAACATTATTGAAGTTTACGTGCGTTACCTGCGATTGAAGTTGGAAGCTAGCAAAGAAAAGCGTCTAATTCAAACGGTACGCGGTGTTGGTTATGTTTTGCGCGAGTAAAGGAGGGATGGGGAGATAGGGAGATGGGGGGATGGGGAGAAGATTAATCACTCCTAACTCCTAACTCCTAACTCCTAACTCCTAACTCCTAACTCCTAACTCCTAACTCCGTGAGCCACTAGTTATTTAACATTATCCAAGGTTACTCTCAGCAAAAACTCATTTAAGGGAGGGTGAATCATATTTAAATAAATATATTAAAGATTAAATCTGCCACCAGATTTTTGTCAGCCTTGTAGAATCAACAGTGGTGCAGGTATTTTACCTGTTACCGCTTTTTTCAATTAGTTCTATTTTCCCCTGGCATTCATCCTCATGGATGTTACTTATATTGCTATTAATACGTAGAAAATACTAGATACCGGAGTGCAATGACCTACTTAGAAACAGCAGCCCAATTTTACAGTGAAGTAGCGCAAACGCCCGAAGTTGGGCTTTGTTGCGTACAAAGTACGCCAATGCAGTTACCGGGGTTGCATATTCCTCTGAAGATGCAGGAGATGAACTACGGTTGCGGTACTACGGTTCATGCTAATGAACTTAGTAATAAACCCACCGTGTTATATGTAGGCGTTGGTGGTGGTTTAGAAGCTTTGCAATTTGCTTATTTTTCCCGTCGTGCGGGTGGGGTGATTGCGGTAGATCCAGTTGCAGATATGCGCGAAGCTGCGAAGCAAAATTTAGAGCTTGCTACAAAAGATAATCCTTGGTTTGATACCAGCTTTGTAGAAATTCGCGAAGGGGATGCTTTTAATCTCCCAGTTGCTGATAGTTCAGTTGATATTGTCGCACAAAACTGTCTTTTTAATATTTTTGAACCGGAAGATTTAACTCGTGCTTTAAAAGAAGTATATCGTGTTTTAAAACCGAACGGACGTTTGCAAATGAGCGATCCAATTGCGACTCGTTCAATACCAGAACATTTAAAGAAAGACGAGCGATTACGAGCAATGTGTCTATCTGGTGCGTTGACTTATGAAGAGTATATTCAACGTATTATAAATGTTGGTTTTGGACAAGTTGAAATTCGCGCTCGTCGTCCTTATCGTCTGCTGTCTCGCTCTACTTATAATTTGAATGAAAATCTACTTTTAGAAAGTCTTGATTCGGTAGCTTTTAAAGTAGAAGTTCCTGAAGATGGGGCTTGTGTTTTTACTGGTAAAACAGCAATATATGCTGGTTATGAACCATTTTTCGATGATAATAACGGTCACATTCTACAGCAAGGAATTCCAGCGGCAGTATGCGATAAAACTGCCCGAAATCTGGCTGCTGCATTACCTGGAAAAGTGATTGTCACCGATTCAACTTGGTATTATGACGGTGGCGGTTGTTGTTAAATAATTAGGGAATAGGGAATAGGGAATAGTGAATAGTGAATAGTTAGGAGTTAGGAGTTATAGGATTATCAAAAGGGGTGCATTTGTTTGATATTTTTGATTAAAAACCTTTTATATAGCTATCATTAGGAGTTCTTAAAAGTCACAAATCAAAAATTCAAGCCATAAATCAAAATTACTAACTGTTGACTGTTCACTGATAAAATTATGATTCAAACTACAGTAATACCTTTCAAAAATAAACTGACTTCTCCTTTGACGAAAAAGGAAATCAGCGTTTTACAAATTAATTTAGGTAAGCGTTGTAATCTTGCTTGCAGTCATTGTCATGTAGAAGCGGGACCAAAAAGAACTGAAGAACTTTCTCCAGAAATATGCTCACAGTTAATTGAAGTAATTAACAGATTTCCTGAAATTCAAATTGTAGATTTAACTGGTGGCGCGCCGGAAATGAATTATGGATTTAAGCCAATTGTCGAAGCTGCAAGAAAAAATGGTAAACAAGTAATTGTTAGATCGAATTTAACAATTTATTTTGAAGATGGATTTGGCGATATCCCGGAATACTTTGCTAAACATAAAGCTCGGGTTGTTGCTTCTTTACCCTGTTACTTAGCTGATAATGTTGATAAAATGCGCGGCAATGGTGTTTTTGATGCTTCTGTAAAAGCGCTAAAATGGTTGAATAAACTAGGCTATGGTTCACATTCAGATTTAATTTTAGATTTAGTTTATAACCCACAATTACCAACAAGTGAAAAATTTGCTCTGGCTCCCAATCAAGTTAACTTAGAACGAGATTACAAAAAGTTCTTGCAAGATAATTTTAATATTGTATTTAATAACTTGTTTGCCATCACTAATCTACCAGTTGGTAGAACTAAATTCCACTTAGAAAGAACTAAATTATACGCGCCTTACTTGCACTTTTTGTCATCAAATTTTAATGCCGCTACTGTTGAAAATCTGATGTGTCGCTCGGAAGTCTCAATTGATTATCTCGGTAACGTCTACGATTGCGATTTTAACCAAATGATGAATATTCCAGCGAAAACTGGTAACGGAGAAACTATTACGGTAGCAAAATTGCTCGAAGCTGGTAATTTAAACTTGATTGATGAAGTGCAAACTGCTAACTATTGTTATGGTTGTACTGCTGGTAGCGGTTCGAGTTGTGGCGGTGCTTTATTATAGATATAGCATTCTTCAATCATTTATGGTAATACACTTTTACCAAATTGCGGATACAAATCATAGGAATAGGGAGACATTGCAATGTACGCACCGTCTCTATGTTGAAGTGAAACGACACTAGTGGTAATGGGCTGTTAATTATTTGTCAGGCTTAACTGTTGCTAGGGAAAGCATAATTTTTCGATAAAATAAGCTCGTTACCAAAATTGTTACCAGGGAACTATTACTGCTCGCAAATTATACAATGAGAACAAATAAAGCAAGTCTCCTTACACCATATTAAAAACCGTGGTCCTCCCTGAAATATCCCGCGGTTTTATTTTTTTATTTATCGTCTAATATTGGCGCTTTAAATAGATGATTATCTAATCAAAAATCTCGTTACCGAAATTGATACGAAGGATGTTTGTACAGCAATTTGCTGGTTATAATGGTATTAAAGTTAAGCTCCTCACATTACATTTAAAAGCCGTGAAACTTTTAGTTTCGCGGTTTTTTATCTTTTTCAACCCATGTAAGTAGGTTGGCGTTGAAAATAGTAATTGGGGGAAGTGAGTAGTGAATAGTGAGTAGTAACAAGGTTTTGGAGTAAGTTTACATTCTGTAATATAGTTGGGTTTATTTCTACCGACTTACTTAGTGGAGATATATTTATGTGATGTAACTATTTTATAGTAATTGTGTACTCGTTAAAAAATTGAACTTTAAATTATATCAACGCAAAAGGAATAGATACTTCCAATATGTATTAAACTGACAAGATTATAAAATAATATTATTCAGCAAATAAATTTCCTTCATCCCGACGACGATTAATTAAACCGGGTAATTTTTTCCCCTCAGCATAAACCCAACGATTTAATTCGCTGGGTACAGCATTATAGTTTCCATTATTTAACTTGGCTAACAATGTAGAGGATTTAAACTGTGTTTCGCCAATATTAAATACAAAACTGACAAGGGCATCAAATTGATTTTGATTCAGCGCTACTTTTACAAGTTTATGAATGATTTTTTCTGCTTGGATGACATCAGCACGTAAAATTTCCATCGCTCGCTGTTGGGTAATTCCACGTTTAAATTCTTCTGGTTCGCTACCATTTATCGGTCCGTAATGCACCAAATGACCAACACCAATTGTTGCATGATTAGCTGGGTCATTGTAAAGATGTAGAATCATTCCTTCATGCTTTGCAATAAATTTTAACCCTTTATTACTTATTCTTTGATTATCGTCATCAACTTTATTATTAGGTAAGGAAATACTATTAGTATCATTTAATGGTAAATAAACAATTTGCCCGATTTGTAACCGTCGCGCTTCAGTTTCGGTAAAGCATTCTCCCGTATCTTTAGTTATCTCTCGCCAGCGATTGGCGCTACCTAAATGACGTTGTGCGATCGCACTCAAGGTATCGCCAGCTTTAATAGTGTAAGAATTACGCTTGATCATTATGCATCTTACTATATGAGTTTTAATAATTAGATATTACAAGAAACCCGGTTTTTCAAATAACCGGGTTTATCAATTCCTTACCAAAGCCCTTCGGGTTTAAGTCAGAAGTTAGGAGTTAGGAGTTAGGAGTTAGGAGTTAGGAAGACGGGAAGTTAGGAGTTAGGAGTTAGGAGTAATGAATAAAGTCTCGTCTTTAAAAGTCGAATTATTCGCGGCATTCATTACTTGAATCCTCTACCATGCGGGGTTCCGGTGTACCTAAATACTTATTACTTATTACTTGTGAATAATTATTTATAAGTGTTTACTGCTTTACCTTTGTAGTTGACTATTACTGTATAGTACTTGAATTTGTATGCCAAATTTATTAGACAGCAAAAGCAAAATTATCTGCACTCAAACTATTGCCGCAAATACCTTGTAAAATTGCTAAATCCGCAACAGGTACAGCAATTAGAGTATTGTTTTCCTGTTGAGTAATACTTAAATCTTCAAATCCAATACCCAAACCAACTATACCAAGCACATCTTCACCACTGGTAAAATCAGTAATCATATTTGCTGCATCGGGAATTTCAGCCACAGCAATCCAAAATTGATCTTTACCTGCACCGCCAGTAATAGTATTCTCCCCACCGGAAGTTGCAAAGAACTTATCGTGCCCCTCACCACCGCTTATTCTATCTTTTGTTCCCAATATCAAAGTATCGTCTCCGCTACCGGCATAAATACGATTACCGCCTCCACTGCTAATGGAAGCATCGATCAAATCGTCAGAGTCGCCAGCGAAAATAATTTGGTTACTACCCTCTACTTCGATAGTCTCCCCATTTATGCTTCCAAATACTGGTTCAAAGGATGGTAGTGTCGGATTATTAGGCTTTACTGGCGTAACTTCAATTCTTTGTCCAACTTCGTCTAGAGTATCCTGTATTTGGTCAACATAAGTTTCTCCTACTCTGCCAGTATTTAGTAGTTCCTGAGTTTTTAACGTAAAAAACGCTACGTCTTCATGGGAACCGAAGCCGAGGGGGAAATTAAATTCGTCACTCCAATCATCAATATGAACGTGTGGTGGTGGAACTTCTCCAAAAGGATTTAAGGTTGGACGAGACCAGAAATTTAAACCAGTAAATTCACCATCTCCTATGGTAGTTTTTTCACCTAGGTTAATGCCGTCAGGTTCAAAAAATGCGCCATCTTGCAAAATTTCTGATGTGTTGGTGTCGAAAGCAAAATTAAATTCAGGAAAAGTAAGATGGTTATCTTCGTAAGTTTTCAATAGATTACCATCAGGATCGAAGAAAGAAATATCGAAAGAGCTTAAATCTTCCTCTCGTACAATTCCATCTTCATAGGATTGATTTGAATCATAACTGAATTCTCCTTCTACACTGAAGCCAGCAATTTGCCCCTTCCAATCAAAGTTAAAAGCAGCTAATAATGGTTCTTCTGTATCCACCACAGCCATCCGAGAAACTTGCCCCCGAAGCTCAAATCCACCAGACACTTCATAGGTGTCTAAATCTATCCTTTTACCGCCTTCATCTGAATAGGTAAAGAAATAATCCTCGTCGATTTCACCGATACGAGAAAAGTGTCTTGCACCTTCAGGTACTGTTAGATTTCCCACATGAATGTAATCGACTTCATTTGTGCTTAAATCTAAAACCGCGACATTGTCACCTTCTGTTTGAGGTATCCAAGCTTCCCAATCGCTACCATCTTGATAAAATTCAGTTCCATTAACGCTAACTCCACCACCAATAGTTACTTCTGCATCAAACTCTGGTTGAGTATGAGTATCGAGAGTGGTATTCCAAATACCGATATCGTTTTCTTCTGCACCAGAGTTAAGAATCAGAATATATTCATCATTTGGTGTGTGTGCTATTCTCCCCTGTATGGGATATTGATCTAAAACGACTTCATTAGTCTTGGTATCGATAAAAGAAAATCCGGCACCACCGGTAAGTTGAAAAAATGCCAATCCAGTTGCAGGATCGTAACCTTTGTCGTGAGTACCGATGTCAGGATTACCACCTCCTATTTCGATCGGTGGACTAACTTCCCTAGTCTCTACATTAATTGGAAATACAGCAGGTTCTCTGGTAGTAGTAACGTATGTATTTGGTCCCAACTCTGGTGATACAAGTAACTTGCCATGACCAGTACCAACTGTATTGGTAGCGATGAATTCCGATACTTCTAAAGTATCTTGATCGATAACGTTAAATCCACCGTCACCATCCACATGAACCCAAAGCTCATCACCGTATGCAAAGCTGTGAACTGGACGATCTCCTACATCTAAAATAGTTTCAACTTCATAACTATCAGTATCAATAACTACTACTTTGTCAGCATTCCTAGCGTTAACAAATATCCGTTTTTCATCATTACTAACGATCGCATCTCCCCAAGCAGCACCTTCGCCATTTCCACCCTCATTTTCTGGGGCTGTAATTGCAGATAGTTCTGGTATGGTAAATTCTTTAATAACGGAAAAATTGTCTGATTCGCTATCGGCTACTGTAACTCCCCAGGTGTTACTTTCAGCGTCTTGCCAGAAATAATAGACTTCACTTGATTGATTTATTTTCATCTTTCGCTATCTAAAGTTTGACAATTTACAATTAGTAAGTAAGTCGGCACAAATCAACACAACTATATTAAGGAATGTAAACCGACTTCAAAACCTTATTCCTATTCACTATTCACTACTCACAAGTCCGGCATTACTATTTTCAACACCAACCTACTTATTTAGATATATTAGTTACATCTAAATCGTTTAAAGTACATGCAAGAATACGCTGACTTTTATGTAACTATTTTTAGCATGCTTTATATGTAAATGCGTAAATAATCCCGGAATTATTTAATATTTAACTATATTTTTTTGTAAAAAATAAGACTTTTATTTTTAGATAGTTACAGCAAAATAAAACGAATTATTGAGGATTAAAATAGCCTTATAATTCGACAAACAAGAAATTATCTATATGCTAATAATTTGATTTAAGTGTTTAATTCCAAAAAATATCATTCTTTAAAAAGAATGGCAAAAGACAGCTTGTCACAGATTGGATGAAAGTATAAATGATTAATTTTGCTTCAGATTTTGTCAATGTTTTTTATTAAACAAAATTTAGATTTATATAGAGAATAATAAACCTGCAAAGAAAGATAATATAGCTTTAACAATATTAAATTATTTTCACCTTCATTTAATATAGAGTAATTGTGTGAAGAGTGTATCGAAGGAAAAGTCATGAAAGCGGTATTAATGACAGCACCCGGAAGCCCAGAAGTTTTGCAACTACAAGAAATCCCAAATCCACTTCCTCCTCAAAATACAGAACTTTTGGTACGTTTAAAAGCTGCTGGTGTTAACCCCATCGATACAAAACTTCGCAAACGCGGTACTTTCTATGCCGATAAAATGCCTGCAATTTTAGGATGCGATGGTGCGGGTGTGGTGGAAGCGGTAGGGACTGAAGTTAAACGTTTTCGCGTAGGAGATGAAGTATATTTTTGCAATGGTGGAATAGGCGTTAGCGAAGCCATGCCGAAGGCTTCTCGCCAAGGTAATTACGCTGAATTCACAACTGTTGAGGAGCGGTTTGTAGCTCATAAACCGCAATCTGTATCTTTCATAGAAGCTGCTGCTGCACCTTTGGTATTGATTACGGCGTGGGAGGCTTTGTACGAACGCGGACGTTTAGAACCGGGTGAAAAGGTATTAATTCATGCCGGTGCCGGTGGTGTGGGACATGTAGCAATTCAACTCGCGAAGCTCAAGGGTGCTGATGTTTGCACTACGATAAGTTCTCAAGAAAAAGCAGATTTTGTCAAGCATCTGGGGGCTGATTATGCGATAAATTATCAACAAGTTGATTTTGCAAAAGCTGTTTTAGATTGGACAAACGGTGAAGGTGTAGATTTAGCCTTCGATACCGTTGGTGGGGAGACTTTTGAGAAAACATTTCCAGCGATAAGGATTTACGGCGATATTGTGACGATTCTACAACCAAGTGACAAAACTAATTGGAAAATAGCGAGACAGCGCAATCTAAGGATTGGTTTGGAATTGATGTTAACGCCGATGATGCAAGGAATGGTGGAAGCACAAGCGCATCATGGGGAGATTTTATCAGAATGTGCGAAGTTAATGGATGAGGGTAAGTTGAAGATTTGCGTTAATCGGACTTTTGGGTTGTCAGAAGTAGCGAAAGCTCATGAATTGTTGGAAGCGGGTTCGATGATGGGGAAACTAGTTATTGTGAATGGATGATTGGTTGATTATGAGCATTTTGTAGGGTGTGTTAGGGCAACGTAATGGTTGTGGGAAAACAGATACGTTAGTTAATGCCGCAGGGCACCATCAAGGTTCAAAAAAGGGCATTGCTGAACGTAATATGAAATTATGATTTCACATTGCAGGAGACGTAACACTGTTACGTCTCTACACAGGTTTCATGTTTTTGACAAAATGTATATAAATGCAATATGACCTAGCGGTCACGCTTCGCTAACATAGTTTAATTCAGCAACGCCCAAAAAAGAAATTACTACCTTAAAAATTTATCCCCCTTTTCCTCCTCTGATTTGAAAGAGCAGGGGGAGCAGGGGGAGCAGGGGGAGAAACTTGAAAGATAATTTGTAAACGCTAACTAGGTAAATATTGCCATTGTAAGTCCATGAGTCAAGCCTTTGTTTCACTTCCGCCAATCTACGCACCATATGAAATCGCCACCAATTCACTGCAAAATGATACCTTAAGTGTAGAGCGATGGCTGGTATCTCCTGGTGAAGTAGATGTACCACCGCGCAATCAACACATGTTGGTTTTTCAATTAAATAATACCAACCGCCGCCATTTTATTCAGCTTGATGGTAAAGAATTTGATGGAGTTTGGCAACAAAGCTCCTTTGGTTTTGTGCCAGCAAATGTGCCAATATTTTGCTCCTGGGAATATACTATTGAAAAATTAGTTTTATTGATAGATCCTATGTTTATCCGGCGGATAGCGCTGGAGACAGATTTACTCAATCCCGAGCGAGTTGAATTGAAGCCGATTCATCCAAGATACGATCCTCAAATCGATCGCATTGCCAAGTTATTTGAGCAAGAACTTGCAAACATTAACATCGATAGTCCACTCGTTGGTAGCTCTCTATATCTGGAGTCCCTTACAACTGTTTTGGGTATTCATCTGCTGCGACACTATGGTGTTTTTCAACCGAAGATAATTACAAATACCCATGGGCTACCAAACTCGAAGTTACGACAAGCGATCGCCTACATTCAAGATCGTCTCGATCGAGAGATTTCCCTAAGTGCGATCGCCAAATACTTGGATATGAGCCAATATCACTTTAGTCGCTGGTTTAAACAATCCATGGGAATTCCCCCCTACGAATATGTGATTCAGCAACGCATTGAAAAGGCGAAGGTGTTACTTAAAGATAAAGAACTGAGCATGGCTGATATTGCACTTGAATGCGGGTTTAATAGTCAGAGCCATCTGATTCGCAATTTCAAGAAGCAAGTGGGTATTACGCCGAAGCAATATCGCGATCTTTAGAGCAAGATTCAGCAATTTTTGCCAAGAAGTAAGAATATCAAGATCGACTACAATCTGTATAATTTTTCCGAGAATTATTCGCAATTTGAAGCGATCGGAGGTAAAAACATGAGCTACGACATTAAAGGTAAAATCGTCTTAATCACAGGAGCAAATCGCGGAATTGGTAAGGTAATTCTGGATTTATTCATCGAAAATGGAGCAGCAAAAGTTTATGCTGCCGTTCGCACCCTCGATAGCGCATCTCCATTGGTTGAAAAATATGGAAACAAGGTAGTTCCCATTCATATCGATCTCGGCGATCCGCAGTCAATTTTAACAGCAGCCCAGGAGGCAAATGATGTAGAGGTGGTTATCAGTAATGCGGGGGCTTTTAAATCATCTAGTTTATTTGATAGTGATACAATCGATTCCCTCCAATTTCAGATAGACATAAATGTTTATGGTTTGATTCGCATGGCTCAAGCTTTTGCTCCAATTCTCAAAGCTAACGGAGGTGGTGTCTTTATTCAGCTAAACTCTGTTGTTTCCATGAAATGTTTCTCGAACTTTCCGACTTACTGCGCGTCAAAAGCAGCTTCATATTCCATAACCCAGGCTTTAAGAGAATTGCTTGGCGAACAGGGGACAATTGTATTGAGCGTTCATCCAGGCCCGATTGCGACAGATATGGGTGATGATGCTGGCCTTACAGAGATTGCAGAGCCGCCTTCTCTGGTTGGAGAAGAAATAATAGAAGCTTTAAGAGTAGGGAATTTCCATGTCTTTGCTGGTTCAATGGCTAAGCAGATGGGTAGTGCATACAAAAGCTTTGCTGAGAACGTTGTTGAAGCCAATATTTCCGAGGGATAATTACCACTTTCTTCATGTTGGTTGATAATGGCTGGGTTAATTTGTAAAGTCATTAACGGTGCGGACTCTAAATTTCACTTTAGAGTTCGCAAGCTATTAATTAATATTTATTTTTGTTCTCAATCGGTTTGGAATTGATGTTAACGCCGATGTTGCAGGGAATAGTAGAAGCGCAAGCACATCATGGAGAGATATTAGCAGAATGTGCGAAGTGGATGGATGAAGGAAAGTTGAAGATTTGCGTTAATCGGACTTTTTGGTTGGCAGAAATTGCGAAAGCCCATGAATTGTTAGAAGCGGGTTCGATGGTAGGGAAATTGGCGATCGTGAATGGGTGATTGGTTGATGATGAGCATTTTGTAGGGTGTGTTAGGGCAACCTCGATTTCTTCCTATGATTCATTGTCTGCGTTTCCTAAAGGAAGCTTTTAGAGCAAGAGTTAGCTGTATAGAAGATTTTCGAGGAGATTTAGCAGTTTTAATTCATCAAATTCTTAAGAATGACAATCAAAATATTCTCTTGCAGAAAATTGTAGTTGATGCAGTAGGTATTTTACGAGACGAAGATATTGACGGAGCAATTATTCAAGCAATAAGTATAGGCGATCCTTGGATTAATGAAACGGCTTTGAGATCCTGCCGTCATTTACCAAAAATTAGTCATGATTTGAAATATGCAATTATAAATTACATAAATAGTTTTGATCTTCTAAAGCTTTTCCGTAAAAAAGATGACTTATTATTTTCCTTAAGTCTTTCCGATGGTTTTACTGAAGTCAATAAATTTTTAAGATGGCGAGTCATAGATATTTATACTTTTATCGTAGGATTTACTATCTGCTGGGCAGTCAATATAATTTGGATGCCTATAATAACAGCTTGTTTCTACCTAATAATAGTTGGTTTCAAAAATATCTTTTCTGAGTTTTCTTCTTTCCGACGCTTTGTTTCATCTATTTTTGAAGATAGAGATGTTATTCCTCTTGTCATATTTAAAAAGCTGTATTCCCTACAACCTCGAATGATATTAGGTATTGCAGCCTTATTTGCTAGGTCAATTATAATTGGAATAGACCCTATTTTATATCCTAATGATGTATGGGGTTATCTCATAATTTTTTCTTATATTAGCTTACCGCTCTTATTTCCTATTTACTATATTCCTTTCTATCTTATTCCTTTCATTGAGGAAAATTTAATACCTTCAATAGAGGAAAGCAGCAGATTGCTATTTTTGTTAAAAATTGTAAAAGCTATATCGATAGTGTTTTTACAATTTTTAATCGGACTTGTTTTGTGTGTTTTCAGTGTATTAACTGCTGGTTTCATCTTATCCTTGATTCTATTATTGCCATTAGCAATTATTAATTATTTATTTGTGTGGTTTAATAACTTTCTAATTAGCTATTATCCAGATTTGAGAAACCTGCTAAAATCTTTGTTTTTGATGTTACTATATCTATTAACAATTTTATTTACAATAATTATACCTTTATCATTTGGCATCCTTATTATTAGTCGATATATTCATGACTCGCAGAATATAAAAAAGCAAAATCGGATTGTTTCTATAAGTAGAGAAAACATAGAGAAACAACTTAAAGTCTTCAAGACTAGTTGGGGACGAATGGAGTATGTTAAATTTTTACAACATGAAAATATTAAACCAATTGGTAACTGGTCAACTAGTAATTTACCAAATTACAAAGATCCAGCAAGTAGCTTATTAGCAAGACTTGAAGAAAAGTGGTTAGGTTTAGATAGGTAAGGTTATTGACGAGGCTAAAAGTATCTCAAAATCTTGCCATCATTTCATAGTTCTTTAATTAAGTCTACATTTATTGACATTCACTAATAAAAGCACCAGTCTCATTCATCAGACTTCTACTATTAACCCTGAGTTTGCAACCCTGGGTGGATTAAGTAGATTGGCACAAATAAACATAACTATGTAACAAAATGTAAATAACCTTCAAAACCTTGCGATTGCCTAAGTTACTTCGTTCAACTCGCAATGACATACCTTGATTTTTTAACGCCGACTTACTTACGTTTAAAACAAACAACTCCAAAAATTTCCACTATAATAAGTATCAAGCGGAGGAATAAAGCTTGAAACTGATTTTAGTTGCACCAAATTCATTATTAGCAGAGGCTTTTCAACAACATTTCAATTATTTTCCTAATGTAGAAGTTGTTAACAACTATTTTGAATGGTTATCTAATTTCGATTGTTTAGTCAGCCCTGCTAATTCTTTTGGAATGATGGATGGTGGTATGGATGCTGCTATTATCAAATTTTTCGGTAGTCAGTTGCAGGATTTGGTACAGCAACGCATCTTGACAGATTATTTAGGGGAACAACCCGTGGGAACATCAATGATAGTAGAAACGGGTAATCCCAAGCATCCGTTTTTAGCTCATACACCCACGATGCGAGTTCCCATGTCTATTGTGGGGACTGATATTCCTTATGTAGCGATGTGGGCTATGCTGTTAGCGTTGCATCGTCATAATCAATCTTCTCAAGATAAAATTAACACTGTTGCTTGTCCCGGTTTGGGTACGGGAATTGGTAGAGTTGATTATGGTGAGGCAGCCAGACTTATGGCATTAGCTTACGATAATTTCCTTTATCCACCCAAACATCTCAATTGTTTTGTTGCAGCTTCGCGACAGCTTTTAATTTGGGAAGGAAGTAGTTTGTGTCGATTAAATATGGGTGATGAAAGAGAGGGGGAAGAGTGGGAAGAAAACAATGTATATTAATTCCCAATGCCCAATTCCCAATTCCCAATGCCCAAAATTATTTGCATCTGCACGCTATTTTTATTTTTATTAATATTTATCCAACCCGTTTGGGCTGTGGAAGCTCAACCGCAACGCAGCTTATTAACTCTGGAATTATTAAAAGAAAGAATTAATTCTCCTATGGTAAATCAAGGTAGTCTTACGGTAGATTTACGAGATATGGAGATAGATTTGCAACCAGAAAATCAAGAATTTAGCGATAAATTTTATAAGTTGTTGCAAGAAAAATTACAAAAAACTGGTACAAAACCTGTAGGCTTAGATTTAAGCGATTCGATCATTGAAGGTGATTTTATTATTAGCAATTTGGGGTTAAGAACACCTTTGTATGCTACTGCGATCGCACCAATTTTTACTGAAGCCGAACAAAAACAACTCGAAGGTTTGCGGGAAGTTTGTTTGCAATCTCTTGCTTATTCTGTTCCCAATTCTAAGGATTGTCGTTCGCTTTTAGGAAAGGATTTGACGACTTCGGCCCAAATTTCTGTGTTTCGTGGTTCGTTAATTTTTCAACATACTCGTTTTAAGGGTAATGTGGAGTTTAATAATACGTTTTTTCTCCAACCTGTGGAAGCGAAAGGGGCTATTTTTAATGCAGATGTCAATTTAACGCAATCAAGATTTAGCCGCCGAGTTAGTTTTGCAAATGCTAATTTTCGCCGTCAAGTTGATTTTGATGGAAGTGTTTTCTTTGATGAAGCCAATTTTAAGAAAACTCAATTTAAAAAAAATGCTGAGTTGAAAAATACGACTTTTGAAGATACTGCTGATTTTTCTAATGCTATTTTTCAGGAGTTAGCTAATTTTAGTCGCGCCCGGTGGGAAGGTACTACAAATTTTTATCAAGCACGCTTTCTCAAACAAACTCAATTTACTAAAGCTAATTTTCAAGAGTTTTTATTTTTCAAAGAAACTAGCTTCGTGGAATCTGTCATCTTCCGAGAGACACAGTTTAATTTACCAGTGAATATGGATGGTGCTAGTATTCTTAATCAAGCTGATTTTAGCGATGCTGTTTTTGCAAAAGGTGCTTATCTCAACGTACCTAGTTTAATTTTTAATTCCGACAAAGCCAAAATTTTGGGTAATCCCGGTGAAATTGGTGCAATGTTACGGATACCTCGATTATCGGGTAATCAAAATGTATTGCGTAATTTAATTCAAAACTTTCGCCAGTTGCAGCAAATTGCTGATGCCAATGAGTTAGAGTATAGCAAACAGCGCCTTTATTTAAATTATCTAACTCGCCGTTTAGTTGATGCAAATATCAATGATGCTCCTCAACAGCGTTTAATAAATCTGGGTTTTTCCCCAACTCAAGCAGAAGCAATTATCAAACGTCGTCAAAAACAACCGTTTCAGATTAAAAGCGAATTACTTACCTTAGCTGATATCGACGAAGAAACATTTACACATCTAGCTTCACGCTTTGTAGTTGGCGAAACTCTTACCCCGGCTAGATGGTTACTGCAAACATGGAAATGGTTGGGGTTATGTTTACTACTCTTACTGTCAGGATACGGTACCAACTTTTATCTAGTTTTCGGTGTGGGAATAATTGCGATCGCGTTTTTCGGTTTACTATTTTGGTGGGTTGACAGATTCCGCCGAGTGCATCCTAATAAAATTATTCCTACGCTTTACGAAACCACTTGGATGCTAGGAAGTTTTATTACTAGTATATTGTTTGGTTTAATCGCCATATTTCGTAATACGCCGCAACCATTATTAACTTTGGCGTGCATGACGGTTATTATTTTACCAATACCCGGTTTTCTGTTATTCCAACTTTATCAAAACGGTCGCTACCACGACTTAATGGATACATCTTACTTTACAGAAGACGGTACTCTACGGCAATTACGGTTATTAATTGGACGTTTACCAGTAATACCGAGGTATCCATTATTTCGAGAACGTTATTTACCTTTATTATGGAATCGTCGGTGGAATTGGCTTAATTATTACGATTTTAGTTTAAACAACCTTTTGAAATTAGGCTTTAATGACGTTCGCTTGCGAGACGAACACCTTCCCGGAATTATCAGTATTTTGGCTTGGTATCAGTGGAGTTTAGGTATACTTTACATCACTTTAGTTTTGTGGACGCTTTCGCGTACTATTCCTGGATTGAATTTGTTGATTTATCTTAAGTAAGATAGTTGGTGGTTGATAGTTGATATTTGATAGTGGATAGTTGATATTTGATGGTTGATAGTTGGTATTTGATAGTTGATAATTCAACTAACCACTAACCACTAACCACTAACCACTAACCACTAACCTCTAGCTCAAATGCACTTAATCAAAAAAAATATTATTTTTTAGCTATACAAGTATAATATATGATGTATGATGTTGAATTTAATTTGTGAATCTATTTTTATACCATAAATAAGCTTCTCCGAGAATTTTTTTTGCCGCTATAAACTGCTTTGATGCCTTTAATCACTCTTTCTAAATCTTCGTCTGTCAAATTAGAACTCGAAGGTAAGCACAATCCCCGGGTAAATAAATCTTCTGCTACAGCACCACCTATAGTTTCACATCCGGCAAATACTGGCTGCAAGTGCAATGGTTTCCACACTGGACGAGATTCTATTTTCTTCTCTCTAAGTGCCAGACGTACCTCTTCTCTATTCGCACCAAAAGCTTGGGGATTGATTGTTAAGCAACTCAGCCAACGAGTCGCGCGTCCAAAATCAGCTTCTGGCATAAATTCAATTCCGGGAAGACTACCTAAAGCAACTGAATAAATCTCAAAGTTACGTCTTCTCGCTTCTACTCGCTCGCTTAAAACCTGCAATTGGCCTCTACCAATGCCAGCTAAAACGTTACTCAAACGATAATTGTAACCAATCTCTGAATGCTGATAATGAGGAGCTGTATCTCGCGCTTGAGTCGCTAGATAACGGGCTTTCTTTACTAGTTCTTCATTATCAGAAACTAACATGCCTCCACCAGAAGTTGTGATAATTTTATTACCATTAAATGAGTAAATACCGATATCCCCAAAGGTTCCGGTAAAATGCCCTCTATACGTAGCCCCTAAAGCCTCCGCTGCATCTTCAATTAAAGGAACGTTATAATGCAGGCAAGCTTCCATAATGGGGGAGATATCGGCACTTTGTCCGTAAAGATGTACCAGCATCACTGCTTTGGGTAGTTTACCGATGCTAGCACGCTTTTTTAATGCCGATCGCAACAATTCAGGGTCCATGTTCCAAGAAGTGCGATCGCTATCAATAAAAACTGGCTTTGCACCTTGATAAATAATTGGGTTAGCGCTGGCGATAAAGGTTAAAGTGGAGCAGAAAACTTCATCTCCCGCGCCAACATCAAGTAAGCGCAAAGCCAAATGGATTGCAGCAGTACCGGAGCTAACAGCTGCGGCATAACCGGCACCTGTTAGCTGGCAAAATTCGTCTTCAAAAGCATCTACATGAGGCCCTATAGGTGCTATCCAATTAGTGTCAAAAGCTTCTTTGACGAACTTTAACTCTTGCTCCCCCATGTGGGGTGTAGAAAGTAAAATTTGTTTTGTCATTTCATTCTCCGTTCAGGAGAGCCATAAGCAGGAAAAAAGTTAGTTTTTAGAAGTTTTTCTACAGGAATGTTCAAATATTTTGCTTTCATCTCCACAACATAGCGATATTTCTGCTCGCCGACTATCAGTCTAAGGGTATAGAATGTATGACGGAGTTTAGAAAATCCGGCTTTAAAGTTATAAACTGGGTCAAGATGAATTTAGAATGGCGGAATGAAGAATTTAGAATTATTACCCCATCGATGAATCGAGGGGTCCCTTAACAATGGCAGAACTGTTTTTTCTCCACGGATAAATCCGCAGTTTTCCGACCAAATGATCCACCATACCACTACCCAATTGCAGGAATTGATTTCCGCTTTTATACGCCCAATAACGTGCACAGTCTGTTTCTAAACTACTTGGTGATAAATCGACAAATTTATCTTTGGTTCCACCTAAAGTGCTTTGAACTATACCGCAGACTTCCCTGTATAATCCTGCACAAGCTACTTCGTTTTTATTCAGACCATAAAGTAGGAAATATAGCCGGATCGCTATAATCTGGATCACCATTTGGTAATTTACGGCACAGACACTCAAGATAGTGATGAATCTGTTTTCCTTCCGCATTCCAAAAAG
The DNA here is from genome assembly GCA_039200565.1 of Cyanobacteria bacterium P01_D01_bin.50. Lineage (GTDB taxonomy): Bacteria > Cyanobacteriota > Cyanobacteriia > Cyanobacteriales > Nostocaceae > Rivularia. The sequence goes on along the minus strand of JBCCSG010000072.1, from coordinate 4,224 downwards.
GCTGGTAACAATTTTCCACATCTTGCATGTGTATGGCCATTGCTAAGCGGTAAGAATTGCTACGATTAGGATAACTTCCATGAATTGTCCAAGTGTTATGAAAACTCATCTGACCTTTTTCTATTGTCATGGGCACTTCGATGATTTTTCGCCCTTTTTGGGTAAATTTTTTGGCTGTTTCTTGAAGATTGGGTTGGTTGAAGCATCGTAAATGGTCGTTACCAGGCCATTTGTTGCTACCATCTATGACGACTAAGGGCGCTCTGTTTATATCGCAATCATGAAAAGGTATCCAAGCAGCAAGTAACTTGTTTGAAGTACAATTGGAGCAATAAGCGCGATCGGTATGCCAACCCACTACCCCTTCCCCATCATTTCCCCGAGGAGCTTTGTAAACTAGTTGATCTTCAAAAATCCTCATGCTTTTGCTTCTAGTCAACCTCGCTGCGATCGCTCCAATAATCGGCTGTAGTGCAAATTTTCTCAGTACCTTATTCTGTAAAGTGACAAATTCGTTATTGCGAATTCGATCGCTATCACCTGGTTTCCAATTGCTATAGCCTGTTTCTGTAGGAAGAGTTGCATCCCTTTGTCCTTTATAGAATCTGAAACTAGCTTTAATAGCCTCCGAAATCGATTCTTCGGGAATTACTTTTTTTGAGACATACCAACCGTGTTCTTCATAAAATGCTACATCTTCATCGCTTGGTAAGAGTTCTAACTGTTCTCTTGTTAGATACGGCATTGAAATCTGAGTCATCTTATCTGCTCCACAAATTTTTATTTCTGGGAAATTTATCCTTACCCTCTTTTTGTAAGATTTTAAATAGTGTCATGACCAGAATTTTCAAGTCAAGCCATAAACTCCAATTATCTATATACCAAACGTCTAATTGAAATTTTTCTTCCCAATTAATAGAATTGCCACCTTTTACTGATGCCTTAGCAAGGCAAGAGTCAAAAGGCAGAAGGCAAAAGGGATAAGATTTTCAGCCTTTAAATAATATTTCTAAATATACTACTTTTATGCGTAGCAGCTTAATCGGGCGATCCCGCGTTTTACTTCATGACCAAAAAAATTTTAGATATTCTATAACTGGGGAATTTCATCGAAACTAGTTTCCCGCAGAAATTCACCAAAAGCTGTCATCTTAGAATGCCCGAATTTAGAATTAAAATCCCCATAAATAATGACCGAAATAATTTTAGATTTTACCCAACAGGATTTTGGATTATGAATGGTTGAGGGGCCCCTAAATTTATTTATGGGGACAATCTAAAATCGTAAATCCAAAATCCAAAATTGCCTGACTTTTTGTGCCTTGTGCTGAAGCATGGTGGTACAATAGTCTTATCCCATTTTTGAATTTAGGGGACTTTACCAATCAAAGAATGATTGGTCAGATGCAATTTGTCATCTTAAAGATTACCATCAGCATCTGGTTCATCTGTCATGGTGCGAAACTTATAAAATTGAAAAATCTGATTATCCTTATCAGGGCGCGGTTGACTGAAAATCAACAGGCTATCGCCACTATCAACATCAGAGTAAATAAGACTTATAGAGCCATGGCTGCGATAATTGTATCTAGTACAAATTTAATGACGCGACTAACTTTTTTGTTGCCCTGCTCCCTGTAAAAATTGAATAATCGTAGATAGTAAGGTGCTACGCATAAAAGTAGTATATTTAGAAAGATTATTTAAAAGCTAAAAATCTTATCCCTTTTGCCTTCTGCATGACAGCCTCTTGCCTTACTGTTGTACATTAAAAATGCACAACAGCTTATCCGAAGGGGCTAGTAACTGTTATCTAATTTCTACCCATAAATAGACATATATACCCATATTGTCCAGATATAGCCCTTTAAGAAGATACATCAATCGGTGTTCAAAGGCACGCTTCTCTAATTGATTTATGACAAAAATGATACTTTAAACCGTTTGGTTAGGTTCCCAAGCCTCTAATACTATAAGCATATAAACGAATCTTTAAGAATTAATAATTTTATCCGTAAACCGCTGATAAATAGTAACGAGGGTGTATTGTTAAATCATAAATAAGAATAGATGGTTTAAATTTAGGAAAAGTATTTATAATAATTTATTTGACGACAAATTATTGAAATCGCCGATGCCTTCAACAAGTTTAGAATCAGAAAATTCATACAATGTTACTAGGATTCAAAACAGAATTAAAATTAAATAATTTACAGAGAACAATTTTACTCAAACATTGTGGAGTTTCAAGACATGCGTGGAACTGGGGATTAGCATTAACGAAGCAAATATTAGAACATAATAAAAATAATCCTAATTCTAAAATAAAATTTCCTACTGCTATTGATTTACATAAGTATTTAGTGGCTTTAGTAAAACCAGAAAATCCTTGGCCGGGCCGAGTGTTCAAAATCTGCACCACAATCAGCATTAAGGTCTTTATCTACTGCTTGGAAACGATGCTTTAGTTTAATTAGCTCTCAACCCAGATTTAAAAAGAAAGGTAAAAGCGATTCATTTACTCTAGAGGGAACTTGTAAGATAATAGATAATTCTACAATTCAAGTTCCTAAAATAGGAAAACTAAAAACCTATGAGAGATTACCCCAACCAGAAAAAATAAAATCAGTTACGATATCCCGTCAAGCTAATAGATGGTTTATTAGTTTTAAGGTTGATACCCAAATACAAGAATTGGGAAATACAACAGTTGTAGGTGTTGATTTGGGAGTTAAATATCTAGCAACTTTATCAACAGGAGAAGTGATAGAAGGTGCCAAATCATATCGTAAAAATAAATCAAAATTGGCTCGCTTACAGTGGATAAACCGTAACAAAATTATTGGCTCTAATAACTGGAAAAAAGCGTGGGTTAAAATAGCTCGGCTCCATAAAAAGATAGCTTCTATTAGAAAAGATACTATTCATAAGTTAAGTTCACTATTAACTAAGAACCACGGAAAGATAGTGATAGAAGATTTAAATGTATCACGCCACTTGCTACAACGGAGGGAACCTCCGCAACGCAGTGGCTCAGGAATGATGAAAAATCATAAGCTGGCTGGTGCTATTGCCGATATGGGTTTTTATGAAATTAGAAGACAACTTGAATATAAATGTAAGTTGTACGGTTCCAAACTAGTTGTAGTAAATAGATGGTTTCCATTCTCTAAAACTTGTTCTAATTGTGGCCATAAAAAAGAAATACTCTCTTTAAGTGACAGAGTTTTTGATTGTGAAAACTGTAATTTCACAATCGACCGCGATTTAAATGCTGCAATTAATTTGTTCAAGGCTGTCAGTTAGACAGTTTCAGCTTGTGGATGGGAAGTAGCCGACTACCCCAGTTGAAGCAGGAAGTAAACACTAAAACTATATATGACCAGATATGTCTAGTTATGGATAGTTTTGGGTAAGTTTTATGTAACGGAAACTCTGAAAGAGCAAGTAGCTACGATAAACTGAGAATCTCAGTGGCTTCAACCCCGAGAGTCTCAAAACTCAACATTTAAAAAGTTCTCATGAATTGCCAGCACGGTGAAAAACCCCACTATAAAATCGACCATGATAACTAAAATTTTAACTAAACTTTAGCTTCCAAAGACTTAAGCCATTCTGTATTCACACCAGACTCGCGAGTTAATGCAATTCTTCCGGTACGGGCAATTTCTCGCAAACCAAATTTTTGCAGTACCTGTACAATCGCGACTATTTTACCTGCATCTCCCACAACTTCCAAAGTTAAGGAATCTTCTGCAACATCTACCACTCGGGCTCGAAAAATCTGAGCTAATTCGACAATTTCTGAACGATTAGTGCTATTAGCATTAACCTTAAGCAACATTAACTCTCGTTCTACACAGGGAACTTCGGTAATGTCCTGGACCTTAAGAACATTAATCAACTTATATAATTGTTTAGTAAGTTGCTCAATTACGCGATCGTCGCCGGGTACAACCATCGTAATTCGCGAAATTCCCGATCGTTCGGCTGGCCCCACCGCAAGACTTTCAATATTAAAGCCGCGACGAGCAAATAAACTAGAAATTCGAGAGAGAACTCCCGCTTCATCTTCTACAAGTACTGAAAGCGTATGTTTCATCTTACTCAGTGACCAGTGACCAGTGACCGGTTATCAGTTAGCAGTAAATAGTTGTTCTGTTAGATTATAGGTTCGTGGCAACGCTGTCAAAGTTTTATTACTAACTCTTAACTCTTAACTCC
>JBCCSG010000071.1:0-25191 GCA_039200565.1 Cyanobacteria bacterium P01_D01_bin.50 | reverse complement strand
ATTTGGGAAGTAACATTTATAGTAGGTGCACCACCGCCAGGAGTACTAGTGGTAACACGTGCGCCATAAAATGAAGCAGTAGCTTTTATATCAGTTAAACTGGCAGCAAGATATGCCACATGACCGCCAAAACAGAAACCAATACAGCCGTATGTTTCTTTTTTTACCTTGGATAGAGTTTTAAGATAATCGATTGCCGATTGGATATCGCTTAATAATTCTGAAGCTTTGGTTTGTCCCCAAGCGTAATTTCTGCCCACTTCTATATCTTCGGGAGTATAGCCAGTTGCAAAGCCAGGTGCTTGACGCTGAAATAGTGCAGGTGCAATTGCTACATACCCTTCCTTAGCAATACGTTGGGTAACTTCCTGAATGTGGGTGTTAACTCCAAAAATTTCCTGCAATACTACAATTCCCGGATAGCTTCCATCTTTTAGAGGCTTTGCCAAGTAAGCATCTATTTGTAATGAATCTTGAGCTATTTTTACAGTTGTGGTGTCGATTGCATGCTCTGTCATAATAGTTTTTACCAGTGTAATGTGATTATTAGATATAGTTATCCCAGTAATGTGAGCCTAACTCTTATAAAATTATCAACTAGTATTAACCTTCCCCATGAGAAATTATCGACCATCAAATTCGATGTATAAGTAAAATATGCCAGCGAATAGCACCGATTTTTACCGCTTCCCGACTAAGCTAATAGCACCCTAAGATACGAAGGTGATGATTCAATTCCGTATTCAGCCAGATAGTGAAATTCCCGCATCGTCTCAATTGTTTAATCAAATTAGATTTGCGATCGCATCGCGCCAATATCCACCAGGTTATAAGTTGCCTTCAACGCGAGCGTTGGCAATGCAAACTGGGTTGCATCGCAATACCATTAGCAAAGTTTACCGCCAATTGGAGGAAGACGGACTTGTAGAAAGTCTGGCTGGTTCGGGAATTTACGTCCGCGCTCAGGGGCATGAGGGCGGTAGTAAGTTACAATCGCCAATTCTTAAGCAACATCCCCAAGCATACAAAATTGTTCAGAAGGCTCTTGATGAACTACTTTCTCAAGGTTGTTCCCTCAATCAAGCTCGCGAAATATTTCTTGCTGAAATTGATTGGCGGTTGCGTTGTAGTGCACGGGTGTTGGTGGCGGTACCGAGTCAGGATATCGGTGCTGGCGAATTAATAGTACAAGAATTGGAACAAGCACTACAAATACCAGTACAGTTAGTTGCTACCGAAGAATTATCTGCTGTGTTAGATAAAACTACCTCGGCAACAGTTGTTACAAGCCGATATTTTATCGGTGAAGTAGAAGCAATTGCAGCACCTAGAGCAGTACGTGTAATCCCTCTTGATATCCACGATTACGCCAAGGAATTCGATATTGTTAAAAATTTAGCCAAAGACAGTTGTATTGGCATTGTCAGTCTCAGTTCGGGAATTCTCCGAGCAACAGAAGTAATTCTCCACGGTTTGCGAGGGGATGAAATATTGGTCATGACTTCTCAACCAAAAGATAGCTATAAGTTAGGAGCAATAGTTAAGCGGGCACAATTAATATTTTGTACTGACGAAACTAGTTATTCCGCTGTACAAAATGCTATGCAAATGGCTATAGAAGACATAATTCGTCCACCCAAACTAGTTAACTGTGAAAATTATATTGGTGGTAAATCCATTAATTTGCTCAAGAGAGAATTGGGTTTAGGATAAGAGGGCATGGGGTATTGGGAATAGCTCGCGGAACTCGCGGAGTGAGGAGTAAGGAATAATGAGCAAGGAAATTTCCACCTCCTCTCCCTATCTCCCCATCCTCCGATCTTCGACTCATGCAGAAAGCAGCGTAGGTAATTGCAAAAAATTTCTGAGTGTTTCTAAGTAAATTTTTGAGTCTTCTAACATGGGAAAATGAGCCGTATTGGGAATCATGATATATTCAACATGGTCGCTCAATGCTGCTGCTTTTCGTCCCATTTCAGCGGGAATAATTTGATCGTATTCCCCAGATACTAATAAAGTTGGTACTTTCAGTTTGGCAAACTCTTGTGGCATCAACTCAGCCTGAGCTTTACTAACCGAAGTATAAATTGTATTTAAAGCTGCTTCATAATCTGCGATCAGAAAATCTTGCAAAAAAGCCTGACGCTCGGCTGCTTTTATAGAGCGATAAAGAAATCGCGCCATAAACATTTTGTCAACTAATGGAATTTTTCCCAACCACTGGGGACGGAATTTGACAACGTAGCCACCAAATTTGTGAAAAGCATCAAAAGCTTTTTTGTCATACTCAAAAATACCGCTACAAGTCAAAATTGCTTTTTCCACACGTTCCTGATAACAGTTGAGAAACAAAGTGGCAATCGATGCGCCCATAGAATGAGCATTAATATATACCCGCTGTAACTGCAATTCGTCAAGCAATACTGCTAAATCTTCAGCGTATTCTTCTAATTCGTAGGTTAACTCTCCTGCAGCTTCTCCAACTTTAGGAAGAGATTGCGACTCGAAAATAGGTTTTCCACGGGAGCGTCCAAATCCCCGCATATCGTAAAGTAAACAATCGAATTGCTCTGATAAAATTTCAGCAGTAGTCTCCCAGTACCGGGCGCTACCAGCCCAACCATGGATAAACACCATGACTGGTTTTTCCAAACTATCAGATTTTCTTATCCACTCGTAGTAATGCTCTACGCCACGAACTTTAATATAAGCCATCAATCAAAAGCTAAGTGTCAAGGGCTCCCATGAGATTAGGAGAAAAAAATTCTCATGGGTACTCGTCAAAAATAAAAAATTAGAAGTTAAGAATTAATTCCTAACTTCTAACTTCCGTCCTCCTAACTATATTTAAGCTGATTCTGGTTTCGGTAGGGAAGAGGGATGTACCAACAGTTCGGCTGTGGAACGCTTCTCTACCATCTCGCGAGTTACCGTACAGACATTCACATCTTTACGGGAAGGTAACTCGTACATTACATCCAGCATCAATTCTTCTACAATACCCCGCAATGCTCTGGCACCTGTCTTACGACGATAAGCTTCTTGAGCTATAGCTTTGAGGGCTTCAGCATTAAACTCCAACTTGACGCTATCCATATTCAGCAACTTCTGATACTGCTTGACTAAAGCGCTACGTGGTTTGGTTAATATTGCCATCAGCGCTTCTTCATCAAGGGGATCTACTACCGCTACCATTGGTACCCGTCCAATAAATTCCGGTATCATCCCAAATTTAACTAGGTCTCCCGGCTCTAAATTGCGTACGGTATCTGCTACTCGCTTCTCTTTAGATTGCCCTTCTCCCGGCTGCAAAAAGCCAATTGACTTTTTACCCGTTCTCTGCTCTACCACCTTCTCCAAACCTACGAAAGCACCACCGCAGACGAATAGAATATTACTTGTATCAATCTGGATGCAGTCCTGATAAGGATGCTTTCGTCCTCCTTGGGGTGGTACGTTGGCAACGGTTCCTTCAAGCATTTTCAGCAAAGCTTGTTGTACGCCTTCGCCAGACACATCCCGAGTTATTGAAGGGTTTTCACTCTTGCGAGCAATTTTGTCAATTTCGTCGATGTAAATAATTCCCCGCTGTGCTTCTTCGACATCCAACTCAGCAACCTGTAACAATCGAAGTAAAATATTTTCTACATCTTCCCCCACGTAACCAGCTTCCGTCAGCGTGGTAGCGTCAGCAACAGCAAAGGGTACATCAAGAATTTTCGCTAAAGTTTGTGCAAGTAAAGTTTTACCGCACCCAGTTGGACCAATCAATAAAATATTCGATTTTTGAAGTTCTACTGAATCCTCATCCGAATCTTTTGGACTCCCTTTAGATCCACCAGCCAATGACAATCGTTTGTAGTGATTGTACACGGCGACTGAAAGGACTTTCTTAGCTTCATCTTGACCGATAACGTGTTCGTCTAGATATTTTTTAATCTCTCGCGGTTTGGGTATTTGGTTAAACGAGAGACTGGCAGAGCGGGTACGGCGTTTTTGAGGTGCTTGTTCCGAACGTGGTGCAGGCTGCGAAGCCGCGGCAGCACCATTAGTATCAAGCAGTTCCTCGTCTAATATTTCGTTACACAAGTCAACGCATTCATCGCAGATGTAGACTCCCGGTCCAGCGATTAGCTTGCGTACCTGCTCTTGAGATTTGCCACAAAATGAACATTTTAAATGGGAGTCGTACTTACCTGTCATACCAGCCTCTTATTTCACAGTAGTGACGTTTTCCCCTGCAGCGGGAAGATTTTGTCTGGAGATAACCTGGTCGATTAATCCGTAGTTTTTAGCTTCAACTGCCGACATGAAAAAATCTCGTTCGGTATCAGCTTCTATTGTTTCCAACGGTTGACCAGTATGAGATGCTAAAATCTCATTCAACTTAGACTTATGATAAAGAATTTCTTTTGCTTGAATTTCTATATCCACCGCTTGCCCTTGAGCGCCGCCCAAAGGTTGGTGAATCATAATTCGCGAATCTGGAAGAGACATTCGTTTTCCAGCGGTTCCTGCTGTTAGCAATAAAGCACCCATGCTAGCAGCTAATCCAAAACATATAGTGACTACGTCTGGACGTATTTGCTGAATTGTATCATAAATTGCCATACCAGCTGTAACAGAGCCGCCAGGAGAATTTATGTAGATTTGAATATCTTTTTCTGAATCATCGGCATCCAGAAACAGAAGTTGGGCAACAATCGAATTCGCAATCGCATCATCGATGGGAGTCCCCAAAAAAATAATCCGCTCTCGTAGCAAGCGTGAGTAAATGTCAAAGGCTCGTTCTCCGGTACCTGATTGTTCTACCACCGTTGGTAGAACTGAAGTAAGGCAATCGCTTTGCGAATAAATAGATAATTGATTCGAACTACTAACTGAGTAATTTCCCGACTGCGATACAAGCATAAATAAATTAATGACACTTAAGACAACAGTAGCCAAAAAACAGCAATTGCTGCTTGTTTATAACGATAACCGAATTTCTATAAGATAGTATGTGTTAACCATTATGCCTTATATAAATCAAGAGTGTGTAGATCGAATCAATTTATAGAAGGCTATAAGACATTGCGGTTGTCAGCTTTAAGTTTTATTAAAAATAATCCACGCCTCCTTTAAATTCTACCAAAGTTTATAGGTAGCGCTCAGCTCACGGCTATTGACCCAGACACTTTTGGGGAAAGATGTATGTATCTTTATCCCAGGTCGATGGCTGAGTGCTATAAACTGTCATTATTCCTGTACTGTAGCTGAGAGGGTTTGTTCCTCAGTTGAAGAATCATTTTCGTTAACTTCAGGTTTTTGTGGTTCTTCAGCATCCTCTTCTTTCTCGGTCTCTTGGGGCTTCAAAGAGCCTTCAGGTACCAGTTCAATCGAAGAGCGTTCCAAGAGCCAGTCAATTATTTTCTCTGTTAATAATTCGTTTTCGACCATTTCTTGTACTTTATCCGGGTCAACATCCTCTTGGGAATATTCTTCCATTATTTCTTTTTTCCTGGCTTCTATTTCTTCTTCGCTTGCTTTGATAGATTCGCGTTCGCCAACTTCGCGTAAAGCAAGAGTTCTTTTGAGCCTGTCAACGGCTTCAGAACGGGAACGTTCGCGCAATTGGGGAATAGTATCTTGGTTGAACAATTTCTTAATATCCAAGCCTTGCTGACTTAGCCGCATTGCTGTTTGTGTCAGCATCGCATCGACTTCCTGCTGAATCATCGTCTCCGGTAAGTCAAATGTTGCGTCTTTAACCAGTTCGTTCAATAAAGCTTCTTGTTTTTTCGCTTTAGCATTGTCTTCAGATTCCTTTTGAAAACGCTCTTCTAAAGAACTACGTAACTCGGCTATGGTCTCAAATTCGCTAACTTCCTGAGCAAAATCATCATTTAATTCAGGTAACTCTTTTTCCTTCAGTTCTTTGAGCGTCACCGTAAACTTAGCAGCTTTTCCTGCTAATTCTTCATTGGCATAGGGATCTGGAAATTGAGCCGAAATTTCTTTGGTTTCTCCAGGGTTCATTCCTACTATCCCAATGATAAAGCCGGGAATAAACTTATCTTCTTCTAAGTCAACCTGAAAGTCAGTAGCTTCGGCACCGGGTATCGGTTCGAGTTCGGCTTCAGGATCTGAGCCTTCTTCAGGAGCTAGAAAGCCTTTAAAGTCTAAAATAGAAGTATCTCCTATTTGTGCCGGACGACCTTCTACAGGAATCAAAGTCGCCATCTGCTGACGTTCGTTTTCCAAAACCTTGTCTACTTGTTCGGAATCGTACTTAACTTCCTCAGCTTTAAATTGTAAGCCTGAATACTCGCCCAAATTAATTTGAGGTGGAACATCGACTGCAGCCGAGAATATAAGAGGCTTTCCTGGCTCATAATTACTTATTAATTCTTCAAAGGAAGAACGCAACTGAGGCTGACCAATAGCTTCAATATTCTCTTGCTTTATCGCTTCACCAATGCCATTTTGAATCAATTCTTCAAGCGCCGCAGCTTTGATGCGAGTTTTTCCTAAGCGCTGTAATAATATCTGCCGGGGTACCTTACCCTTGCGAAACCCAGAAATATTGGCTTCCCGAGCGTAATTTTGAATTACCTTTTCGTAGGTTTGCTTGGTTTTTTCCGGCGCAATCTCGATTTCTAGACCGATTTGACTGCTTTGCAATTTTTCCTGGGTGACTTTCATAGACTTGTCTGTGGTTTTCTGCTACTTTTTTTACACTTAGTCAGGCGTGAGCTTTATCCGCTGGGATGGAGAGGAAAATTGATATTCTTATTGACCTATTCAACATCCTAGAAAAAAGCCCAGAACTGGGCACTCTCGCGACGGTGTTAATAAGACCTTCGCAAATCATTTCACACCAATTACCTTGAATCGGGGTTCTTACTAAGAAGCCGCGTTACCGTGATATCCTAATTTTTAACTCAAATCTTGCACTTACCTGTCTTGTCAAGAATCATTAGGTTTTTGTACTTAAGCGGAATTAATTCCTTACTCAACCACAATCCGGTGAATTATATCATTGTTATTTGCCAACCCTGCTCGAAAGCAGTCCATCTGAATCATAGTACATCAACATTCAGAGGGTAAGAGCGTTTTTACAATCCCTAAATTCATACTGTCGTCTCAACGCCGAAAAATTCGCGATTTATTTATTTCTACTCTCCAGAACAAATATGGTGTATAATATATACTTTATATATTTATAAAATATGGGTAGATAATTAATTAATAATTGTTGTAAAGTTCAGCATTGTATTGTTGTAGTAGTTAAGAAACAGGAGTGTATTTTTGCTAAGGAATGAGTTATAAAGAGAGCATATATAGTTTTTCCTGATATTGAAAGTAATTTACAAATGCGATGAAATTCGTTTAAATACAATTAAAATTTATTGGTATGAATATATTTATTTAATAATTAATTGCAAAAAGGATTGCAAACAGTAAAAATGGGAGGAGGAAGTTAATTTGTCTCAAGCCTATCGTGTCGCTGTTTTAGGAGCAACTGGTGCTGTCGGAACTGAATTGCTAGAACTACTTAAAGAAAGAAATTTTCCTTTAGCAAATCTGAAGTTATTAGCTTCAGAACGTAGTGCAGGGAAAGAACTGTCCTTTAAAGGGGAAAAATTAACAGTAGAACCCCTCAGCGAATCTACTTTAAAAAATGTAGATTTGGTATTGGCTTCGGCTGGTAGTTCAATTTCTAAAATTTGGGCACCCAAAGCAGTAGAACAAGGTGCGGTGGTAGTTGATAATTCCAGCGCCTTTCGGATGAATGCCGAAGTTCCTTTAGTTGTACCCGAAGTAAATCCTGAAGCTGCGGCTGAACATAAGGGTATTATTGCTAATCCTAATTGCACTACTATTCTCATGTCGGTAGCAATATTTCCTTTGCATAAATTAAATACAATTAAACGTATTGTTGTAGCTACTTATCAATCTGCTAGCGGCGCAGGTGCTAGGGCTATGGAAGAGGTTAAAAGTCAAAGTATAGACATTTTAGAAGGAAAAAAACCTGTGGCGACAGTATTTCCTTACCCGTTAGCATTCAACTTATTCCCACACAATTCCCCATTAAATTCGGCGGGTTATTGCGAAGAAGAAATGAAAATGGTTAACGAAACGCGCAAAATTTTTAACAATCAGGATATAAAAATTACTGCTACTTGCGTTAGAGTTCCCGTATTACGAGCTCATTCCGAAGCAATTAATTTAGAGTTTGAAACGCCCTTCAATATAGACAAAGCAAGGGATATTTTAGATAAGTCTCCTGGTGTAAAATTATTAGAAGATTGGCAAGCAAATTATTTTCCCATGCCAATAGAAGCAACAGGTAAAGATGAAGTTTTAGTGGGAAGAATTCGTCAAGATATTTCTAATGAGTGCGGTCTAGAACTATGGTTATGTGGCGATCAAATCCGTAAAGGTGCTGCTTTGAATGCAGTTCAAATTGCGGAATTATTAGTAGAAAAAAATATGCTGAATCCTTAAAATTTACAAGCTTCGATGTCTGTATAAATTAAACTAATTATCTAAAAATATGAAAATAGTGGATATGTAATTTAAATTCAAAAAAATTGATTAAGAATAAATTGCTATCCGATCGATTAATACATATTATCTTAAGGATTAAGTAAGTAATGAATGAGGTTTTATTTGCCCTTGGAAAAAAAATGGCTTTCAAATTAATGTAAACGGCCACCAACGGATGTAGAAACTACCTTTTTGTAATTAGGAGTAAATTAGTGGTGGTAGATTTTGGGAAAGTTATAACTGCAATGATTACGCCGTTTAAGGAAGACGGCAATGTGGATTACGATGTAGCAGAAAAATTAGCGGCACATCTAGCTGATAACGGTACGGATACATTTGTGGTATGTGGAACAACGGGTGAATCTCCTTGTATGACTTGGGATGAAGAATATCAATTGTTCAAAGTGATATTACAATCGGTGTCTGGTAAAGCAAAAGTCATTGCCGGATGTGGTTCCAATTCGACCTTTGAAGCGATCTCGGCTACACAGAAAGCAGCTAAAATAGGAGTACACGGCTCATTACAAGTTGTACCCTACTACAACAAACCCCCACAAGCTGGACTCTATCGCCACTTTCGGGCCATAGCCGAAGCAGCACCCGAGTTACCGTTACTGTTATACAATATACCTGGTCGTACTGGTCAAAACCTACAGCCTCATACAGTAGCCCGTTTAGCTGAAATTGAAAATATTATTGGCATCAAAGAATCAACTGGAAATATAGATCAAGCAAGTCAAATGCGACGCTTGACACCGCAGGAATTTCAGATTTACTCTGGAGATGATTACATGACCTTGCCATTGTTATCTATTGGGGCAAAGGGTGTAGTAAGCGTGGCTTCTCATCTGGTAGGTTTGCAACTACAGCATATGATTCAAGCTTTTTGCAGTGGTAAAGTTCAAACTGCTAGTGAGATTCATCTCAAACTTTTTCCATTGTTCAAAGTCTTATTTGCAACAGCAAATCCCATTCCCATTAAAACGGCTTTGAAGCTTCAGGGATGGGAAGTTGGTTCTACTCGTCTACCTTTATACGAAACTGAATTAGAATTCACTCAACAATTAGAAACTGTTCTCCAACAACTGGATTTGAAGAAGGCTTAAATAATGTAGTCCTTGGATTACATGTAAAATTTAATATATAAGAGTTTTTCAGCAGACTTGGTCTTTTAATAGAGTGTAGTGTTGCAATTGACCAATAATTATTTTATGGCGGTATTTTAAGTCCTTTTTTGACAATTCAACATTGATTCAATCTTGTTCAAGGAAAGACTATGCAGGAAAAAATAGTAATAATAGTTTATCTTACAAAACTTTAATGAAGCTTTTAACTGTTTACGAGAAATCCAACTAATTTATTAACGAAGGAAAAAATGGCTAAGAAAGAAGTAACTTCTGCCCTTAAAATTATTCCATTGGGTGGACTCCATGAGATTGGAAAAAATACCTGCATTTTCGAATATGAAGACGAAATTATCTTATTAGATGCAGGTTTGGCTTTCCCCACCGACGAAATGCACGGAGTTAATATTGTTCTACCAGACATGACTTACGTGCGGGAAAACCGCCACAAAATAAAAGGTATGGTTGTCACCCATGGGCATGAAGATCATATAGGCGGCATTGCCTTTCACTTGAAACAGTTTGACATTCCTGTGATTTACGGCCCAAGATTGGCAATGACGATGCTAGAGGGCAAACTAGAGGAAGCTGGAGTTCGCGAGCGTACCGAATTAAGAAGCGTCAAACCTCGAGACATGGTACGGATTGGGAAAAATTTCTTGGTAGAGTATATACGTAATACCCACAGTATTGCCGATAGTTTTACGGTAGCAATACATACACCTTTAGGAGTGGTTATTCACACGGGAGATTTCAAAGTTGACCATACTCCTGTAGACGGCGAACACTTTGATTTGCAACGGTTAGCCGAACACGGTGAAAAAGGTGTACTTTGCTTAATGAGCGATTCGACAAATGCAGAAGTACCGGGTTTTACCCCTTCAGAGCGTTCGGTTTATCCTAATTTAGAAAAAATTGTCATGGAAACCGAAGGTAGACTTTTCATTACTACTTTTGCTTCTTCGGTACACCGCATCAACATGATTTTGCAATTAGCACAAAAACATAACCGAGTAGTATCTGTAGTCGGACGTTCGATGTTAAATTTGATTGCCCACGCTCGCAATCTTGGTTACATAAAATGTGAAGATAAACTATTTCAACCTTTGCACGTTTCCCGTAGTTTACCAGACGAAAGCGTACTAATTTTAACTACTGGTTCTCAAGGCGAGACAATGGCGGCAATGACTCGCATTGCTAGGGGAGAGCACCCCCATATCAAGATTCGCGAAGGAGATACAGTTGCCTTTTCCGCGAATCCAATTCCCGGTAATACCATTGCAGTGGTTGGTGTTATTGATAAATTAATGCAGCAAGGTGCAAATGTGATCTACGGGCGCTCTAAAGGAATTCACGTTTCCGGCCACGGTTGTCAGGAAGACCAAAAGTTGATGCTTGCCTTGACAAAGCCCAAATTCTTCTTGCCCGTTCATGGTGAACATCGGATGTTGGTTAAACATTCACAGACAGCTCAAAGTATGGGTGTTCCTGCCAATAATATGGTAATTATTAACAATGGCGATATTGTAGAATTGAGAAATAATTCTATTAGCTTAGCCGGTAAAGTACCATCTGGTTTGGAGTTGGTAGATACTTCCGGCTCTGGGATGGTTAGTGATAAGGTTCTGCTAGAACGCCAACGTATGGCAGAAGAAGGCATTGTTACTGTGGCAGCAGCAGTTGATTGGAGCGGTAAGATGTTTGCTAAGCCTGAGATTCACTTGCGAGGTGTAGTCACTAGCATGGAAAAATCAATGGTGCAAAAATGGATACAACAGAGATTTGAAGAAATACTCGCTTTACGTTGGCAAGAATTTGGTCGTCCTTTGAATGGTGAAAAGCCGAATATTGATTGGGGCGGTTTACAAGAAGTGATAGAACGGGATTTGGCGCGTAATTTGCGGCGAGAGTTGCGATGCCAGCCTACAGTTACATTGTTAATGCAGATTCCAGATGAGCCACCTGCAAAAGTTTCTGATGGTAGAAGACGACGTACTCGTACCGCTGCTCAGCAAGTTGCATCATAAATTTTTTAATTGTAATTCAAGTATTGTTTAATTTAATTAAGATTATAGTCATTTGTAGTCAAATATGTTCTAAATACTAATTAGAACCAAGATGTGATGACTTAATTTTGAACAGGTGAGAGTCCTGACGCACAGCCGCTTAAACAGTTTTACTGCTAGCTTACGGGGCGTAAATTAAACTCTAGTTAACGAGCAAATCAAAAAAATTAAAGGTTCACTATTCTCTAATCAAAAAGCAGTCCCTAATGCTAATGAGTTGAGGGGATGCAGGGGTTGTAGTTCTCCCAATGAGGATTACTCCTCACAAATAAGTTTTATAGTCAATGTAATATTTGACTACAAAATTTACAGCTATAAAGTAATTTTAGGGAAAGGATATTTTTGATTTAGTCAAAAAACTTCTAAACCTTACCTTTAAAGTTTATACCCCCTTTCTGGAAAGGTAAGGGGGTATTTATAGTAAGTTTCTGGCGTTCGTACTAAATAAAATTGAAGGTTTAAGAGCAGTAGCTGATGTACAACGAGCATTGATAAAACGAAAACCACTATATTGTAATGTAATGCGGGTATCTTATTTGCGTCTGCGGCAATCAATATCAGGAATCCCTGGGACGCACTACCTGTATAATCAAGCTCAGTCCTCAGTCAATGTCTTCCTGCGAAGAGTCGCTCAGAAGCTCACACCTACTCGAACAAAGGTGTGAGTACCTTACTGCAAAGGAGTACAGAGTTTTTTCGCTCATATTTTTGATCGTTCCAATGTAAGCGGAAAAGATATAATATTTCGCAGGATTTGACATTGCGTTTATATCGTGCTGCTGACTTTGTATTGTCTGCGACAAATTCAGAGCGAAATATGTGCTTCAAGCACACTCTACAGAAATTTTATTTTTACCGTACAAATAATTTCCTGCAAATTTTGCTTACCTTAATATACTCATCAATACCAAGTAACAAAAGTCTTCAGAGAAATATAAATGTAGAAATAAAGCTTGCGTAATCCTGGATTGACATAAATTGATTTGTAATAATTCTATCTAAACTAAATAATCCAGGATCAATAGATAGCTGAGTTAAAACGTCCGAAAACAGGTATATTCTAGAACTAGTTTAAATCTTGAGATTGTCAATACAAAAGATTAAAGTACTTTAATAATATACTTGAAATACTTTACAACACGCGCAATATCTTACAGAGATAATAAATATCTCTTTGACTTTCTAAATAATTAATGCTGGAATATTTGCCCTAAATTTGGCTAAAAAAGACCGAAATAGACTTTTATCAACCATAAATACTAAATAACGCTACAATTCTTGCTCATGTTAGCTCTTTGATGTGATGTAAATACTAGCCACTTATAAGCATGCTGCGCTAACCTGAGATAGCCTTTCACACAGTGCAACAATCAATTTTACTCGTAAAATTGATTTGCGTTAATTTTTGTAAATGTTACACTACAATACATCCATCGGTAGATGACTTTACTAAAATTTTAAGTGTGTCAAGTTATAAAAAAGATAGAAGTATTACACTTCCGATTTCAGGAAAATTGCGTTTAACTTGACGTAGCAAAGGACAGCGAACAAAATAATTGCAATCTTCGTCGTAGCCTTGGGAAACTTACTGCAAAAGTAGCTTGACGGGCAGCCAGCCGGAGTTTTTTTTAGAAGAAAAAAATTCTGACTTGGAACCCTTGACTCATTGTAGATGTTCGCTAATTAAATTAAACACCCTCAAAGAACTAGAGGAAAAAACAATGAAGGTATTTAATAATACCACAAAAAATATATTCTTGGCTAGTTGGGTATCATTTAATCAACAACCAAGTGAAGCAAATCTAACCGAACAGAAGAATTCGAGTACCAAGCCTCGGTGCGATATTTTAAAACCCCTGCGGCTTTGGATAAACAATATCGAAGTGCGCGATCGCCAGTTTGCTCATCGTATTTGTCGGCTAATTCCGGCTCAATGTCCCTTTGAGCGGGATGTGAAGCTATTTGGTAAGACTTTGTTTCACATTCCTCCGATGTGCAAGCTCAACCCATTGTATGAAGAAGTTGTTGCCTTGCGTTTTCGTTCCTTGTGCTATCTGGCTGATGAGTGTGGCGAGGACATTTCGCAGTATTGTTAAATAAGGCATTAGAGTATAAAGGTGGAGGGACGAATTTCTGTTTGAGCCAACTTATTTACTCTGTAGTCACTTTCTGCCACTGTTTTATTAATTGTTGAGCTTCAGCATAAGCAGCTGTATCTTCTGGAGCCAAAGCAGCGGTTGCAACTGCTGAAGAAAATTGCTTGTTATCGGCACGGGTTTTCGCAAGCCGTAAAATTTCTCGACTCCATTTATTAATAGATTTTTCAGCCATGGCGAAACCCGGTTGAGATTGCGGTATTCTTCTGGCAACTTCAATGGCGCGATTGTAAGTAGATGCTTGTGAAGGTTGAATTAGAGCTTGTGCAGCTGACAAGAGAGTTTTGTTACTTAAATATTGTTTCGATTCAAGTCGCCATTTTTTGATACTTGCTTGGGCTTCTTGGTAATTTGACTCTTCTTGACTAACTAACTTAGCAGCAGCGATCGCGCTAGCATATTCCATTTTTTGAGCACGATCTTTTGCTAAATCTAAAATCATGCTGCTCCAAATTCTAATATTTTTCTGAGCTTGTTTATAATTTACTTCACCTTTCTTAATATTTTTCGCGATCGCGATTGCTTTGTTTAAGTCGCTAGCTTGATTTGGCTTAAGAGACATTTTTTCTAATTCCAACATAGCTGAGTTAGTTTCTTGCAAATTGGAATTGTTTGCTTGAGGCTGATTCAATTTTTGTTTGTTTACTCTTGCAAGATTACTTGGTAAAGGCTTGACAAAGGTTTTACCGCCGCTATTATTATCAGATGCTTGAAATAAGCCACTTTGATGACGTAGAAAAACCATTAAAAGTAATCCGCAAACTACTAAAGTACTTCCAGCACCAAAGAGCAGAGATTTACCCAATGAATTCTTATTCTCTGGTTTAATGAAAGTATTTTGGGTTTGGGGAGTCTCCGAATCGGTAGAAACAGAGGAACTTTTGCTTAATACCTCTGCAACTTGTGCTTCCTTGCTGTTATCTACTTGTTTTTCCTCAAGCTTTGGTGCAGGGCGTGCAGTAAAAGTTTCTGTGGAATCTAGGGTATCAAGTGGTTCTGTAGTATCGTTTTTGACTTCTTCTGGTTCCAGTAGAATTTGTTCCGGCGATGCAATATAGGTAATGGGATTTTGAACTGGGCGCCAATGATGCTGACATAACTCAGGAGTACGAATACTTAAATAACTTTCCAAGCCAGCCAAATTCTTAGTATTACCGTAACGTAAAGCTTCTAAGAGCGCGGCAGTAAAAAAACCGTGTCCGAGTTCGCTACTTTCGTGAGAAAATTGCTCTGCTTGACAAGAAAGTATGGCGGAGATTTGTAATTCTTGGGCTAATTCAATAGTTTCTTGTCCAATCAAAGAATCTGCCTGGGTGCCAAAAGCGCGGTTAAAATCAAGTAGTAATAATACTTCAAGTTCAGCAACCTGTAGAGTTTGCATCAACTGACGCATTTCGATGGCTGTTTCGCTAATACGTTTGGAATCACCTTCAACGGGCATCAAGTAATCTTGTCCATTATGGTTAATCCCATAACCGCTAAAAAACAACCATAATTTGTCTTGTGGTTGCCAAGAATTTGCGGCTAAATCTTCGAGTAACTGAAGAATATTATTCTTTGTAGGTAAAGTCGGTTTATCTCCGATAGGTACGGAAGAATCAGTCATCAACAGACATTGCTCCTGGGGCAAACCAGCTTGTTTAACTAAAAAATCCCGTATTCCTTCAGCATCAGCTTGAGCATAACCCAAAGCTTGTAAATACTGGTATTGATTGATGCCAATAGCAATCGCCCATAATTTTGCCATGCGCCCTTTTTAAATTATTATAAATTGAATTTAGAAACTAAATATATAGCCGTTATCAATTGAATTAAGTACATTTTATAATTCTTCTCTAAACCTCTTTCCCCAGACTGGGAGAGGCTTTTAACTTAAAAGAATAATTTTGAGTTCTGTATCCCATTCAAATACAATCTGCTATACATCAAAATACAGTACTTGTGGTGTGCTTTCTCTAGATTCAGCTCCGTACTGGGGGTAATTAATGTAATTTGCTTTGCTTAAAAAACAAAGTTAACCTATGTCTATAAGTCTAAGTGATTATCATCAGATTTTGAGATGATAAGTCATTATTATTACTTAATAATGCGCAAACAATGATTGTTTTGAGTGCGTTCATTTATAGAAAACTGTTAGGAGCCTATAAATAATGGTTAGCAAAAATTTGTTAAAAACATTCATTCCACTTATGCCATCGATCGCAAAGAAAATCCGGATAACTAATGCCGTACTTTTGCTGAGTACTGCAGTACCCATGTGGTTAGTATCCTCGGCGATTGCCCCTGAAATTGTGCGAGCTTATACGAATAGAGTTGACCTAGAAATTAATCGTCTACCGGGAGACAATTACAAAAGCTTGCTGCGGAGGGCAGAAGCAGTAGCAAGGGCAGCAGCTCAACGTAGTTTTGATCGAGATATTTTAGTCACAGACGTATCCATAATTATTTCCGTCCAGAATTTTGGAGCGATCGCACCTGTTTTAGAATTAAATGTCAGTCGTACCCAGTGGCGCAATCGTCCAGATGCGCAACGTTGGGCAAAATATTTTAAAATGGCAAGAACGTTACTATTCTTTGGACAAAGTGCGACTAACACTGCCTCAAATGGAGAAACTAATGCTGTTGAAGAAGCACCACCAGCAGTTCCAATTCCTATACCAGAGGTGGAAATTGAGTGAATATTGTGGATAAGATGGCGATTTTATAGTCCCTCGAAGCCCTTCGCGAGGGAGCCTTCCATAGTTCAAATAGCGATGGCGTTCAAAAAAATAGGAGTTGGGAAGCCACTGAGGGATTAATGTCTTAGAATAAAAAGGTTGTCAAAAATTACGGTATCTGCTTTTATGGCTGTTCCAAAGAAGAAAACATCCAAATCGAAACGGGATAAACGTCGAGCAACCTGGAGACACAAAGCAACTGTGGAAGCAGAGAAAGCTCTTTCTCTTGGTAAGTCAATTTTGACTGGGCGCTCTACATTTGTTTATCCATCTGATGATGAAGAAGAAGAGGAGGAATAATTCGCATCCTAGCATCAATTTAACTATCTCTACGGAAAGCCTCTCGCTTACACCTAGCTCCGGTGGTAGTAGTAGAGGCAATAAATATGGTATTTTGAAAAATGTGGGTGAAGTCCAATTAAATGCCGCAAATACAGCCTACAAATAAAAAGAATTAATAAATTCCGGTGGGGAGGGGCATCCCGTATCGTTAATAAAGTATCTCCTCCGGAGAAGCTTCGCTAACGGTCAATGTTCGATGGGATACCAGGAGTCACCGGGAAGCCCACACTTCAACAAGCTGTAAGTGTGGGAATATGTCCAAAAGGCTATTAATGATTTCAAATCCTCCAACGGTGGTGTGGAAGGTAATTTATTTAACTATTTATAATTGCTGGTTACAAGATATATTACTATCTACAAAAAAATATTTTCACTCTTCTTATGCTGGGAAAGTTTTTTCAAAAACCAACTTCTGAAAATAGCGATCGAGTTCCTCCCGGACAATATTTAGCTAAGGGTTTTCCCGTACTTACTTATGGTGCGACTCCTCAAGTTAGTACTGAAGAATGGGAATTTAGCGTATGGGGTTTGGTAAAACCTCAAAAATGGAATTGGTCGGATTTTATGCAATTACCCCATAATGAGTTTACAGCGGACTTCCATTGTGTAACCCGATGGTCTAAACTGGATGTTAAGTGGACTGGTATTAAAGTCACTGACTTTATGAAAGCGATGGAGTTGGACAAATCTGCAACTCATATTATGGAACATTGCTACGGTGGTTACACTACCAATATTACGATAGAAGATTTTGTCAGGGAAGAAAACTTTTTTGCTTTTCAACTATTTGGTGAACCTTTAAGTGCTGAACATGGTGGCCCCATGCGGTTAGTAGTTCCTCACCTTTATGCTTGGAAAAGTGCTAAATGGATAAATGGTTTAGAATTTTTAGACCGTGAAGAATTAGGTTTTTGGGAACGAAATGGTTACCATCGTCGTGGCGAACCTTTTAAGGAAGAACGTTATAGTGGGTTTTAAAGGTTAGTTGTTAGTTGTTGGTGGTTAGAAGTTAAAAGTTACTGATTTTATTTCCTAATTTCTATTAAACGCAGGTCTTTCCTATCCCAATTACTAATATTTATCTAAAAATTCGTTTGAGTAAAGATAATTTATTTTGATAGGGTGGGTAAAGCAATTTTACATCTAGAATAAAAGGTTTTTTTACTACACTTTTATAATGAGAAAAGGTATCAAAACCGGCTTTACCGTGATAGCTACCAATACCGCTATTTCCTACACCACCAAATGGTAAAGATGGAGCAGTGTAGTGAATTAGTGTGTGATTAATACAACCTCCACCAAAGGAAGTTTTTCTTATTACTTGTTTTTGGAGGTTTTTATTTTGGGAAAATAAGTATAAAGCTAAAGGTTTCGGTTGAGAGTTGACTATATTTATGGCATCACTATAGTCTTCAAATTCAAATACTGGTAAAATGGGACCGAAAATTTCTGCTTGCATTACTGCATCTTCCCAGGAAACGCTATCTATTACAGTAGGAGCAATATAACGTTCTTTAGAAGTTGTTTCGCCACCAATAATGATTTTACCATCTTTTAAATCTTTTAAATAATTGACCAATCTATCAAATTGCTTCTGATTGATGATTCTGGCATAATCGGGACTAATAGCAGGGTTTTCACCATAGAATTCTTGAAGACATTTTTTAATTTCATTTAATAAATTAGATTTAATATTTCGATGGACTAAAAGATAGTCTGGTGCCAAACAAGTTTGTCCGGCGTTAAAAAATTTACCCCAAGTGATGCGTCTGGCAGAGATTTTAAGATCGATGTCGTTATCTACAATGCAAGGAGATTTACCACCAAGTTCTAAGGTTACAGGTGTAAGCTGTTTTGCGGCAGCTTCCATAACAATTTTACCGACAGCAGTACCGCCAGTGAAAAAGATATGGTCAAATTTTTCTGCTAATAACTGTTGGGAAGTTTCCACACCTCCTTCTATTACCGCTAAATATGATTTATCGAAATACCGATCAAAAATGTCAGCGACGAGACTAGAAGTGTGAGAAGCAATTTCTGAAGGTTTGAGAATGGCGCAATTACCAGCGGCTATAGCACCTATCAAAGGCGCGATAACCAGTTGAAATGGATAGTTCCAAGCACCAAGAATTAAAACGACACCTAAAGGTTCTGGATAAATTACTGCGGAAGCGGGGAAGAATTGCCAAGGGGTTTGTACTTTTTTTGGCTTAGTCCAATTTTTTATATATTTAATAGCATATTCAATCTCTTTTATCACTAAGGTTATTTCAGCGATAAAACTTTCTACTAATGGTTTATTTAGATCGGCTTTCAATGCTTTACAAATCACTGTTTCATTCTCAATAATTGCTTGCTTGAGAATTTTTAATTGCTGAATGCGAAAAGAAATATCTTTAGTTTTACCAGTTTGAAAAAAATCGCGTTGGTTGTGGATTATTTCAGCAAACATAACAAGAGACAAGGAATATCTGTTGATTTATTAAAGGGAACAGGGAACAGCTTAGGTGTAAAACGAATCAAATTAATTATTTTACAGCTTATTGTTTCATAGGTAAAGTCACGGTGAAGATGCTTCCTTTGCCAAGTTCTGAATTAACTTCAATATTACCTTTATGAGCTTCAACAATACGCCGGGAAAGGTATAAACCCAAACCACTACCGGAACGTTTGTGACTTCCTGGACGAAATCTTTCAAATAAGGTGGCTTGTTGCTCGGGGGAGATACCTTGTCCAGTATCGACTACTTTAATAGTTATAGCGCCGTAATCACTCGATTCAGTAGTTAAAAACATTGTAATCGAGCCATTTTCTGTAAATTTGATGGCATTTCCGACTAAATTGGTGAATAATCGATGTAACTCTAGGCGATCGCCCATTAATTTTGTGGGGTTTGCAGATTGTTGAATATCAACTTTAATTACCAATCCTTTTTGTTGCGCTAAGGGGGATAAGTTACTGGCTACTTCTTCAATCAATTGACAAACATCAAATGGTATAAACGCCAGGGTTTTACGTCCGGCTTCAAAGCGGTATACTTCTAATAGAGTATTTACCATCGCTAACAGATTGCTGTTAGAACGAGCCATAATGGTAAGTGCTTCTTGCATTGACGGAGATAGTTCCCCTAAAGCACCTTCGAGAAACAGAATCATCATTCGTTCCTCTGCTACTAAGGGAGTGCGTAAGTCGTGGGTAAGACGAGAAACAAAATCTTCTCGCTGACGAGCAATTTCATCTCGCTCATCTATACTGTGTTTGAGTCTTAACAGCGAACGTACTCGTGCAAGTAATTCATCTACTGTTACAGGTTTGCGAATGAAGTCATCAGCGCCTAAATCTAGTCCGTGAGCAACATTTGGCGAATCGTGAGCGGTAATTAACAAAATGGGAATAAAAGATATTTGAGTATTTTCTCGGATATGTTTAGTTACCTCATAACCATCCATTTCTGGCATCATCAAATCTAGCAAGATTAAATCAAACCTTGATTCTTCAATTTTTTTTAATGCAGAAGAACCATTTTCTGCTGTACTTACCTCATAGCCTTCTTCCTCTAAAATAGTTTTGATTAAGAAGACATTATCGGGAGAATCATCAACAACTAAAATTTTATCCGATGTAAAATTAGAATAATTCATGTTTTTGGGTAAAAGGGTTAATATAAAATTTTATTTTGATTAAAACAGTTGAATTTTAGTTTATTGGGAATGATTTATTTGGAGAAATTATGTTCCAAGAGAGCTTGAAGTAAAATTAAATAATTGTGCTTTATGTTACTATAAAGTAGTACTACTCGTGAGAAATAATTAAATTGATTTATTTGAAACTAGTATAGGGAATATAAAATTTATTATAGTGATAAAAATCACTCTGTAAATTTATTTGTAAAAAATTTATGTGTAAAGATAAACATTAAGAATGGTAGCATAATTAACTAAAATGCAATCGTATGACTTTGTTGAGCAAGTAAATTAAATTGCTGTATTAAAGTTTTTTATACGTAAATTAAAACAAAACAGCAAGTATTGATTACTATTGATCTTTAGGTTACGTTGGTATCGCCGCGGAGGGCGATATTATCCACAATTTTTTTAATTATTTACGTTAATCTTGCTGTGGTAGAGATATGATAGACGTTTTGAGCAAAATCCATTGGAGATAGATAGCAAGAATCTGTATTTTGATATATTTTCTACTGCGTTTGATATTTGTGTTGCTTAATATCCACTGATAAACTTTTTCTAACAGCAGTGTAAAGATGATGTCAGCAGACTTTTCTAAAACAACCGCGAATTAGTGTTTCTAGCATTACGATGATTTCAGTTGGGTTGTGTTGACTCCCTTCTAAAATGTCTCAAATGCTGTAATAGTAAGGGTTTTTGAATGTGTGACTTATGTTGACGCTATGATTGACGGGTACCCATGACTTTTGTAATTATCGTGAGTAATGGTAAAAGAATTGTCATCTGGCTATGGTTAAGCGATCGCTAAATGCTTCAAAATCAGGGATAAAAACGGCAGAAACGGCTTTAACTGACATGGGTTTAACTCAGCAGTTGTTAGCTAATGCATTGGATATAAGTCGTCAACCAGTCAGTAAGTTTTTTAACGGTAAACCCGTTTCTCGCGATTATTTTGTCAGAATATGCGAGAAGTTAAAGCTGGAGTGGCAAAGTATTGCAGTTATTGATGAAGAAATTCCAGTAGATAAAAATAAAAGCTGCGAAATAGATGATTTAGTTCAAGAAATCCACAAACAGCTAAAACCCGGCATAAATGACGATCGAAAATTTAATAACACTCTCAATTATTTCCTAGATACAACACCTCCCAAAACTTTCTGAAAGTCTTCAAAATCAGCGACGATAATCGAATTAGTAAATAGCTTTTCTAAAACCAATTCATCATCTATCGTATTGATATCTTTTATAACTTGCTCCGGCACTTGTTTAAATCTGGTTTGAACAATTTTAATTACATTTGCTCGTGCTTTTTCGAGTTTTCCTTCTGGTTTCGATAATCCTTCAACGCTTTTTGTATCATTCATTTCACTTACCTACTAATAATTTCTAAAAATTCTCATATTTAAAACAAAAAATACCTTTGTGCCATAGGTACAACTGTTGCAGGCTCGCAAGTTAATAATTCACCATCTGCTCGCACCTCATAAGTCTCTGAATCAACTTCTATATTCGGTAAAGCATCATTTAGTTTCATGTCTCCCTTACTCAATTCCCGCACAGCAGAAACTGCTTGAGCCTTTTTTTTCAACCCCAATTGATTAGGAATGTCCCTTTCCATAGCTGCTTGAGAAACAAAGGTAAACGACGTAGCATGACGTGCATTAGCAAAACTACCAAACATCGGCTGCATATGCACCGGTTGCGGTGTAGGAATACTCGCATTAGCATCACCCATTTGCGAATAAGCGATAAATCCACCTTTGATAACTATTTCGGGTTTGACTCCAAAAAAAGCCGGTTTCCACAAACATAAATCTGCTATTTTCCCTTCTTCTATAGAACCCACATACTGAGAAATACCGTGAGTAATTGCTGGATTTATCGTGTATTTAGCTATGTATCGTTTAGCTCGGAAATTGTCATTATTAACCCCCCCTATTTCCCCCCCTTGGTAAGGAGGGGATAATTTTCCTCGTTGTACTTTCATCTTATGTGCCGTCTGCCAGGAACGAATTATTACTTCTCCTACTCTTCCCATGGCTTGAGAATCGGAAGCAATCATACTAAAAGCACCCAAATCGTGCAAAATATCCTCAGCGGCGATAGTTTCTCGACGAATGCGGGATTCTGCAAAAGCCACATCTTCGGCTATATTAGGGTCAAGATGATGACACACCATTAACATATCAAGGTGTTCGTCTAAAGTATTTACCGTATAAGGGCGAGTCGGATTAGTTGATGATGGAAGTACATTGGCTTCCCCACATACTTTGATAATATCTGGTGCATGCCCTCCTCCTGCCCCTTCTGTATGGTAAGTATGAATTACCCGGTTTTTAAAAGCTGCGATCGTGTTTTCAACAAATCCAGCTTCATTCAGAGTATCGGTATGAATGGCTACCTGTACGTCGTATTCATCGGCAACAGTTAAACAAGTATCAATAGCGGCGGGAGTGGTTCCCCAATCTTCATGTAACTTCAACCCCATAGCTCCAGCTTTCACTTGTTCAACGAGTCCCTGGGGTTGACTGGAGTTACCTTTACCCATAAATCCCAAATTCATAGGGAAAGCATCAGCAGCTTGGAGCATTCGGTGAATATTCCAAGGTCCCGGCGTGCAAGTAGTAGCATTTGTACCAGTAGCAGGACCAGTACCACCACCTAACATAGTGGTAATTCCAGAAGCGATCGCCACTTCAATTTGCTGCGGACAGATAAAATGTATGTGGCTGTCTATACCGCCGGCTGTCAGTATCATGCCTTCACCGGCGATCGCTTCGGTTCCTGGACCAATAATAATGTCTATATTATCTTGAATATAAGGATTTCCGGCTTTACCAATTTTGAATATTTTCCCGTCTTTAATGCCAATATCGGCTTTAACAATACCCCACCAATCGAGAATTAAAGCATTAGTTATTACCGTATCTACCGCACCATCGGCGTTGGAAATGGGGGATTGTCCCATACCATCGCGAATGACTTTACCGCCACCAAATTTGACTTCGTCACCGTAGGTAGTGAAGTCTTGTTCGACTTCGATGAATAATTCGGTGTCAGCGAGACGGATTTTGTCGCCGACAGTAGGGCCAAAAGTTTCAGCGTAAGCTTTGCGGGACATTCGGTAAGACATAGATGCACTTCTTTATAGTTACTTTGAATATTGTTGGGGAAAGTGGGGGAAGGGAGGAGAAAATTTTGTATAAGTTTATAAAGTAGTGCGTTTAAATGGTCAAGCAATATGAATGAAAGTTTAACTCAAAAAATTCGGAATGATTTTGATTGCATTGCTTTGAACGAACAAGAGGGATGGAATCACAACAATCATTATCACCGTTTCTTACTCAAACAGTTACCATTTCATTGCAAGACTATCCTTGATATTGGTTGTGGAACAGGAGAATTTTCACGTCTTCTTGCTAAATGTGCTGATAGGGTTATTGCGATCGATTTATCGGCAAATATGATTGAAGTTGCTAAGCAACGTTCAAAACAGTATACAAATATTGATTTTCAAGTTGCTGATGTTTTGCAATGGGATATTCCAACAGAGGAATTTGATGCAATTGTTTCTATCGCGACAGTTCATCATTTACCAATAGAACAATTACTTCCGAATCTGAAAGCTGCTTTAAAACCCGGTGCTAAATTGATAATTTTAGATTTGTTAGAATATGAAAACTTGGGAGATAAGTTGAGTGATTTTATTGCTGTTCCTTTGAATTGGTTGTTTCAAACTACGAAGAATAGGGATATCAAAATGTCACCGGAAGCAGCAGAAGCAATGAGAGAGCATCTTCGTACAGACAAGTATCTTACACTGTCGCAAGCAAGAAAAATTTATCAAAGCTCCTTAAGAAAAGCAAAGCTTAGAAAGCATTTATTTTGGCGTTATTCAGTAGTTTGGGAAAAACCGAAGTTATGTTGATTTTTCTGTTTTTTACAGCCTCGGGACGCTGAGTATCTATGAAAATGATTTAAGTGAAATTATAATTGGTTCGCGTTCCTTTGTGTTTTCCTCTACGCTCCGAGGCTGTAAAATAAATTATAAATGACAACTTTAGATAGCTTCAAACTTGAAATCAATCCATCTTTTAAAACATACTGGACACAAGATAAAGGACTTTGTGTCACTGAAATTTACATTAATGACAAACCATTAATAGAATTAGTGCATCAAGCAGAAGAACCATTTGTTAAAGCTGAAATAAAAGAACGTCGTGCTGAGGGTGATGATATTGATGAAATAAGTTTTCCTCCGGGAGATTATATGTATCTACCACCCAGGGCAAACGCATCTAAAATTAAGCTAGGTGCGACTCCTGCCGCACCAGCGCGGGCAAAGTATACTAAAAATTAGCCCATAACCCATAATTTAGCTTAAATATAAATTCAAGTATTAAATCAGACTAAAAAAATGATAAATAGGCAGTAAAGACCAGTAAAGATAATCATCTTAAATAACTGAACATATAATTTTAATTAAAATAAATTGATTAACAACTCAATTCTAAAACTTTTGCAAGATAATTATCATCCATAGCAGCTAAAAATTGCTTATTTTTAAT
>JBCCSG010000070.1:0-25246 GCA_039200565.1 Cyanobacteria bacterium P01_D01_bin.50 | reverse complement strand
TCTGCCCTATAATTATCAAATATTACTGCTGTATCCGTACTGTGATGCAAAATTTGTTCGCTTGACGAGCTTTTGAGGTTATCCGCAACAGCAGTAGAAATAGCGAAGAATATATCAAAGGTGAAGAAGATAGCTAGTAAAACAATAAAAAAAGTTCTTCTCATGAATTTAACCTCAAGTTACAGCAGATGTAGTTAGAAAAATAACACTTGCAATAATTAGAATTGGACTAGCAATTCTAAGTTTGTTTTGTTGTTTTCCAACTGAAGAAAAAAATTTTAGTCATTGATAAGCATAGATTGTGAAAATTCCTAAGCCCACCAATACCGATGCAAATTCACAACTGAAAACAGCACCCTAGCAGCATTCCATAAATTGCTTTGTGTAAAGCGATCCCCCTTCCTCAGCAAAATCAGTGCCAATGCACATGGTTAAATTCCTCGGGCAATACCAACAGCGACTGGGGAGCTTAGAGTAATTGCTTCTAAGGAACAACGGTGGTGATTCTGATGATTATGCTTGGGCTGATTGTTAAGTCGGCTTGAATGAAGCCAAAAACTTACACAGCAAATAGTAAAAATACAGATAAAACTGAGAATGGGATACAGTTGTTCGGAGACTACATATTGGGAAGCAAACAGGGTTAAAAGTCCGATTACAAATATGCTTGCAGTATGAGCAATAGTTGTGACTAAACCCGAAATTAATGCCTGCTGAGCCATGGCTTGATAGAACAGCTTTGCGGCTTTTACCATCGTTTTACCGTGTTCCGGCGCTAAAGCATATCCCCCACCAAACAAAAATATGATTCCCAATCCTACTATTACTAAATTCGACCTCAAGTTTTGCTTGACAATTCCCTGCATTAATTCACTACAATGTCCAAGATCAGTCATCGCAGGTTTTGTATTCAACAAAACTATTATTGTCAGCAAAGCCGCTACAGTAAATATTTGTTTGTAGAACTTACACGTTTGCAGCAAAAATTCACAAAGTCTGTTTGAGAAATGTGCAAATGGCTCATTTTCTAGTGTATTACACTTAACATTCTCACAGATGAGATTGAAAATAAACCAATTTGCAATAAAGATTTAATTTGCTTAACAATACGACAAGTTTTTAAATATCTTGAAAAAAGTATTGATTTTGATTCAGCTATTGCTAGAAAAAGGTTTTATATTTTTTTGTGGAAGATAATATAACGATAATTTTTTCAATGGTCTATGATCGATCGCAATCGTTCATTATGTTTGTGCGATCGATTCAATTTTGATTTTACTTCTGGAATAATTGGTTGTACGGGTTTTGATTAATCCTATTTCTAAAAATTTATCTATTCCAAAAGTAATAGTTTTATAATCACAATTTGATAAATATAATACTTGTGTTCTAATTTTACCGACCTACAGATATTTAATTGCTAAGAATCTTTTTCCTATAGGATTAGGGAGTAGGGAGTAGTAATAAAGCTTGGAAGCCAAAAAACATTCTGTAATATAGCGCGAGTTTACTTGTGCTGACTTACTTAATGCCACATTTCCCATAGCTAATTACCAGGATTTATCTGGGGATTTGTCGCTAAATAAACCTAATATTGGGCCGAGAATTGCTCCAAATACAAAACCACCAGCGTGTGCCCAGTAGGCAATTCCACCACTTTCCATACCGATGTTGGTAGGCATACCTAAGCTAGAAATACCGTAAAAAGCTTGTTGGATAAACCAAAATCCTAAAAAGAAGTATGCGGGAACTCGGAAAGTAGGAAAAAATATACCCAAGGGTATGACACCGATAACCTCTGCCTTAGGAAAACGGATAATGTATGCTCCCATTACACCGGCGATCGCACCACTAGCACCTAAAGAAGGAATTAAGGAACCTTGAGAAAAATACCATTGAGTCAAGGATGCTAAAACCCCACAAGCCAGGTAAAAAATAAAGTATTTAATATAACCTAATTTTTCTTCAACATTATTACCAAAAATCCACAGGAATAGCATATTACCACCCAGATGCAACAAACCTCCGTGTAAAAACTGGGAAGTAATCAAAGTCAGCCATTCGGGAATGGGTTGATTAACTGGAATTCCGCCGAAACTATAGCTTAATTCTCGGGGTACTACAGCAAACAGCTGAAAAAAACTGTCTAGGGACTGGGGTGGTAAAGTTGATTCGTAAATAAAAGCCAGAACATTAACAGCAATTAGTCCATAAGTAACATAAGGAGTGATGGAAATAGGATTATTGTCTTTAATTGGAACCACGGCAGTTTTCCTAATTTTTAAGCACTAGCATAATTATTACCAAATTTTGAATATAAATGCTTCTAACCTGCGGTTGACATATTTAAACAAAATTTTGGTTATTAGGTCAGGTGTTTTACTGCTTTTCTTAGATTACATCGCTATTGTGATTGAGTCGATGAT
Organism: Cyanobacteria bacterium P01_D01_bin.50; assembly: GCA_039200565.1. GTDB lineage: Bacteria > Cyanobacteriota > Cyanobacteriia > Cyanobacteriales > Nostocaceae > Rivularia. The sequence continues at coordinate 22,820 of JBCCSG010000070.1, read as the reverse complement.
TTATGCTTTTATTTGTTTCAAGATCGTTTTCTTTATGCTTATGCATTACTTTTTCTTTGCAGTAATTCCGAAAGGCATATTGCCAAAATATCGATGCATCACTCAAATCTGGCTTTAGAAAAAATCGACATGGGTGCCCCTCACAAAGACGTTGGGCATTTTCACTTCTTTTAGCTATAACTGCTTGCAATATCTTCACAAAAATTGGATTGATGAAAACTATCCAGATTGATACTCATAGAACTGAACGTATTAATGCGATTATTCAAAAACGGCAAAAGTTTGGTAGTCGAATCGAACGCAATAAAGCAAATCTGGAAACTCTTCTGTTAGCAATAATCAATTTAAGACAGCATAAATCTGAGTTTCTCGCTCGTGGAATTGATGCTACATCTGCTAAACGTTTGTCAGAAATTAATTTTGAGCTAATTGATGAGATCGATAATCTTTTATATTTACTAGAAAAATTACGATATCGCTATACTCGCAATACAATAAATATCGCAGTTGTTGGTTATGCTCGACAAGGCAAAAGTCGCTTGTTGCAAAGTTTAACTGGACTCAGTAACCGAGTAATTCCTGATGGTGAAGAAGGATACTGTACGGCTACATTAAGTAAAATTATTCACCAACCTAGGCTGTCACAAGCAGTAGCTAAGGTACACTTTTATTCACAAAATGAATTCAGTAAGGAAGTTCTAAATCCTTATTATGAAACCTTGGGTTTAAGTACAAAACCTATAACTGTTGAAGAATTTGCCCGCACTCCTGTGCCTAGTTTGTCTATAGATAAGAAGGATAACGAAATTGACAAAGCTAGGTACGGTCATTTGCGTAAGGATTATTATTATAATATCCCCAAATATCGCCATTTTCTTGAATCTCCAACTATAGAGATTACTGAGTCAGAAATTCCCCAATATGTTACTCAAGATGCTACTGATGAAAGCGGTAATAAAATCCTTAATTATTTAGCAGTTAAAGAAGTTGAAATATCTTGTTCTTTTCCTCACGAAGATATTGGTCAAATTTCCTTATTCGATTTACCCAGTTTGGGAGATACAAATTTAATTGAAGCAGAACGGTTAATTAAAATTATCTCCCAAGAAGCTGATTTTATTTTATTTGTTCGCAGACCAGAAGTTAATGCTGTTTGGGAAGCAGAACACTTGAAGCTGTATCAAATTGTTCGCGATGCTTTATCAAATTTTCCCCTTTCTAAATGCTCGTTTATGATTCTTAACCGCAGTCAACATGGTGTAGAAGGCGGTGATAATGGATACCGTTGCCAGAAATTGCAAGCGGAACTTAAAGAAACACCAATTCGAGTTGCAAAGTGTATTGTTGCTGATTGTTCTAATTCTCAAGAGACTTTTACCGAAGTTTTAGATCCGATTCTTGATTATTTAGTTGAGAATGTGGAGTCAATTGAAGGAGAATATGGGCATTCTTATCAAAAACAATTGGATACACTTTGCCAAAATATCAGCGTTGAGTTAGACAAAGCTACTGTTGCTTTGGCTAGGTACGGCGATCGCGATTTATTGTTTGAACAACTTTTTGAACAGTTTTGGTGTAAATTGACAAATGATTTAGAAAATTTATTAGCACAATTAAAAGAAGATCGGCATAGCTTAGATAGGGAATTTGAAGAAAGAGTACAAAATACCATTCAAAGATGTCGAATGGATACGGGAATTCCTAAAACCCGCGATGAAATAGCTGAACGGTGTCATATTTTTGGCTCTTATGACACAGCTTACAACGAATTTTTACATGAAATACGCACTAATTTGTTAGGGCATTTCCTATGTTTGGATAAAGCTATGCAGGATTCGTTGTCAAGGCGAAAATATTTTGTTATCAAAATACTCAAATCTCATTTGGGAGAACTTGCAGATTCAGCAGATTCATCAGAAATAAATTTTCTCAAAACAATTTATAACCTTCTTCCCGATAATTCCAGCAATCTCAAATTGGGTTTTCAAAGGCTTTATGATTTAGATGTTTCCAATGCTGGGAAAATAATCCGCCTTCTAAGACAAAATAATGTCGATAAACTCAAGCCAGATAACAACCAATTTGCTTTATTACAACTTTTCAAGCCTCCAGAAGAAGAACTTACTTCGGAATTCAATATCGAAGAACAAATGTTAGAGATACTACAACAACTACATAAAGAAGCAGTCGATAAGTCGGAGCAAGCCTTAAACCAAATACTTAGCGAACCTTCTACTGATGCTTATTTTATGTTAGAGGAATTTGTAGATAGAGTTATTCGTGCCAAAGGGGTACAATTAGAATGGCGAATTTTTCTTCGTAAAGAATGTTACAAAGTGTGGTCGGAATTTCGACAGATAGAACAGCGCCTTCAGCAGCAAAAGATTTGGAGCACATTAGTTGAACGTGCCAAAGTTGTTAATGCAATGTTTAGCTAAATAACAACTAAAAAGTTAAGAGTTATCAAAAATAACTCTTAACTCTGAATTGAAAACTAATGCTAAATCCCTATAAATTGACTTGAGTCGTGCGTTAGCATTCGCGCTAAGCGTGCGGGTTCAGCTTGTCATAAAGACAAATATCATCTAAAAGACCTTCACAAGCGTCAACAAGCAAATCTACAACTTGATTAAAGCCTTCAGTTCCACCATAATAGGGGTCGGGAACTTCTTTAAGAGAGTATCTGCGGCAATAGTCGCACATTAAGCGTACTTTGTCTTGATATTTCCCGCTCGAATCCATAGAAAGAATATTGCGATAATTCTCCCTATCCATCGCCAAAATCAAATCGAAATTTTCAAAATCGACTGGTGAAAACTGGCGTGCTCTGCCGTGAAGTTTAATTCCTAAAAGAGTATTCGCGGCAGCACTCATGCGAGAATCGGGTGGACTACCAATGTGATAACTCGATGTTCCAGCAGAATCACAATGGATAAAATCGCTCAAACTAGCTTTTTCTACCAAGTGATTCATCACATTTTCTGCTGTTGGCGAACGACAAATGTTACCTAAGCAGACGAATAGCAGCTTATAAGCCATAATCTACTGTTAGAGTATTTTAAAGTTTTGTAGTTTCTAGGATATAAGACTGCTGGCAACACTAAGATTAAAATCCAGGAAGTTCCAGTCCGCTAGTTAAATCCTCCATGCGATCGCGCATAGTAGCAGTGGACTTATTGTAAGCATCTTTCATGGCTGCCGTCACTAGATCGGAAAGTACTTCTGCCCCTTCATTCATAGCATCGGGAGAAATCTCTACTCGTTTTGGTTCTTGGTTTCCACTAAGAATTACCTTTACCATTCCACCGCCAGATTCTCCTTCGATTTCCATTTGCTCCAATTCTTCTTGGAGTTGCTTGGCTCCTTCTTGAACTTGCTGGGCTTTTTTGAAGGCTTCAGCCAGTTCCTTCATTTTTCCTAAACCGAAGCCAAATCCCTGTCCTTTTCCGGTCATAATAAATAGTCCGCGTGTGCTTTCAACAACAAATCAAATTCAATTATAGATGGGTCGTGTTATTTGATAGTTTTTTATATTTAAATTGCAAGAACACCCCGTTATTGGAAATGGTTATGAGTGTATTGTAACTGGCATTAGAGAACCACTTCGTTCCGAACGGTAAATTCAATGGCATAAGCGTCTAAGTAGACTCGTGGAACTAAAAATCCCTCAATTGATTGAGGGAGTATCAACTTAAGGTAGTGCACCCAATTAAAAGTTCTCAATTGAATATTAAAGATTTTTCAATCAATCTTAAATCAAGAATCTATATTTAACTAAGCAGCTTGAAACTCTCCCAACATTTTGACTTCCGGGTGTAATTTAATTGACCAACGATCTTGTACTTGATGCTGCACGTGACGAATTAGATTGAAAATATCGTTAGCTGTAGCTCCACCGCAATTTACAATAAAGTTAGCGTGGAGTTGCGCTACTTGTGCTTGACCAATTTTAAAACCTTTGAGGCCGGTTTCTTCAATTAACCTGCCTGCAGAATGAGGTTTAGGATTGCGAAATACGCTGCCGCAACTTGGTAAATGATAAGGTTGGGTGGCCAGTCGATGTTTTTTGTGTTGCTTAGTTCTTGCGGTTACTTCTGCTGGATCTGCACCGGGCTGAAGTTGCAAAGTCGCTTGAGTAACTATTAGCTTGCTTCCTTGCAGTACAGAAGTACGGTAGCTATAGTTTAACTGTTCGCCACTCAGAGTTTGCAAAGTACCTTCGGTCGTTAGTACCTCGACGCTAACTAAGATATCTGCAATACAGCTATTGTGCGCTCCTGCATTCATCACTACGGCACCGCCGATGGTTCCTGGAATGCCAACAGCCCATTCAAACCCTTCCCAGCCACGTTCTGCGGCTGCCCACGCTAGAGCAGGAATTGATTCTCCGGCAGCAAATGTTACCATACCAGTCTCGGAGTCAAAATTAGCGTGGCGCATATGGCGAGTAGCGATAACCAAACCCGGTATGCCGTCATCGCCGATTAATAAGTTAGAACCAGCACCAAGTACCGTGATTGATAGATCGTGTTCTTTGGCATATTCTACGCTAGCTTCCAAAGATTCCAACGAACGGGGGGCAACATACCATTCTGCTGGACCACCAACTCTATAGGAAGTATAAGAGGATAAAGAAACTTTAGGCTTGACAATACATTCAGTATCTTTCAAAGGAATTCCTTTTTTCTTATCGGAATCTTTCATTGCTCCTTTATTGGTGATATGGTTACAAGCGTTGTGGGAATTAGCAGCCGCCTGGGAAATGGTCATATTTACCAGTTTTGAATAGATTTTGACGTGTTACTACCGTAATAATACGGATTGTAAATTACCAATCAAACAGTTGTCAGATACAATATTTGAAGAAGACAGACTAAGCGATACGGACGCTGCTTTATTTAACCTCCGTACTGTTAGCAAGTCTTTTTAGTTAGGATGTGGCTTGTGCTGGTTGTCCGAGAAAGTCAATAATTTCGGGAATTGTTTGGTTCAAGTTTCCAGCACCTAGGAATAGGGCTAAATCTCCTGGACGCAAATTTTGCAGCAAGAACTCGCGAACATCAGCTAAAGTCGGTTGATACTCCACCGAAGAATGATGTTTCGCTACTTCTGTTGCTAATTTTTCGCCACTAACTAAACCAGTATCTGGTTCTCCTGCGCTGTAGATATCGGTAAGGACAACTAAATCCGCATGGCTGAAGGATGTTGCAAATTCAGCTAAAAATGCTTGCGTGCGGCTGTAACGATGAGGTTGAAAAATTGCAACAACTCTTTGCCCTGGCCTTGCTTGCAATCTTGCAGCAGCTAGAGTTGCACTTAGTTCGCTGGGATGATGGGCGTAATCATCGATAAAGCTAATCCCGTCAACTTCTCCTCGAAACTCGAAGCGTCGTCTTGCACCTTCAAAGGTAGCTAAACTTCTAGCGATTTCACCAAACTCTAAACCTAATACTCTACCTATAGCTACTGCTGCTAAAGCATTACTTAGATTGTGGTGACCTAATACACTTAAGTTCAACACTCCCAGGGCGATGCCTTTTTCCCAAACTAAAGCTGTAGTACCGTCAGCGCGATAGTCAATATTTGTAGCGTAGTAATCGGCACCACTATCTGGCGAGAGGCTGTAGCTGATATGCGGCGCGAAACGCTCGCGTACTGTTTCACAATCAATACAAGCCACTACAATTTTGCACTGGCTAGTAAATGTTTTAAAGATATCTACAACTTCGTCTAATGTATCGTAGTGGTCTGGATGATCTAACTCTATATTGGTAATAATACCAATTTCTGGGGAATGTTTAACTAAAGAACCATCCGATTCATCAGCTTCTGCGACTAAATAAGGACTTTGTCCTAAACGAGCATTACCTTCCCAAGCTTTGACTTCGCCACCGACAATAATTGTTGGATCGACACCTGTTTGCAGCAGCATATAACCAATCATGCTACTTGTAGTAGTCTTACCATGAGTTCCTGCTACAGCAATACTTCTGTACTGGGATATTAAAGCTGCCAATATATCAGAACGATGGAAAATGGGACAACCATTTTCTAATGCTGCTTTGTATTCCAAATTCGAGGCATTAATCGCCGTAGAACAAACAATTTGCGGTGTTATAGCTTTACTATCTTCCGATGAGGAATCGCCGCAAAAAAAATCAAGATTAGCTGCTTCTTGTTTACCAAAAACATTTACTCCAATCGATTCCAATCTATGAGTAATATGATTTGGACGAACATCCGAACCACTAACTCGAAATCCTTTAAGAGCTAGTACATACGCCAAAGCGGACATTCCGATACCGCCTACACCAATAAAATGAAATGGTCTACCGCTAAAATCTACTGCATTTACCATTGATTTTTCCTCTGACACCACACCACACCATTAACACTTTTAACACGCGCATCATACCAAGCATATTACTTGTACTGGCACAAAGCCTGTATATTTTATTTCATATTGACCTAGGAATTTGTTGCACTTATTTTACTTGTTCAGAAAAATTTTAACCCCGGATGGCATTTTTTTTCTCTTTCCAAACTATTATTACTTTTCTTCTAAGAATAGAAGCACAATCTGGAAATAAACAATTGTAATTCAAAATACATCTTTGTCAGTTTAGGAAAGTAATTGTTTACAATACTACTTTGTTCGCGAAATCAGAATTTAGCTTACATCAAGTCCACATCTACGAGTATAGAAAACTTGGCAATTCTGAGCAGGATATTCGACATTTTTAATAAAAGTAATTTATTTGTAGTCGAAACTGCTTTGTTTTACCCTAATCAAAAAGGTAGTTTGGACGATTATCGTGTCATTAACTCACAAAGGAGACGAAACTGAGCGAATATCATCGTTAGGTTTGCCAGATGTTGGAATTGTAAGCTGAATAATTTTAATGGCTTTTTTTTATCCCAAACTGATAGCAACCATAATCGAAAGATCTGCTACTATCAACACCTTGCTTGATTAACTAAATTCAAATTGTACGCAAATACTACTGACATTATTACTATTGGTTTGGATATTAACAAACCTTACCTTTGAGGGCATTAAAGACAAAAATTGGCACAATTGTGTAATTAGTTGACCGCACCTCAACTCTCAAGTGGTGTGAATATAACTCAAACTGAGTCGATCTGCAAGCAAGTTGAGCAACAACCGTAGATACATCGATATACCATTCACTGGCAATTAATACATACCTCTTTAGGAATAGTTTAGTCAAGTATGATTCGCAACTCATACTGCAAAAACCAACTTTTTTCGCAAGTAGTGTAGCTGAAATTTTCAGAACTGATATCGCTAATCTCGGCTCTTAAGCTAGCCAATAGCTAGCTAATTGGGATAAACGATAAATTTTTTTTAGGAATCTAACACTCTATAGTTATAAATACCCCCCCCTTTGCGATATGATCGGGGTCATAAATAAGCACTGTTTAGAGATAAATACAGAGGGCAAGACCTGTGGTTAGAGTTGCAATTAACGGTTTCGGTCGCATCGGACGTAACTTTATGCGCTGTTTGATGACAAGAGAAAATAGTAACTTGGAACTTGTTGCTATTAACGATACCTCCGACCCCAGAACTAATGCTCATTTGCTGACATACGACACTATGCTCGGCAATTTAAAAAACGCTGACATTTCTGCCGATGATAATTCTATTACGGTAAATGGTAAAACTGTAAAATGCGTATCTGACCGTAACCCAGAAAATTTACCTTGGAAAGAATGGGAAATTGATTTAGTAATTGAGTCAACTGGGGTGTTTGTCACCGAGGAAGGAGCTAAAAAGCATATTAAAGCTGGTGCTAAGAAGGTTTTGATTACTGCTCCTGGGAAGGGTGGTAACGTGGGTACTTATGTCATTGGTGTGAATGACCAAGATTATGACCCAGCTAAGCATGATGTGGTTAGTAATGCTAGCTGTACAACTAATTGCTTGGCTCCTATAGCTAAAGTGTTGGATGAGAAGTTTGGCATTATCAAAGGTACAATGACCACTACTCACAGCTACACTGGCGACCAACGTTTACTTGATGCTTCTCACCGTGATGTAAGACGTGCTAGAGCAGCAGCAATGAACATTGTACCTACCTCTACCGGTGCAGCAAAAGCTGTAGCATTGGTATTACCAGCTTTAAAAGGAAAACTAAACGGTGTAGCCCTACGGGTACCGACTCCTAACGTTTCCATGGTGGATTTCGTTATCCAAGCTGAAAAGCCTACCATTGCTGAGGAAGTTAACCAAGCTTTTAAAAATGCTTCTGAAAATGAATTAAAAGGTGTTCTTGGTTATTGCGACCTACCTTTGGTTTCATCCGATTATAAGGGAAGCGATACTTCTTCGATTGTAGATGCCAGCTTAACAATGGTTATGGGTGGTGACATGATTAAAGTTATGGCTTGGTATGACAACGAGTGGGGTTACTCTCAGCGCGTTGTTGATTTGGCTGAATTAGTTGCTAAGAAGTGGACTAATTAATCGAGGGATTTTAAATTCTTTTCCGGTGTTGGCGGTGTTGGTTCACATCACCTCAAGGTTTCCCATAAGAATTTTTTCTGATCAAAAATTCTTATGGGTGTCCGTCAAACTAATGTTTGTTCAAGCCCTTCTTGTAAATGCTCAAGGGGTGTCGGTTTCTGGAGCTATGCTCGTGCGATAAGTCGCTGCTTCGCTCCAGAATCCACGCCCTCTGCGCAAGTGGCGCAAACCTAAAAAGGTTAGTTAAAAATTCACGGGTACCCTGCCAAATTTTTTTAGGAGAAAAAAATTGACAGGGAGCCCTTCACTCCTAAGTTGTGAAATGTTGAAATCCCCGACTTAAGTTTAGAACTTGGTCGGGAACTTCTTCGCGATCATCGTGTAAAAATACTTCATCATTATCAGTAATGGTTCCGACTACGGCTGCACTATTGCCAAGTTTTTCTACCAATTCCCTTGCTGCTTGTTTTGGTAGACAAAGCAGCAGTTCAAAATCTTCACCACCGTAAAGAGCGTATTGTAAAGCCTGTTCTTTAGTCAGCCAATCATCGAAAGCTTTATGTAAAGGAATCTGCGTCGCTTCAACAACTGCACCTACTTTACTCGAATAACAAACTTGTAAAATTGCATCTGCTAAACCGTCGCTGCTATCCATTCCAGAAATATCTATCAAAGAGTGGGAATCTATGATTTCCCAGAGAATAGGTAAAACATCCAAGCGTGGTTTTGGTCTTTGATGTGCTTTAATTAAAGCTTCTGTGTAATATGAGCTTAAATTTGTTGTTAAATCGGGATTAAGCAGCAACTCCAAACCCGCACGGGAAGCTCCATGACAACCTGTAACAACAATTGCATCTCCCACCTTGGCTCGCGAGCGACGAATAGTGAGCTGTGGAGATACTTGTCCAAAAGCCGTAATCGCCACGCTGATGACTGGCGATCGCACTATATCGCCTCCCACAATAGGGGTATTATGTTTTTGTAAACATTGAGTCATCCCTTGGTATAATTTTTCTACCCAATTTACAGAGGTTTCTCCGGGAAGTCCTAAGCCGACTGTAATTCCTAAGGGCAAAGCACCCATTGCAGCTAGATCGGAAAGATTGGCTGCTGCTGCTCGCCAACCTACATCTTCCGGGGAAGTAGTAGTATCGCTGAAGTGAACGTTATCAATTAATACATCTGTAGTTACTACTAAAGATTTATCGGCTTTCTCTATTGGTAATAGCGCTCCATCATCACCTATGATGTCTGGAGGACAAAAGCGCTGTAATATCTTTAAAAGTCCTTGTTCGCCAATTTCTTTAACTTGCATTTCTCTGAGTTTACATTTACCAGTTTTTTTCTCCTCAAGATGGAATCTTAATTTAGGGGCAGGGGCACCCCGAAAAATTTTTTAGAAGAAAAAATTTTTTGGGGACCCCGGGCAGGCTTTAAGATAATTATTTGGGAAAATTGTAACCCTTACTCTTCCATGAATCTACTGCTTGAGTTTTAGGCAAAGATGACTTTTCCTTCGCTATACTATCGACGGGTAATAAGTAAACCTGGGAGAAGATATGTTAAGACTGGTTTTAACGGCTATTTTACTGGTAGTATTAACTGCTTGTAGTTTTGGTACGCCCGAGCCAAATAAACGGTTAATCAAAAACGCGATCGCCCTTTCGATGGAAGAAACGCAACAGCAACTTAGCCAAAAATTAAATTTGGATTTTCGCGAATTTGAAATCAATCATTTATCAATTAAGCAGCGGAAGCTGATGACGGTTGAGCATTTACCAGCTTTCCGAATACAAGGAACTTACGATTTAAATTTGAAGTTACCAAAACGAAGTATAGAGCAACCAAAAAAAATATTTGATATTTACCTACAACTTCAAAAAGAAGGCAAAACTTGGAGATTACTACTTCCTCCAGGCAGTAATGAAGATACCTCAGTTTGGCATAGCTACCTGGTAGAGTAGTTTAATTGGCAATTCTTCTTTCTGCTCTGTGAAGTCTAGACAAGCCGGACATCACTTCCTACTTCAGTGGGAGCATGGGAGCTGTTATCCCTCGATAGGCTTGCACGGCTGAGCCGTCCGCGCTTCAACATATTTGCTTGTTCGCTTCAACATATTTGCTTGTTCCCTTTATTCTTGATAAATGCTTGGTTTTTGCATATTTATCAAGATGTAATTGAACAAATATTTTTTAACTTTACCAAAAATTAAGCATAAAACACAGCAAAAATAGTTAACATTTGTCAACTATTGTCAATACTTGACCACAAAAACAATATCTAGGTCAAAGCTCCTTAATAATTTTTCAGTGCGCGCCGCATTTCACGTTGATCTTGACGTTTTTTGATGGTTTCTCGCTTGTCGTGAAGTTTTTTACCTCTACCAAGAGCTATACTAACTTTTACCCAACCGCCTTTGAGATACATTTTCAAAGGTACTAAAGTCAATCCATCTTGTTCTGTTTTACCAATCAATTTGCGAATTTCGTCGCGATGAAGTAAAAGTTTGCGGCTTCGACGCGGTTCGTGATTGAAGTATTTTCCGCTTAAGTTGTAAGGTGAAATATGTACGTTGAGCAGCCATGCTTCATTGTCACGAATTAAAGCATATCCATCTTGAAGATTAGTTCTACCAGCCCGGATGGACTTAACTTCGGTTCCTGTTAGCTGAATTCCAGCTTCGTAGGTTTCCAAAATTTCGTATAAATAACGGGCTTGACGGTTGTCAGCAATAACTTTGTAACCTTGAGTTTTTTTATCTTTACTCATCGATGATTTTCTTGCTTTACAGTGTGTTGGAATTTTTCTTGGGGAAATATTGTTAAGGGGGGGAATTTATTAACCACTATTGTGTTCTACTAAATATATACTTCATCTTATTAATTTAGCTTTTCCGGAGCTAGAAGCCCTCCTGTTTGATAGATTTTGAGAGCATCAGTATATTTATGTAGTATTAAATACTAGTTTTACCTTAAAAGCATCAGTAAATATTAAACCCCATCAATGAGTTACACCATTAAGGGTGCGGGCACTAAAGAATAAATTTAACTTATAGATACTCCAAAACCTTTTTTCTTCCTCAGCTTCCTATTACTCCATCAAGTTAACTATGCTGGGTTAGTAATGAAAGAAAAATATTTTTCTTGCCTCTGTTCCCCCTCTCCCCCCCTCCCTACCTTCACCCAGCAATGTTGGTTTGTTTGAGTACTATGCTGTGGGAAGATTATTGATAGGTTACGACGAAATCTAAAGTTATTTGATGTTGCACTACCAGATTCCATGTTCAACTTATTAAAATCTTGTTTGAAGAATAGTCTAATTACATTGCTGCTGGTAACCCTATTTTTAGGAATAAGTACAACTGGATGGACTTCTTCCAGTATTGCTGCTTTACCAGCAGGAAATGCAATTACCGATGGTAAAGCTTTATTACGGTATGCACTTCCGATAGATAATGAGCCGGTACGGAAATTACAGAAAAACTTGGAAGATATTGCTACCCAATTACGAGCAAATAGACGCTGGGGGGCTATTAGAAAAGACTTAAAAACTGCTTCGCGGATTCTCAGTAAACCAGAGAAGCTTCTAGCAAGCGTTCCCGAAGAAAATCAACAGCAAGCAGATGTTTGGATTAATGAGCTAAAAACTGGTGTAGAAAAGCTCCAAGAAGTAGCCAAAACTAAAGACAAAGAAGAAACTTGGATAGAAAGAGCCGAGCTTTTAAATTTGGTAGGAAAACTCGAAGAATCTATGGTGACGGGTTTTCCTTATGAAGTGCCTGCAGAATACAGCAATTTACCGCAATTAAAAGGACGCGCTACGGTAGAGATCAAAACAAATAAGGGAGACGTTGAAGTTGTTTTGGATGGTTATAGCGCTCCAGTTACTGCCGGAAACTTTGTTGATTTGGTAAAACGGGGTTTTTATGATGGCTTAGAATTCTTACGGGCTGAAGATTTTTACGTACTGCAAGTAGGAGATCCACCGGGTGAAGATGTCGGTTTTATCGATCCAAAAACAGGTGAATATCGCGCAATTCCCTTGGAAGTTCTTGTAGAAGGTGATAAAGAACCAATTTACGGTATTACTCTTGAAGAAGCTGGTCTTTACACAGAAATGCCTGTTTTACCTTTCTCTTCTTACGGTGCGGTAGCGATGGCTCGTCCTGAAACTGAAGTTAATGGGGGTTCTTCCCAATTTTTCTTCTTTCTATTTGAAGCTGAACTTACTCCAGCAGGCCGCAATTTGTTAGATGGCCGCTATTCTGTCTTTGGCTATCTCATTAAAGGTAAAGAAATTTTAGGAAAAATTGAGGAAGGGGACAAAATCATATCAGCCAAAGTTATTCAAGGAATTGAGAATTTAGTTGAACCGCAAAATGCATAGATAATTCTATCTTCAAGGCATTTTTAGCATTTTTCTAACTTAAAAATTTTTGACCGCAACCATTATGCAAACTATGGTAAGCAATGGTTGCGCTTATTTATAGTATTTTTGGGCGTTTTTCCTTTTACTTCGGCAGCCTATCTCGTGTGAAGTCCGGTTAATTACTTACTATATGGCTTAGAGCAAAAAAATTGTTTTTACCGGCTTACCTATTAAACATAAGGATTAGCCATACAGCCATATCTTAGATTACTATACCCGACCCAATTATCCACTGTGTACCTCAGTAACATTGTGAAGACTTACTTGGGGTTATTTATATTTAACCCAGCGAACTAAAGAGATTGTAATCACTTACTGTTATTAAGTATTTATTGTTGCTATAAGTTTCAGTATTATTACTCCAGTTATTATTGCCTTTGAGAGACAAGAATATGAAAAGGGATTTTATCAAAACTACTTTTTTGTCAAGATTTTGTGAACACAATTTCCTTATAGATTTATGCAAGCCGTCTCTCCAGCTTCTTTACTAGCTCCTTTAGAACAGTTAATTAATTATGCTCCACCGACTGTAACGCCAGAAACAACAGTTTGGGATACCGTTGCATTCATGAATCAATCTGAACCACCATTACAATGTGTCTTGGTAGCAGATAATTGGCAAGCTGTAGGGTTGTTTTCATGGAAAGATGTTTTACAGGCTGTAGAGTCAGAAATTAATTTAAAAAGTACTAAGATTACTGAAGTTATGAAAACTTCAGCAATTAAACTGAAATTTTCTCATTTTCGAGATATAAAATTCATTTTAGATATTTTAAATAATTTGAAAGGTCTACCTATAGTAATTGAAGATGAAAAAGAAAAAATAGTAGGTTATATTACACCTGAAAGTATTAACAATTTTTTACTCAAAGATTACCAGTTAAAAATAGAAGAAGCAGAACATCTAGACAAGAAAAATAAAGAAATTAGAACGGGACTAATAAACTTAAAAAAAATTAGCAAAATTCATGACTTAGATACTTTACTCTACTTTCAAGAAGCTATAGGAAGTAGTAGCGAAGGTATTGTAATCACAGATATAGCAGGTAATATAATTTATCTTAATTCAAGTTTTATTAAAATATTTGATTATACTCGTGAAGAATTGAATTCTAAGGGTGGATTATCATTTCTCTGGAAAGATGAGTACCAATATCAAGAATTATTAGCAACAATACAACAAGGGAAATCATGGCGTAATGAAGTAGAAATTAAATCCCGTTGTAAAGATATATCATATATTAACGTACGAACTGATGCAGTTAAAGATGTTTCGGGTCAAATTGTTGGTATGATCAGCGTTCATACTAATATTACCGAAGAAGTACAAGCAAAAACAGGTTTACGTTTACAAAATAAAGCAATAGATGCTAGTAGCAATGGGTTAGCGATTTTTGATGTTAGATTGCCTTCTAAACCAATTGTTTATAGTAATCCTGAATTTGGACGCGTGAGTGGCGATAGCGTATCGGAAGCTTTGGGATTAACAAACCGTTTTGTTGAAATGATAAATCATGAAATAAATCAACTGCTAAAATTTGAATCTCATTGCTCTTCACAAAACTTTTCATCAATCATACGGAACTATTGTAAAGATGGCAGTGAATATTGGTATCAACTTAATATGTCTCCCATTGTTAATCGCACAAACAAATTAACTCACTACGTATGCGTTCAGAGTGATATTACCAAATATAAACTGACAGAAATGTCACTGCTGTTAACACAAGAAAAATTACAACATTTACTATTTTCGAGTACGGGAGTAATTTATGGTTCGGATTATTGTGAAGACTATGGCGTGACTTTTATAAGTGAAAATATCTTGGATATTGTCGGCTTTAGAGCAGATGAAATTCTATGCGATTCTAATTTTTGGATGAGTCATATTCATCCAGAAGATTTACCGTTATTTATTACAGAAATACCAAAGGTATTTACTCAAACTAAAGTAAGTATCGAGTACCGCTTTCTACACAAAAATGGTAACTATATTTGGATATACGAACAATCAAAAATAGTCAAAGACTATGCTGATAATCCTTTAGAAATAGTTGGTTATAGGATTGATATTACAGAACGAAAACAACTCGAAGAACATTTAAAACAAGCTTTAGAAAATGAAAGAGAAGTGAATGAACTTAAATCTCGTTTTATTTCCATGACTTCTCATGAATTCCGCACGCCTTTAAGCACTATCCTTTCTTCATCTGAGTTACTGGAAAATTATCGTCATAAATGGAATGAAGAAAAACAGATTAAGCATTTTAATCGGATAAAAAAAGCAGTCAAGCACATGAATAATTTATTGAATGAAGTGTTATTTTTCGGAAAAGCAGAAGCTGGTAAGCTTGATTGTAATCCAACAAACTTTGATTTAGTTGAATATAGTTACCAGTTAGTAGAAGATTTGCAGATTAATCAGACAAAAAATTTAATAGATACACCAGATGTAAAGATTAATTTTACTACTGATAAGACTAAATTAATCGGATACATGGATGAAAAAATACTAGGACATATTTTGAATAATTTACTTTCTAATGCAATTAAATATTCTCAACCTGGAACTACCGTAAAATTTACTCTTTCTTCTCAAAAAGAACGAGTAATATTTGAAATTCAAGATCGAGGTATTGGTATCCCCTCAGAAGATTTGCCATCTTTATTCGATTCTTTTCATCGATGTAAAAATGTAGGTAATATTCCGGGAACGGGATTGGGATTATCAATTGTCAAAAAGTGCGTGGATATACAGCAAGGCGAAATTAAGGTTATAAGTGAAGTTGGAGTAGGTACAACCTTTACAGTTATAATTCCATTAAACAATTGCACTACAGACTCATAGATAAACATCAATTATAATTACATATATTTTTTAATATTATTAACCAAGAAAATATAATAAAATCATATTTTTCAGTAAAAATACTATGGAAAAAATAAACAAAAACGTCATATAAATACTTAATGATAGATAAATTCAAAATATTATTGTCAAATAAAATAGCCATGCCATAATGAACCAAGTATTTTGAATATAAAAATACCCCTGATAAGCTATTAATTATTAATTCTCGGTTATAAAGGAACCAGAACAGTAATTTAATTTTTATACCTATGACTAAAATATTGGTAATTGAAGACGAAGAATCAGTACGCGAGAATATTTTAGATTTATTAGAAGCAGAGAGTTTTGAAACTCTTGGTGCTTCTAACGGGAAAGTTGGAGTAGATTTGGCTCTTACTGAAACTCCCGATTTAATTTTGTGTGACTTGATGATGCCAAATATTGATGGCTATGAAGTTTTACAAAAACTAAACTCACAAGCTGCTACAGCAACTATTCCTTTTATTTTTCTTACAGCTAGAACTGCTAAGTCTGATTTACGTAAAGGTATGGATTTAGGAGCTGACGACTACCTTACCAAGCCCTTTACTCGTTCCGAGCTCTTAAGTGCAATAATGACTCGCTTGGAAAAGAAAACAACTGAACTAAAATATATATCTAAAGTAAATACAAATACTGCTAGATTTTTACCAGAATTTCAGATTTTAAAAAATAGTTTACTTCGGACTTTAGCAAAAAGAAATTTAAAAGAATTTCAAGTTCATTATCAACCAATTATTGAGACTAGCTCAGGTAATATTGTCGGAGCAGAAAGTTTAATCCGTTGGCACAGTTCAGAATTTGGCATGATTTCTCCTGCCGAATTAATTCCTTTAGCAGAATCGACGGGTTTAATTATTCCAATTGGAGAATGGTTAATCAATAATGTCTGCAACCAAACTAAAATATGGCAAGATGCAGGTTACAAAGACTTCTATTCCACAATTAATATTTCAATAACTCAATTAACCCAGCCAGATTTTATTTCAAAACTCCTTGAGTCATTAGCAGAAAATCATTTACATCCGTCTTCCTTAGAACTCGAAATCACAGAAGGGGCGATCGAGCAAGAAACAAATACGGCTATTAATAGAATGGAAGAATTACGCTCTCATGGTTTGAAACTTGCTATTGATGATTTTGGTACAGGGCGAAGTTCTCTAATTTATTTAAAGCAGGTACCAATTAATACTTTGAAAATAGACCATTACTTTATCCACAATATCGACAAAGATAGACAAAAATCAGCAATAACTAAGGGGATTATTGACATGGGACATAATCTAAATCTAGAAATAGTTGCTGAGGGTGTTGAATCTAAAGCAGAATTAAATATTGTGCGCGCATATAAATGCGATCGAGTCCAAGGCTATCTAATAAGTCATCCTTTACCTGTAGCTAAGTTTGAAGAATTATTACTTACTGATAAACATTTGATAGCCTAAATCTTTAGGAATATAGAAAAGCCCTATATAATAACTATAAATAAGATTTCAGCTTTATGAAGTACTAAAATACCCCATCCGCGCTGTCTCCTGAAAAGTTGCTCGTGGGGGAAAGCCCATTTGCTACAACGGTGCGTGTTCCTGCGCAACGCAATAGCTCTCCAAGACTGCAATTTTCGCTCGCCCACTCTCCCCTTGTTAAAAGGAGGGATGTACTTCATTTACCTGCAAACTGCTGTATGAGTAGCCCTTTTCTAAGGTTAGTATTACAATCCGGAAGCGAAGAAAACAGGGCTGATTTTCCGTCATAGATTAACAGTGCTAGCCTGCATTCAGCAAAGCTACGTGAATAGATAGTCTTTGTAGATATAGCATTATCCTTACAGGGTATGTGTCAAAACTTAGAGGCACCCCTTTTTTCAGTAAATTTGTCAATAATTACAAAATATAGTTTACATACAGTCTCAGAATTTAATTCAGTTCTGAGGCTTGTTTATTTTAGTATAAAAACTTAAATTGTATGTAAAAATACAAATACTGGTTACCTTTTAATTTTACTATAATCATTGGGTGTAAGCTAATAAAAAATTTTGTAAGCAAACTTACATAAAGTATGTGTTAAGTAATCTCTGTAGAAAGTAAATCTTCTGCAAATTCTAAGCTCTATTAAGTTTTTCTCCGGGAAAATATGTAATCGTATATTTGATTTGTCCAACAATATTTTATACACATAGCTTCGCATTATTGTGAATTTTTGCCTTAGTTATGTACCGTAACCCTAATTAAACTATGTATAAAAGAATTGTCTATAAAGTTAGGAATGAAGTATCACTAAATACTCGTCAGATTCCTTTTCTATGTAATCAAGCTGAACTTAACTACCGAGAAGCACGGAAACAACACTCTAATAATTTACCTATTATCTCGGAGTATGAACGAGATTTGGTAGATAAACTTAAAACTGAAGGAGTTGCAATGACTTCATTAGAGGCTCTGTCGATTCCTTCCACCGAGAAGATGCTTTATGCAGCTAACAGCTTGATGCCAAAAATACCGCGAAGCATTTCTGAGAATAAGAATGAATTTGTAATTCATGCTACTCCGCAACAAATTTTAGAACATCAAGAAATTTTTATTTGGGGTTTAGAACAACGTTTAGTCAATATAGTTGAGAACTATATTGGTTTACCGGTGGCTTATCATGGAGCATATTTTCGTCGGGATATTGTTAACAATGTTCAACTCAAATCAAGACTGTGGCATATAGATCCCGAAGATCGAAAAGTCTTGAAAGTCATAATTTATCTAAATGATATAGATGAAAATAATGGTCCTTTTGAATATATTCCTCAATCTTTTACTTCTAAATTAGTTTCTTCTTTAAAATACACACATGGTTACGTTCAAGATAAAACTATGGAGAAAGTAATATCTCCATCACATTTCAAGTCTTGTACGGGAATTAATGCAACTGTTATTTTAGCGGCAACTGGTAGTATATTTCATCGTGGCAAAATACCCGTATCTTCAGATCGATACGCAATCTTTTTTGATTACACTTCTCGAAAACCGATAGTGCATAATCATTACGGAGCCTCTTTTCTTAGTAATGAAGATTTACAATTCTTAGGAAAAAATCTTTCTTCTCAACAAAAAGAGTGTGTTTTTTGGAAAGATAATTTTTGGTAAATATAATGTTTATTAAAGATGACATACCTCTCACTCAACTACTTGGGATAAAAAGTAATGCGATTCCAGCAATGGAAATAAAAACACCTAAAATAGCTCGAATACTAACTTTTTCTCCCATCCAAATTGCAATGGGTATAACAAAAATCGGGCTAGTTTGTGAAAGCGTGGAAGCAATTCCTACAGATGTGAATTTAATCGCCGTTTGTTGCAGCCAAATTCCTAAGTAAGTTCCCCAAAAAGCCGCAAAAATAGTTCCTATAATGACTCGCGAATCGCGCAAGTTGCTGATGCGACAGTTATTTTGCTTTCTATATGATGTCCATATCAGCAGAATTAATGTACCAGCACTCAACCTTAAGGTAGCCGCCCATAAAGGACTAATTTCAGTATTAGCGATCGCACTACGCGAAAGCACGGCTCCAACTGCACCAGCTATTGCTGCTAATAAGCCAAAACCAATACCGCGTCGGAATTCTACCCTTGAAATATGTTTGACATCGGCACTACGCTCAGTAACTACCCAAGCAACACCCGATATTGTTAATAAAATTCCGCACCAAGCCAATATATTTAAATTTTCTTGAAGAAAAATCAGTCCAAAAACTGCTGTAATTGGGGTAGTCAAGATTTGTATTAGTAATGCCTGACGTGCTCCCAAGCAATTTATGGAGGTGAAGAATGCCGTATCGCCTAAACTAATACCAATGATACCGCTCAACAATAACACATAGATTGGTAATGTGGCGATCGCACGAAATTGTTCCCCAGTCACGAGAATTGTCAACACAAAAAGCGCGATCGCAATTATTCCTTTTATCAGATTTAATTGCAATGGCGGAATACGCGCACCCAATTTACCGTAAACTACAGACGCTACAGCCCAAAAGCAAGCACCCGATAAAGCCGCTACTTCACCTAAAAAATCTACCATTATAAATATTAAAAAATATTAAGAAGAGTAACTTGCTCTTTCCAATTAGTGAAAATCTTTAATATTTTAATATAAATAGTGTTACTAATATTAGCACTCTATTAAGTTGCCTGCTAATTTTGTGGCGGAAAAAATATTAGCACTCTCGATTATTAACTGCTAACTTTGTACGAAAGTGATTTTAGCACAATATGATGTTTATTGCTAGTTTTTCAAAGAAGAATAACGATAGTAAATTAGCCGTCATAAATTAGTCGTATTGAATAATTTGTCCGCAAATAACCGCTTAAATATGTTTTTCAAAATCAAAAGTTTTTTACAATCTGGAGGAATCCGATGAAATATACTTTCGATATTGTAGGTGTATCTCCGATATTGGACTTTTTTAGCCATCAGCAACAGAGTCAGGAAAAGCCACAAAGTCAGGGTGTAGAGTACTTAGGAAGTCATAAATGTACTCTAGATGCATTTCTCGAAACAGTGGAGCCGGTACCCTCGAAATGGGGATGGAATATGGATGAAGTTGTAGATACTGTAGTTCAGTTTTGGATGAATAATTCTGAGAGTATTAGTTATTGGAAATCCCGTTTGACTGATGCTGGTAAGGATAATTTACTAGTTGCGAGGGTAGCGGATATTAAAGCTTTGAAGTCGGAATTTAATTCTTTGTTGGGTTAGGGTTGATATTTGGGTTTACGGTAATAATGATGCCCCCAGGTTGAAAGCTGGGGTTACACAAACAAAGCCCACCTGCGTGGGCTGATTATTATTTCATATAAAAAATACATTTAAAAGAGATTGTAGGGTGTGTCACGGCAGGAGATTATTTGATTAAAAAACGATACCGTTAAATAATGCCGTAACGCACCATATATTTTTTAATTATGATGGTGCGTGACGGTAACAGGAATTTTTTGATTGGGATTACTAATTGATCGTAACCGTCACACACCCTACAATTTTTATTAGATAACAGATTGTAGGGTGCCCTGCGGCAGGAGATTATTTGATTAAAAAACGATATCGTTTAATAATGCCGTAACGCACCATATATTTGAATTATGATGGTGCGTGACGGTAACAGGAATTTTTTGATTGGGATTACTAACTGCTCGTAACCGTCACACACCCTACAAATATTTTTTTAGATAACTATCTTTAGATTGTAGGGTGCCCTGCGGCACGAGATTATTTGATTAAAAAACGATACCGTTTAATAATGCCGTAACGCACCATTTTATATATTTTTTAATTATGATGGTGCGTGACGGTAACAGGAATTTTTTGATTGGGATTACTAATTGATCGTAACCGTCACACACCCTACAAATATTTTTTTATATAACAGTGCGATCGCGCGATCGCCATTCTCTAAGGAAATATTCGGTAGATATCTTTACGATGAGCAATTCGCTCGCAAATCAATGTTTGTGTCTCTTTATCTGTTGTTATACCAATGCGATAATCACCTATACGAATCTTGTATTTATCCATATAGCCTTTAAGTTTTTCCAAATATCCTAATTCAAAGGGATTTTCCGATTCTAGTTCTTCAAAAACTAAAGGTTCTACACGATTTTGAATTTCTAGAGGTAAGCTAGCAAGTTCTTTTAAAAATCGTTTCGTATAATCAACTGTCCACATTTTTAGATTTTAGAGATGCATAATATTTGAGAGCTTCTTCCTTTGATAATCTTTCTTCCCCTTCGACTTCTTCTATAAGTTTTCCTAAGCCGTAATCTTCAAGAATTTCTTCGATTTTTTCAAATTCAGCAATAGGAATTTGAACGGCTATAGGTTGTTGATTTTCGTCGATAATGTAGTTTTTGGTTATTTTGAGCATTTGATTTTGCTAAAGTAATTATACTTGACTACAGTGATATTTATTTTTTATTTTAGACATTTTTCCATATAGTTGTAATTGTAGGTTGGGTTAGACGCACGATAATATCAAATATTAAACGAATAATTGATTTTGCGTCGTAGCCCAACATCGAATATTGTTGTTAACCTAACTATTTGATGTTGGGTTTCGCTTCGCTCTACCCAATCTACTAACTCTAGTATCTGGTGTTGAGTTTCGCTTCGCTATACCCAACCTACTTGCTATTTAAGTGTATTTAGTTATTTATACTGAAGTTACATTTAGTTATCTAAATTTATAATCAATTGATGTAATAAAAAAAATTAAAGGAGATTAAAATGAATAATACAAAATCAAAGTTTTCTGAGTTAGAGACAGGTAACTTTCTAAGTGAGACGCAATACTATAAAATCATATCCAAGAATGGCTCAGATATTCAAGTAGAAAATGAAAGAGGTTTTCAATTTAGTATTGAAAAAGATATTCTTGAAGAGGGTATTTATTCTGCTCATCAGTATTATCAGGAATTAAAAGTAACAAGAACTGAGTTAATAGAACAATTGGCTAAAGTCGGTGATAGCGTATTCACAGTCTGTTTTAATAAACAACCTAGTGCGAATGCTATTAATGAAGCTATTGAATCAGCTAATGAAGATGAAAATATTTCTATAAAAGAACTAAAAAAGATTGTAAAAAATGCTTACAAAGGGGAAGAAAGAATTCTCACAGGTTATCTTAAAAAAACTGAAGCTGGTTTTGGTAGAAGCACAGTTATTGACCTTGAAGCTGATAGAGGTAATAATGCTGATTGGGATGCTAGAGTCAGACAAGTTGACCATAGAACGTTAAATTGGTTAATTTTCAAGAATATTAAGTACATTGTCAAAAAATAAAATTATTTTTGGAGTTAGAACTTTATCTCAATTACTCTTAAACAGCAGTTCACAAGTAATAAGTAGTAAGTAAGAAGTAAGAAGTTTTACCTCGACCTAGAAGGACGAGGATTCAAATAATGATAATTTAGTTTTTATTCGTCTTTAAAAGACGAGGCTTTATACCATGTTTCGGGCTTATTCTT
>JBCCSG010000069.1:0-25253 GCA_039200565.1 Cyanobacteria bacterium P01_D01_bin.50 | reverse complement strand
TGGGTAATCTTTACTTACCCTCACCTACATGAGTCACAAGTTATCACCAGTAAAGGATTTAAGTGCTTACTCAACTGTTACCAGTTACTTTACTGATGTCAATCGTCCCTCCTTACGGATTTAGATTGAACGAATCGCACTCCCAGAAACATTTAAGTCTTCTACTACTATTTTTGCGTGGTTTTTACATAAGTAAGTAGTGATTTTATGAAGAGTATCTTTTCTAAGATTAGCTATATGAGCGTGTAGTTTGGCAAGTTTGTTTTTGGCTGACCTACGATTATTGCTACCTTTTTCTTTACGACACAACTGTTTAGATAAATGCTGTAATTTTGATAGCTGTTTTTTATAGTGTTTCGGATTAGGAAATAAGACCCCAGTGCTTAGAGTTGCAAGCACTTTTACCCCTAAATCAACACCTACAACATCATATTGCTTAGTTGTTGCTTGACGGGTACCCTGCCAAATTTTTTTAGAAGAAAAAAATTTGGCAGGGAGCCCTTGACTGTCTACTTCATAAGCAAAGGCTATAAACCAATTATTTGCTATCCTCGAAATAGTTATAGATTTGCTAGTTGTGTGGGGTAAACCTTCATAAGTTTTAACCCAACCGATGGTCGGTAATTTAATTCTAATACCACCGAAATTTATCGGTTTTCCACCTGCATCAATCGTGAAACTATCATGCTTTCCCTTTTTTTTGAAGGTCGGTCTTTCTCCTAATTTTTTGAAATATCTGTCAAATGCCTTGCCCAAATTATCAAAAGCATATTGGGTTATCTTTTGACAGATTCCTTTTTCTTTAATCCATGTATATTCTGGTTTTACATAGTTGTTAAAGAATTTTTTGAGGATAAATTTATTTGGCTTAAGTCCGCTTTTATACATATCATTCCAAGCTGCCAAACCCCAGTTATAAGTAAACCGAGCAATACCCGCGTGTTTACTCATTATTACTTTTTGCTCACGAGTAAGATTTAACTTGGTTTTGATAGATAAAAGCATGAATACAACCAATTATCCAACAATAGTATGTTTGCATGATTATATAGCTATTGACAACTCAAATACAAAAAAAGTAATAGAGTCCTGTGATAGATTGTTTAGAAGAGAAATAGCCGGAAATTACCGGTTATTCAGCCTCTTATCATTAACTCTCCCCCTCTACCCCCTCTACCCCCTCTCCCCCCTCTATTTAAAAAAATTACAGGAAAAAACTATGACACTACTAATCTGGCTGGGAGTTATCGTAATAGTCGCTGGTGGCGCTTATTTACTGGTACTTCAACAGCGAGGTGCGTTATCTGGTAGTAAATCGAAAGAATTACCGTCTCTCAAACGCAATGTATTTAATTTACAAATTGGCGATATTGTTCAACATATGGGTATTGACTGGGTGGTGGAAGGAATACTTACCTATACCGTTGGTGAATATACCTGGTTTGAATATATGTTGCAAGATGATAATGAAATTAGATGGTTGAGTGTAGATGAAGATGACACGGTAGAGGTTGCATTACTCGAAGCTACCAATCAATTAGATGTTAGCCAATCGCCACCGCAGAAATTAAATTTTGCAGATGAAAATTATAAATGTGTTGACTCTGGAGTTGCAAGTATGACTCGTGTTGGTAACGTGCAAAGACGTACAGCTTCCCGTTGTCAATACTTTGATTATAAAGGCCCTAGCGACAAAGTGCTTTCGATTGAAGTTTGGGATGGAGAAACCGAAGTTACTGTAGGGTATAGGATAAATCCTCGGTCTTTAACTATTTTACCTGGTGATGGAAATCGGGTTTATGGGATGTAATGAGTTAGGAGTTAGGAGTTAGGAGTTAGGAGTTAGGAGTTAGAAGTAATGAGAAATCACATATCTTGCGCCTTGCGAATAATTAACTAAAAGATCAATTAAACAGTTAAAAATATTACTATTATTACAGCATCAAATTTTTAGTCCATTTTAATGGACTTTTGCTATCAGACTGGGACTTATAGTCCCAGGCGGGTAAAAACTTTATATCACACAACGGCTTTGGAATGCCTGAAGTTAATCTATACCGCTTTTGACTTCTCTCTAGAGAAAAAAATGTGCCAGTTGCGCTCATTCCTATTGAAATGAAAATAAAAAATTACAATTTTTAGGAATGTATGTACTTAAACTTGTATAAAAAATTATTTGTAGCTACAGTTTATACTCTACAGCAATTTATAGAATTTGAAAAATATCATGAAAAAGTCCATCTTTGCAACTGCATTGTTAATTAATTCTTTATTAATGATTGGCTGTAATAACGTTGAAACAGCTAATTATGACAGCAACGATCTAGTTACAACTGATACTTATGAAGTAGCTTCAACAAATGAAAAATCTACAAATAATTCCTCTTCAAATAGCAGTAATGTAAACTATAATACAATAACAAAAGCCCCCGTTGATACTAGTAGTGCGACTCCCAAACCAGGAGAAGGACAGCCAAAATTCGCTACTATTAAAGGTATCGTTCAAGGTGATTTACAGTGTTACGTAACTTTAACTGACGAACAAGGTAAAGAGCAAGAAATTGGTGCTTCTTTTGAAATTTGCGGTAAAAAACAACAATTTTTAAATCAAAAAGTTAATCTGAGTTACGATATTCTCAATGTGAATGATTGTCAAAGTATCGAACCTTGTGGAAAGACAAAACAAGTATCTTCAATTGTCAAAATGGATGTAATTGGTAGTTCAAAATCTGCAAAATCTTCTGGGGATACTCAAACTCTGAGTAACGGAGAATGGACTATCAAACTCAGTAATTATGATTCTTGGGATGGTTATAATGGTAATGGAAACGTAAAATATTACGGCTGTGATTCTAAAGGAAATTGCATCGAACTTACAGGTGGTAAAGTTTTTTGTCGGCAACTTATATGTGTAACTGCTTGGGAAAATGGAGAATATACTTATGTGATAGAAGATAGAATCACTGAAGATAATGATAACTCTCAAGCATCAATTTTAATTGTTCGTAAAGGCAATAAAGTTATTCTTAGATTAGAAGATTTGAAGCCGGTTTAATAATTAATTATCTTTAGGATTTAGCAAAAAGGCACATTTTTTTGTAGGGTGCTGTATACGATGATTTTCAACGTAATAATAAAACTTATGGTGTCACGCTAAAAATGGCTGACTGGGGATTACTATTTTAATAATGTTTTTATGCGCGATCATTAGCAGACGCATTTTTGTAGGTGATGAAAATTATACTTTTATTCGGAGAATTGCGATCGCAACTGCGGTTATTCAGTGGTAAAAGTTTTCGAGGTGCCGTCTTTAACAAAAGCTAATTTTACCGGGGTCAAAATCACTTTATCGGTTGCTCATCAAAAAGGTAAAGCCAGTGGTGCAGTCAAGTATTTTGCTGCACCAAAAAATCAGGATTAGTGGTATTGTTAAACAAACTAATATTGCAGGTATAAAACTTATTGTCGTCCCATTACCTGATCTTTCTTTCAAGCATCTTCTTTCAATCCAGTTGACAATTGCCATACAAGCTTAACTTGTCACGAATGCGAAATTGCTATAAGCTCAGATTGGACTTTTCAAAAGTAAATATCGAGGTTGAATAGAATTCTTGGAATTAGTAAATCATTAAGCCCTGACAGAATATTTAATCTTTTTTTTAAAGTTGTGAGGAGTTCCCATGAAACGAAATCTACTAATTTCTGCATGTGGGGTAAGTTTGCTGTACTTACTCGCAGGATTCTCGCCGCTAAAAGCATTAGCTGTGGAAAAAATCAGCAACAGCCAAACAATAAATAGCAGTAAAAAATTGCTAGCTAATAAAGTATTATCCCAAGAAAGTTTTCCATCCACTCACACAATTATTAGCGAAAAAGTAAATAATCAACTCGCCTTTGATGGCAACAGCCACTCCTTGGGAGAGTATGGCATTGTGAGAACAAACGAAACAGCAGCCTCCGGGAAAAAACAAAATGCGATTAGCAAAGCTAGACGAAGAAGGCGTATCGCGCAACCAAATAAACAACTAAATAAAAACGCGACTCTAATTGCCCAGGTTACCCAAAAGCAACAACAAAATTCAACATCGGTAGGGCAAGTCAAGGGTTCCCTAGATAATTTTTTTCTCCCAAAAAAATTATCTAGGGTGCCCGTCACATCGGTTTCCCAACTATCCGACGTACAGCCGACAGATTGGGCTTTTCAAGCATTGCAATCCCTCGTAGAACGGTATGGTTGTATTGCAGGATATCCTTCGGGTACCTATCGGGGCAATCGGGCAATGACTAGATATGAATTTGCAGCCGGTTTAAATGCCTGTTTAGAACGTGTTAATGAGTTGATTGTAACAGCCACAACGAGTATTATTACTCAAGAAGATTTAGCAACTTTACAGCGTTTGCAATCAGAGTTTAGTGCCGAATTAGCAACTTTGCGGGGACGTGTAGATACCCTCGAAGCTCGCACTGCCGAAATAGAAGCTTCACAGTTTTCTACTACCACCAAACTCCAAGGAGAGGCAATTTTTACTGCTATCGGTGCAACTGGTGGCACTCCCGATAGTGACGATCCTAATATTATCCTGACGAATCGGGTAAGGTTGAACTTGAATACCAGTTTTACAGGCAAAGACTTGTTAATTACAGGTTTGCAAGCCCATAATTTCGGCGGTGGTGCGGATGGTAGTGGTAGTCTGCAACAAGAATTGGGATTGACAGCACCGGGAGTAAACTTAGCTGCAAGTAGTGCCCGCACAGGTATTGAACCCCAATTTCCCGGCTTCGATCCCAAAGATTTATCTTCTAAAGGTGCTAATGATGTGGAACTGTACAAACTTCTGTACATCTTCCCTGTAGCCGATAAATTAACTCTATTTGCTGGTACTGCAGCCGAAGTTTCCGATGCTTTCCCCACCATTACTCCTTTCGCAGGAGAAGGGCAGGAAGCAGTTTCCCGCTTTGCTGGCTTAAATCCCGTACTGCGGGTTTCCGGTGGTACTTCCGGCTCGGGCTTAGCATCCGCAGCAGGCTTTATCTTTGCTCCATCCAAAAGCTTAGATTTTCGCGCTCTCTACGCTAGCGTCAATGCCAATATTCCCGACACTGCCGACGATATTCTTCCCGGAGTTTCTGGTACACCTTTAGGTTCGGGTTTGTTTGGTGGTAGTACCGTTGCCGCAGCCCAACTCACATTTAAACCCAGCAAGTCATTGGATATTGGTTTAAACTATGCCAATAGCTACCACGAAATCAATATTTTGGGTACGGGATTGGTGAGTGCTGATACCAATGCTTTAGGCTTGGCAGATGGAAATCTAGGAATTCCGGTAAAACTTAATTCTGTGGGTGGTACCCTAAATTGGCGCTTTGCTCCAAAAATTGCTCTATCGGGTTACGGAGCAGCAATTTTCGTCGATGATTCCTCATCTCGGGTGGATGCTTCGACTACTTTCACTAGTTGGATGGTGGGCTTACACTTCCAAGACATAATCAAAAAAGGTAATACCGCCGGAATCCTTTTCGGTCAACCTTTATACCGTACAGAAGCTGATGGTGATGGGAACTTAGCTGCTGAGGGTGTCGATCGCACGACTCCCTATCATTTGGAGGCTTATTACAAATTTAGAGTAAATGATAATATCAGTATTACCCCCGGTGCATTTGTGTTATTTAATCCTGAGGGAGATGACCGCAACGACACGACGACAGTAGGTTTGTTGCGTACAACTTTTACTTTTTAACTATCCTTGCGGGAAGTCCCCAGGTTCTATAAACTACACCTGGGGATGAGAGCAAGGGCAGGATCGAGCTATAAAGACGGAGAATCTTGTTGCTTGATATATTTCTTCAGCACGTCAAGAGATACTCCCCTACTGGAATTGACAAAATATGAACTAGACCAAAAAACAGGTTTCCAATAGTATTGATTAATGTGAGGCTTAAATTCTTTGCGAATAAGTCTGCTGGATGATGCTTTTAGAACTTTTACAAACTCAGAAATATGAGTATCTGCGGATATCTTGACTAATAAGTGAACATTATTCAAGCGTGGAAATAGCTATATTTGAAATTTTTGCTTTATACAATTTAGCAGCACATCAGCTTAATAACTAAACTAACAATTGCTCGCACAATTTATCCAATTCCCCACTTTTTTCTCGAATAATAGTTTGTGCAGATTTTTCTAGTAATTTGATATTTTCTTCGGTAGTATCATCCAAATCATCATTTGCTTCAGTCAATTCTTTTTGGAAGCGATAGTACTGTTTATGGGAATTTTCTTGAGCGTCGGGTAATAACTGTTTTAATTGATAATTTGCTACTTCACTCGCACCATCGAGAAAAATATTTATTAAAGGCAGTATCCATTGCACCGTTCCCCAGTGAACTGCTTGTTCATAAGGGTATCTTCTAGTTAGAGAACCCGTACCTAAAGAAGCTACTAAAATATCTTCTACACGTAATTTTTCGTTATTATTTTGAGAATAGATAATAGCTTCTACAATTGCTAATGCTGTAGGGTTATTAGCAAACATTGCGCCATCCACTAAAGCATAATCATCATTATTATCGCCACCACGCATTGCCAGTTTATAAGGTTCAAAAAAAGTTGGAGCAGCAGAAGTTGCCATTGCTGCTTCTATCATCTTGTAATCGTTACAAAGCTTGCGAAAATTAGTTCCTGAATGTCTTTGAAATGTTGGATTGTTTATAAAAAATACAGGTAGTCGTATCTGTATATCATAACTAGTAATAAAAATATTTGTAAGTGCATCTTCAAGATTAGCATCTTGAAAATATTTTTCTAGCACGTTTTTTCGACCTACAGAAGAATACTTTGGTCTTAACAAGTCATCAGCTTCTGTTATCCTTCCTAAAAGTGTTTCGTAAAAGATGTTTTTTCCATCTTCTCGATAAATATTTATAATTTCTTCAATACCATACAGAGCAACATTTTTTTTCTCCGGATTTGGCATCGCTAAAATCATCGCTAAAATACCTCCAGTAGAAGTTCCCGCGATTAAATCAAACAATTGCCAAATCGGCTTTTGAGTGCGTCTTTCGATTTCCTTAAGAATTATCGCCGGAATTATACCGCGAATACCGCCACCATCAAGTGATAATACTTTGTACTTAAAAGACATAGTTCTCCTCTTATTTGCTGTGTTTTTTTCAGTATCCTACAGTACTGAAGATCGTAATTCCGCACTCGATAATTTTATTTGTAAGATTAAAAAAAATGAAGGAGTAAGACAAGAGGAGAGGGGGTAGAAGGGGAAGAAGAAGAGAAACTTTTAGCCGGCAATCTTAAGGAAGGAAATAATATCAAGTTCAGCTAATTACTTATTTATTACTCCTAACTCCTAACTCCTAACTCCTAACTCCTAACTCCTAACTCCTAACTCCTTACTCCTTACTCCTTACTCCTTACTCCTTACTCCTTACTTATTAGATATGTTAAACCTGACATGATGTAATGCCCAATAAAAAAAAACTTGGAGTTCAAAACCCCAAGTTTAGAAGATTATTATTGCATTAGTATTATCTACTACATTGTCAAAGATTGAGAATTTGTTTCAATCAATTTCGCTAAATCTTGGAGGAATGCCGCAGCGTGGGCACCGTAAATAATTCTGTGATCGCAAGTAATGTTAACTTTCATTTGTTGACGTATACCCATCATACCGTCGGCAGTTGCTACCACTTCCGGACGAGATGCGGCGATCGCCAAAATAGAACCTTGTCCGGGTGGTAAAATTGCATCAAATGTATCTACGCCAAACATACCCAAGTTGGATATGGTAAAGGTGCCACTACTATATTCTTGAGGCTGTAACTGTTTTGCTCGAGCGCGTTCTACCAAAGATTTCCAGTTACGGGATAAAGTATAAATATCTAGCTGGTCTGCATTTTGCAATACAGGTGTAATCAATCCTCCGTCATCCATTGCTACGGCTACAGCAATATTAATATTGGCAGGATGTACCATTCCCTGTTCAGAATAATTCCCATTCAATAATGGATGTTTTTTTAATGTCACCGCCACCGCTTTGGCTAGTAGCGCTGTCATTGTCACACCTTTAGATTTTATTTGTTTGTAAAGTTTATTTAACTCGTCGGTAGTAATTGTATAACCTACATGGAAGGTTGGCACGGATAAGCTGGGAAGCATATTCCGCGCTACGGCATTTTGCAAGGTGGTTAAAGGTACCGTTTGCCCTGGAGTTACCGCCACTGGCATTGGTGCGGGTGTAGGCGCAGGAGTTACTGTAGGAGCGCTGGGGGCGGGTGCAACTGTTGGTACGGGTGTGGATTTAATTGTAGATTTACCCGCAGCTGTTTCTACGTCTTCAGCAATAATACGACCGTAAGGGCCGCTACCTGAAGAAATACTGCTTAAATCAACCTTTAATTCTTTTGCTAATTTACGAGCGCGGGGTGAAGCAATTGTTCTACCGCTACGACTATTGGAACCATTTTGAGCAGCCCCATTTGTTGAAGCGCCTACAGTTGCCGGTTGTGCTGCACTTGTAGCAACTTCGGCTTTGGCTGGTGCTGCACTTTGAGATTTAACTTTTTCTCGTACTGTTTCGATTTCTGCTTCGGTTTCTGCTAGAAAGGCAATCGCAGATCCTACAGGGGCGCTTTCTCCAGCTTGTATTTCAATATGCGCCAAGTATCCTTCATAGAAGGATTCCACATCCATATCCGCTTTATCTGATTCAACCACTACTACCGTTTCGCCTTTCTCAACTTTGTCACCGGGAGATTTTTCCCAGGAGACAATTTTACCTTCAGTCATTGTTGAACTCAGCGCGGGCATAAATATTTCGTGAATACTCATAAGAAAACAAGGCGAATTAATAATTTATGGACTTTAATAGTTTTTTTCCAGATTGCATTGTATCGCGAGCGCGGACGCGACGAACCATTTTAGAACTACACTGGTACAAGAATCTGTATTTACGCCTACTAACAAAGGTATTAGATATTGAAAGTTAAAAAAATATAAAGCAGTTTAGCTACTTATAAGTAATGTTGTTATATCATCACCATATACTAAGAGGGCAAACCAAAATTGCTGGGTGAGCGTAAGCAGAGGAGGAAAAAACTTTACTTTTGTACCATACATTCCTTCATGTTGTCTTATTCGAGTACTACTGAACTTACCGAGCAAAGAAAACGCCCAATTCTCAATTCCCAATTCCCTACTCCCAATTCCCTACTCCAATTCCCTATTATGTTTAATTCTTTTAAAAAAAAATTGTTCGGAAATTCTACTTAAAGCATGAAGTAAGGAGTCATGTCTCGATTTAGAATTCAGTATGGACAAATAAAAACAAACCCTTTTAAATTCTCTTAAAATCTTATGTCGGCAAAGCTTAAATTTTTTCTGGTATTTACACTGAGTACCTTTGCCACCGCTGTTTTCGCTGGAGTTTACAGAATTACACAATGGCATTCCGAGCGGCTCCACAGCAGCCAAAACAAACAGCACAATCAAAGGTATGAAATCTCAAATCAAGAAATTCTCACAGCATCATATAAACGAAAGTATAAGTCAATACCATTAACTAGATTCAGGACGATACTTAGAGGTACTGACCCGGCTGCTCTTGCCATTAATGCTTTGGATACAACTCAATCGGACGTGGAAAATCGTAAAGTCGAAGTGGTTTATCCTCAACCCAATCAAGCAATGGTTACGATAACTCAAACCAACCTAGCATCATCCAACCCAGAGCCGGTTAAATATCGAGTTAAACTTACAAGCCTTGGACGCTCATTATTTGTAACTTCACCTCCTTTGTGGCAAATTGTTTGGGCTGGTTCTTACGAACAATGTTTGACAAGCACAACAGCTAATATTTCGGGCGCAACTTGTCGCTAACAAAAAATTCATAATCCCGAACTCGGAATTATGAATTACGAACTAAAAGTTCTGATTGAATGTTAAATATCGCCGCGAATTTCTTCGATAACACCATCGCGCAGAACAATTTCGACCTGCATTTTGCTAATCAGGTTATCGCCCTGTTCTGCTCGGAAGAAGCCTTCCAACTGAAATTGATTAACCTCTTGATCTAACTCAAGCATTTGTACCTGTTGGAGATTTTGCAGGCTTTGGTTTTTCTGCTCTAGCATCTCGCTTTTTTTCTCATTTACCTGAACTTGGATATTCTCAATTTGTTGTAGAGTCTGAGGTCCTGGGGGTTGCAAACCTTGCTTTTGAATCTCGGTAATTGCCCGCTGTCCTTGGACATCAATTTGCTGTAGCTGCTGGTCGGTTTGATTAATTTGTCCTTGAAGTTGCTGCGTTACTTCCTCTTTCCATAGAGGTGTGACGATAGCTTTAACGTTAATAACGCGCTTTAGCAGCAATTGAGGATTGGAGATGTCCATAAAAGTATCTTTTTTTTCCTTTTAAATTCAATAACAAGTGAATATGTTTAGGCAAACATTCGCTCAATCATATCGTGATAGTGTTCCATCACAACGTGTCGTCGGACTTTGAGGGTTCGTGTCATCATGCCATTTTCCATAGAGAACGGCTCCAGAATCAGTTTAAATGGCCCGATACGGTCATCTGCTCGATATCCAGGACGATTTCGCACTTCGCGAGTCAACTCTTGCCGAAACAAATCCTGGATCATTTTACTCTCAAGATTGATTATTTGGCTTGTGGATGACGTAACATTGTCTTCTTTAACACATAATTCCACATTTTGCCCTTCCGCCCATTTTTCTAATGCTTCCACATTCGGAACAATCAAAGCACCAATACTTTTCTTATCTTGTCCCACAAGCATTATCTGGTCGATAAATGGCGACCTTAAACAAGCGTCTTCGATAGGAAGCGGCTCAATGTTTTCCCCATTGGTTAATACGATAGTGTCTTTGGCTCGTCCAGTTAAAACAATATCTTGTCGGGGAGATACCCAACCCAAATCACCACTATTAAACCAACCTTCTGCATCAATGGCTTTTTCTGTTGCTTCTGGATTCTTATAATAGCCCTGCATCAATTGCGGACCTCTAAGCAATACTAAACCCTTTTCCCCGTTCGGCAATTCTTTACGAGTTTCTAAATCAACAATTTTAACTTCAGTACCCGGTATCCCCAATCCCGAAGAACCCCGTAAATTACTCCAGTGACGACGCGCATGAGTTACCGGGGAAGTTTCTGTTAAACCGTAACCAACCACAATATCTATACCAATCATCTCGTAGAAATCATCTATATGTTTGGCTAAAGCACCACCACCACAAATAAACTGTTTGATTCTTCCTCCCGTCGCTTCTCTTACCTTCCCATACACTATTTTTCCAGCCAAAGCATGTAGTGGTGAAAGGGCTTTTTCTTGAATGCTAGCCGCGATTCGCTCTCCTGTTGAGGGATTAAGGTTTTGCAAATCTAAATTTTGAGCAATTCGTCTGCTTCGGATATAGTTTCCACTAATACCCAAAAATCTATTAATTAAGTTTTGTTTGGATGCAGGTTGTTCGCGAAACTGTTTTTGTACTCCTTCATAAACTGATTCTAAAATACGTGGTACCGCTATCATGTAATGAGGTTTGTACTTTTTCAAATCATTTTTGACAGACCGCAAATTTGTATAAATTTGGGTACAACCTAAAGAAAGCAATAAATACTCTCCAGTACGCTCAAATACGTGCCAGGTAGGAAGAATACTTAAAACAACATCTCCCCTTTCTGGCTGAACTATGGTAGCTAAATTCGTTACTTGGTGAATTAAATTCCCATGGGAAAGCATCACCCCTTTAGGTTTACCCGAAGTCCCGGAAGTATAAAGTAAAGTAGCTAAAGTATCGCGGCTTTGCTTAACGGGTTCAAGATTATGTTTTGCACCAAGCTCCATCAACTGCTTGAAATTCAACACCTTGATAACTTCTTCACTCGGTACTGATTCGTCAGTTAATAAAATAACTAATTTAATTGGTAAATCATCCAAACGAGGGCGTAATTTCTCAAAAGTCTTTAAATCCTGCGCTACTAGCACCGTACTATCGCTATTAACCAAGATATACGCCAATTCATCAATATCCGCTTGAGAACTCCGTACTGCATTAACAGCCCCAGCAGTCATCATACCTTGGTCAGCAATCAACCACCGAGGACTATTATCGGCAATTAATGAAATACGCTCTTGTGGCTTAATTCCTAACGCTTGCAAGCCGACCGCAAATTGTTGAATCTGCTTAAATAATTCGGTATAAGTTAGAACTTCCTCATTTGATTGAGCGTGGGGATTTTGCAGCGCTCTAGTATCGCCAAAACGTTGGGCTGCCATTGGCCAAATTTCGGGTAACGATTCCACACTTGAGTAATCGACCACGCTTTTTAAATTTTGTTGGTCTTTCTTAGCAAGCTCAGGAAACAGATTATTTGTACTATGCATTATTCTAGACACCATATACAGGCTTTATAGTCAATTACTTATATCTGAAAGTATATTCCTTTATTTCAACAGACATAGATAACTATTATAAATACAACTACTTCTATCCAAAGTAGGACTGGTTCTGGGGATTAATGTAAAATTATGTCTAGAAAAATTGAGCTATATAAACGTATATCAATAAAAATGCTTGATTGATTTTAATAATCAAACAAATTGGCTCTTTTAATCAATAGAGAGTATGGATTAGACAGATAATTTTCTATTCATATCTATTGAATCATTAAAAGACAATTATATAAATTCAAAGAAAATTAAAAGTCACTACTGATTTCATTTCTAAGATTTTGTAGGACAATAGAATATAGACATTTTTCCATAAAATGGAGAGTTCAATATGAGTCTAATAGATGGTCTTTTATTAACTATCGTTAGTTCTGTTATCTGCATTGTGTTCCCTAAAATAATATCTTTGGTTATCGCATCTAAAACCAAGTCAAAAGACCTTGCTGAAGCTACAATACCTTTAAAGCAGGTAGACTAAAATTACTCAATTTGACTCTACATATCCACTGAAAAAAGCATCTTGTCAAAGCACTCCAAGCAGGATGCATGAGAACTAAGAAACCCGGTTTATCCTTAAAAAACGGGTTTCTGTGAGATAGTTATTTTCACAGATTTATAGAAGCGGATTAATTCACATCTTGTATTGAGTGTTGGAAACCCGATTTCTGTTTGTGAAAACATTATTATCTCGTTGTTCAATCAATAAGAAAGTGGATTTGCTTCCGCATTTGGGAAATTCTGCAAGATATAATGTTAATCAAGAATTCCTCGATGCCTAGTTGGCACAGAAGCCGACCCCACCAACGCCAGTTCTGAGACTAACAGAGACATTTTATTTACGACCCTTGGGGACACCAGAGCAGTTACTACAATGGAGGGAGCCTGCGTAATAGACTGGCTCCCCAAGACCTGCCTTTGGTCAACTTTCCCCAAAATCTAAAATTTAAAATCTAAAATTGAAAATGGTAACAGCAGCAGTAAATCCTTTTCTCTATAACAATTTTGCCCCAGTGCGTGAAGAAATCACCGCTGACGAATTAAAAATAATTGGAGAATTACCTCCCAACTTATCGGGGATGTTTGTACGAAATGGTCCCAATCCTCACTGGCAACCCAAAGGACAATATCATTGGTTTGATGGCGATGGGATGCTGCACGGTGTCAGGATTTCCAACGGTAAAGCCAGTTATCGCAACCGTTACGTGCGGACAAGAGGCTGGCAAATAGAAAATCAAGAAGGTAAAGCCGTGTGGAGTGGTTTATTAGAACCTCCGCAGATGGATAACCCCCACGGACCATATAAAAACGTTGCCAATACCGCGCTAGTATGGCACGCTGGTCAATTTTTAGCGCTTTGGGAAGGAGGTGCCCCTTATTCTATCAAAGTTCCAGAATTAGAGACTTTCGGCGAATATAATTACAACGGTAAGTTACAATCAGCCTTTACTGCACACCCCAAAGTAGACCCGATAACGGGTGAAATGATGTTTTTCGGTTATTCATTTGCTCCGCCATTCTTACATTACAGCGTAGTTTCAGCAGAAGGAGAACTTTTAAGAACAGTACCGATTGAATTACCGATGGGAGTGATGATGCATGATTTCGCCATCACCGCAAACCATACAATATTTATGGATTTGCCTTTGACATTCAATCCCATGCGAATGCAAAAAGGCGAACCCGGTATGATGTTCGAGAAAGATAGAGCCAGTCGTTTTGGTATAGTTCCCCGTCACGGCGATAATAATGATATTCGCTGGTTTGAAGCTCCTTCTTGTTTCGTATGGCATACTCTAAACGCTTATTCACGCGGAGATGAAGTTATACTTCTTGCTTGTCGGATGAATTCTACAAACGTTCTGACAACTAATGAAAAGCAACGCGATACAGAAGGAGATATTCCATTCCTCCATCGTTGGCGATTTAACATGAAAGATGGTAGCGTCTGCGAAGAAAGAATAGATGATGCAGCTTCAGAATTTCCTCGCGTCAACGATAACTTTTTAGGACAACTAACGCGCTACGGTTACGCTGGCAAAATGGGACAAGGTTCCATGCCTTTATTTGAAGGTGTAATCAAATATGATTTGAATAGCGGTAAATCCCAGACTCATGAATTTGGTAGAGGTCGCTATGGTGGTGAAGCTGTATTTGCACCTTGTACTGATAAAACTGGTGAAGATGAAGGTTGGGTAATTACTTTCGTATATGATTCAAATCAAGACAAATCTGAATTAGTGGTAGTTGATGCACAGGATATGACATCCCAGCCAGTTGCGCGGGTATTGATTCCGCAACGAATTCCTTATGGTTTTCACGGTGATTGGGTTAGTGAAGAGAAATTGCAGAAGTCGGTGTAATCTATCACGTAGATAGCTAAGGGACTTCCAATTAAAAAAATAATCAATCGAGGAAGGTGAGCAGGGGGAGCAGGGGGAGCAGGGGGAGCAGGGGAAGCAGGGGAAGCAGGGGGAGAAGAAATGTGATAATCGTATTAGATGCAGAAATTGATTAATTTAATTTTTGGATGTCCCTAATTCAATCAATTAACCACTAACAACTAGCCACTAACCACTAACAACTAACCACTAACAACTAACCACTAACAACTAACTTAAAAATCGAAGTAAATATACGGCAATCTTCCTTCAGGAGCTAAAACCCAAACGCTCCAGAGACATAAGGGTATGAATAAAAGTTTTAAATGCCAATTGAGCTTTAATTTGAGGCGATTATTGAGAGCGTAGGAAATAGCCATGATTGATGCGATCGCGATTAGTAAAGCAGCGAGCTGGTACTGGCTAATATTAAGAGCTTCTCCATAGACTTTCTGAGCAAATTGCGCGTCAGCAGCACGACCAAATAAGTGAGTTATCACTAACCAGGAATCTTGTACATTAGGTAAACGGAACCATATCCATGATGTGAAAACCATTAATTGAGTTAGCAGCCAAGCCAAGACTATTCCCGCAGGATTTTGCCAGAAATTTTCTAAAGGCTCGAATTTATCGCTAACAACATCAGTTAAACGATGCACGACCAATGCTAAACCGTGGTAGCCTCCCCAAATCACCCACCCTAGCGCTGCATCATGCCAAATCCCGGCAAGGAGCATAACAATCATTAAGTTCAAACAGGTACGAGCTAAACCTTTGCGCGACCCTCCGAGGGGAAAGTAAAGGTAATTACGCAGCCAGTCTCCTAAAGTCATATGCCAGCGTCGCCAAAAATCAGCAATGTTAGTGCTGAAATAGGGATGATTGAAGTTTTCTGGTAATACTAAACCGAAGAGTAAAGCACTACCCCGAGCAATATCTACGTAACCGCTAAAATCCAAATATAGTTGTAAGCCGTAAGCAAAAGTAGTCAACCATAAATCCACGCTACCCGCTCGCTGCAAACTGCTAAAAGATAAATCCACAAAAATTCCCAAATGGTCTGCTAAAATAGCTTTTTTTGCGGCACCTCTAGCAATTAACCACAATCCTTCAGTTATCGTATCGGCATTGGGAAACTTAAGATTATTAAATTGACTTGCTAGATTGTGGTAACGAGTAATTGGTCCAGAAATTAGTTTGGCGAAAAAGGATTTATAACTAGCGAATTCAATAAATTGTCCTGAAGCAGGAGCACCACGATAAATATCTACTAAATAAGCAATACACTCAAAAGTAAAAAATGAAATTCCCAGAGGTGCAATTGCTTTTAAAGCACTCACGGTTTCAGAATTATTAATACCTGGGTTAAAGAAACCAAATAAGGGAGGTAGGTATTTAAACCCAAACAGCAACAAAATATTTAAAATAATCCCCATCCATAAAATCTTCAAACGGCGACGATTCCAATCAGCTTGAGCAAATTGCCATTCTTCATTAGAAATTCGCCAA
Organism: Cyanobacteria bacterium P01_D01_bin.50; assembly: GCA_039200565.1. Lineage (GTDB taxonomy): Bacteria > Cyanobacteriota > Cyanobacteriia > Cyanobacteriales > Nostocaceae > Rivularia. The sequence goes on along the minus strand of JBCCSG010000069.1, from coordinate 8,881 downwards.
TCAAGAGTATGTTTTCCTGGAGAAGTATTTTGTCCCAGAGCCAAACCCAAACGAAAATTGATAAAAGTAAGCGTCAACAATAACGGTAAATAATAAAACTGGTTAGAAGCATAAAAAATTAAGCTGGCAACAAATAAAGTCCACAGACGCAACCTTTGTTGTTCTACAGACCAATAAATTCCCAACACGCTAAGTAAAAATAGTCCGTATCCGAACGAAATAAAATTCATTTAAATCAGTGAACAGTGAACAACAAAAAGTTAGGAGTTAGGAGTTAGGAGTTAGGAATTAGGAATTAGGAGTTAGGAATTAGGAATTAGGAGTTACTAATTTATTACCAATTACCCATTACCAATTACCCATTACCAATTACCCATTACCTAATTACCACTCCAGGGAATCATTGGGTCTTTGGCTAATGTTTTAGAGACTTCGTATGCACCGTAACGGTTAAGGTGGCTGGGGTCGGAAAAGTAGTTATTTGCTGTTAACCATTTTTGACTTAAGTCTCGGTAAACAAAGTTAGGACGAATGGCTAAATCCACCATGTAATTTTCAAATTCTTGTTCGTATTTTTGACGTACTGGGTCTAAATATTCTGCTGTTAAAGGCATATTTACAAATATTAGATTTATATTCCGTTTTTGGGTGTAGTTGATTACTGCTTGTGTGGCTTCGTTTTGTTCCCCTTGTAAATTAAAGTCTTGATAGTCTTGGTCGTAATCACCCGCAACTTTTGCATGATTCTTATAATAAGTATTGGGATTAAAACGAATAGATAATGGTAGAAATCCATCAAAATCTACTGCGTAATTGGCAACATCTTTTAAAGGATTTGCTAATTGGTCTGAAAAATCCGTTTTCTTCAAGCCGCTTATTATAGGTAAAGATTTATATAATTTGACAAGCTGACCTTTTAACGTGTCGCGTTTTTCGTAGGAACTCGAAACTTTAGAAAACCCATCGTTTAATTTTTCGTTAACAATTTCATAGCCATTACTTTTCTTTTTAGCAATTTCTTCTTCTTTAGCAGTTTTTGGCGCAGCATCTGTAGAATTATCTCTTGCTAAGGATGTAGAAAGCGCGTATTGATAACCGGGTGATGCTGAAATAGCTGCAAAGGTGTTATCTTTTCTACCGCTATTAAAAGCACGAGAACCGTCTGCCCAAATAATTGTTTTTGGTAGTTCTGATGGTCGGAGTACGCGACGAATTATAAAGTCTACAAGTTGGGCTGTTGCTCCGTTAATTCCAAAGTTAAATACATCAATATCTGGATAACCTTGTGATGCTAATCCTTTAGAAAGTGCATCTGGGTCTACACCTCGTAAAGCACGGGAGGAGCCAATAATTAATACATCTGGTGGTAAACCGTTTTTTGCTACGCGCTGTTTGTATAGCGCTAGCTGTTCGTCTAACTGACGAGCATTAAAACTGGGAAGTTGCGATCGCGCTGCGAGGAGAATGGCTGTTGATGTTGCTTGACCTCGGTTTGGGCTTTTTTTACGGGTGAAGCCAGAATTATTAAATGTTGAGTTGGGGTTAGATTTATCTTCAGTGGTATTAGCTAGAAGTGCTGTTGTTTTTTGTTCGTCATAATTTGTATTTGATTGAGCAATTTGTGGATTCTGAGGTGCAATGGAAGTTAAAACCTTGCCCATTAGCCAATCGGTTTGTAGGGTTAATAATAATCCCAGAGCGCCCCAAATTAAAGCTACGCGACGGACTCCAGTTTCTGAGTTATCTTCAGACGGCTGCTGTTTTTCAACAAATAACTGGGTTCTCAAAAACCCGTTTTTGATGGCTCCACCCCAATCCCGTGCTACGCTCGCAACAAAACTTTGAACTTCTTCTGTTGTTAAATCGGGACGTAATACTGGCTCGTCGTCTTTGGGTAAAAGTTCCTGCACGTAGGCTGAAGTCGCAGCAAATTCTGGAGTTGCTTCTGGTACTACCCGCTGACGCTGCTTGAAATCCATACCTGATTGCCAAAATGGCTTTTTGTTACCGGCTCGCCGTCCGTAAACGCGAACTCCTGCCAGGTCTGCTAGCTGTAAATGTTTAATAAAATTAATAACTTTAGCTGCTATTTTTTTACGTGCGGGACACACTGGAGCATCACACATGATGTGTAATAAATCTGCCTTTCGTGCTAATATTACGCGAATACCGCCAGTTTTTAAACGCTTGTCTAAATCGGGATTAAGCAATCGTTGAAGTAAAAAAGCAATAGCTTCCATATCGCCTTGATTGGCTAATTCCATCGGCAATGTTGCTAAAGCTGGATGTTCTTTCGCTGGTAAAGACTGCCAATCAATCCACTCAGGTACAGAGGAAGTAACTGTTTTTTGCCCGTAAATGGCTGCGGATAATATCCCTTGAGGAGCCAATGCTTCCAATCGAGGAACAATTTTATCTAAACACAATTTTTGAGCGGGAATCGCTTCATCTTCTGAAGATTGAGAACCAGGAATACAAAACACATGTAGTGTCTCATCCTGTAAAGAAGCTTGTACTTCAACCTTAGAATTATTAAATTCCAGATTTAAAAGCCTGACAATTGCTTGCACATCTCCCCACCGTGCCCACTCTTTGAGCATTACTTCCGGTGGTGTTAAATCAATTAATAACAACCAATCCGGTTGAGTTTCGCCGACAACCCTTGTAGAAATAACCGCATCTTTATAATTCGGTAGCTTCAGTTTTCTTAACTTAGCTGCTACAGGTTCTGCAATTAAGGATGGGTCTGGGGTGTAATTCGACTGACAGAAAACCCACAAACGAGCTTTTTTACCAGCAATACGGTCACTAGGTTTTTGCTTTTTGACTTTGACTTGAACTGCTACACCCAAAGTACTCAGAGTTTCGCTAAGATAACGAGCAATAGCATTAGGGTCACCTTGGCGAGCTAAACTTTCATTAGATAAAATCAGCGCTCCAGGAGGTGCGTCTGCTAATAAAAGTGCTTGCTTTACTTCCTCTAAGTGCTTCTCAAGTTGATTTAAGTAAACCTTGTGGCACCATTGGGGACGTTTACTGCTTTTTTTCTTTCCGTAAACAAAAACTTGATATATTGAAGGTTGTTCGCTTTTCGTTAAGGCATCTAAATCCGTTTGCTGTAATGCTTTAAGCAAATCCGATAAAGTGTTCCAGCGGGCAGGACACTCTGGTGATTCGCAAAGGATATGTAGGTCGTTTCCTCGCAACCGGACTTTTACCCCTATAGAGTTAATCCCTGTTGCTTGACTTACCCACTGTGCTAATGATTTTTGGGTTTCTAGAAAGGCTGTTTTCATCGCAAATTGACGAAAAGGGGTTAAGGGAGCGCGGAAAGGTTGACGACAGCTAGTAAACTAGAACCATCGAATATTATTAAGCAAAAGAATGTATTTGTAACAATGCTTGCTTGTCATCGAAGGCAGCTTACTTATTTGTCTTTGTTTTGGCTGATTTAATTAGCCCATATTAACTTCGTAAAAAGCAATTATCGCTGTTTCATATGAAGTTTTGTGTTTTATTTAACTTATCTTACAGCAGTAAAAAATATCTATGTCATCTGAAGCAGTTAATTCCAAATCATCCAAAACCGAATTAAATTTGGGTTTATTTTCAATTCCTCAGTCCGTTATATTGCAAGCTGGGACCGTTTCTGTCTTAACATTAGTATTAGCAGAAAAAGCCACTCGCGAAGCGCTCATAGCTATGGGACAAGCCAGCGAAGAACTATTTCGAGGCGAACGTTTACCCGTACTTGATTTTCCGACATCAAATTCCCAAGACTTAGACTGAAACCCAATATAAAAAGACTTGACCCATCCTTGGGTGAAAATTTAATTTTTTATATGGGTGCTGTTATCACAAACAATCACCAACAGTAATCTGCTCTATTACAAAGCGAGGATATGAGTACCGTTCTAAACACTCACGCTCAGGCTGTAAATATCTACCCCGCATCAGATTTGTTTTTGCGCCATCGCTTGCAAATCGTAGAAGAAGTGTGGGAACTGGTTCTCCGCGAAGAATGCGGACAACAAATGGTAGACCTCCTCAAAAAATTACGCGATTTATGTTCTCCAGAAGGACAAGCAACCGATGACCAGGCTTCTTCCGTATCTAGTCTAATTGAAAAATTGAGCATTAATGAAGCAATTAGAGCGGCTCGTGGATTTGCTTTGTATTTCCAGTTAATCAACATCGTAGAACAGGATTACGAACAAAAACAGCAATTAACTCGCTACGAAGATTCCCCCGAAGGTAGAGACGAGAAAACTTTACCCAAAATCATTTATTCAAGCAATCATCAACTCGAAGATGTTCACCTCAACAACGGAGCTAATGGAGATTTACTAGTCAAAAGTTGGGAAGCCAAACCAAAGGATAAAGGAACATTCGCCGAACTATTTCCTAAATTATTTAAACTCAACGTACCACCAGCACAAATTCAACGTTTAATTGCACAATTGGACGTGCGTTTAGTGTTTACAGCTCACCCAACCGAAATTGTCCGTCCTACCATCCGAGAAAAACAGCGGCGAGTGGTGGATTTATTGCAAAAACTCGATTCATCAGAAAAGCCTAATGGCAATACCACTGGAGGAGTATATTCTTGGGAAACAGCCCAAATTCGCTCTCAATTACTCGAAGAAATTCGTTTGTGGTGGCGTACTGATGAGCTACATCAGTTTAAGCCCAGCGTACTTGATGAAGTAGATTATGCACTGCATTATTTTCAGCAAGTTTTATTTGAAGCAACTCCTCAATTGTACGAGCGTCTTAAATACGCTTTAAGTTCAACTTATTCTAGGCTCGAACCACCCAATAAAAGCTTTTGTCAATTTGGTTCTTGGGTAGGTTCCGATAGAGATGGGAACCCCTCAGTCACGCCAGAAATAACTTGGCAAACTGCTTGTTATCAACGCCACATGGTGTTGGAAAAATATATCGAATCAACTAGGGGATTAATTGAATTATTAAGCGTATCGCTACACTGGAGCGATGTTCTCCCGGATTTATTAGAATCCTTGGAAATCGAACAGTCCCAAATGAGCGAAGTTTATGATGCATTAGCTTTACGCTATCGTCAGGAGCCTTATCGGTTAAAACTCGCTTATGTAGTCAAGCGGCTGGAAAATACCCGAGAGCGTAATTCAGCATTACGAAAGCGCGAGATTATTAAAGACGATAAAGCGCCAATTTACCGTTCTGTTTCCGAGTTTTTAGCCGATTTAAGGTTAATTCAACGCAACTTGTCAGAAACTGGTTTGAAGTGTCAGCAGTTAGAAAATCTCCTTACTCAAGTTGAAATTTTTGGCTTTAATTTGACACAATTAGATATTCGTCAAGAGTCAACTCGTCACAGCGATGCAATCGGCGAAATTCTCGAATATTTAGGAATTTTAGATAGAAAATATGACGATTTACCAGAAGCAGAAAAAATTGCCTGGTTAACCAATGAACTGCAAACCAGAAGACCTTTAATCCCCGCACAGCTACCGTTTGGAGACAAAACCAACGAAATCGTTTCTACGATGCGCTTGGTTCATTCACTACAACAAGAATTTGGCTGCAATATTTGTCAAACTTACATCATCAGCATGTGTCGCTCTGTTAGTGATGTATTGGAAGTATTGTTGTTAGCCAAAGAATCAGGACTTTATGACCCCGGAACAGCAGTAGGTACAATTCGAGTCGTCCCCTTGTTTGAAACAGTTGAGGATTTACAGCGCTCCAGACAGGTCATGAAAGACTTGTTTTCCCTTCCCCTATATCGTGCTTTGCTCGCAGGTGGATATGAAGCTTATGAGCAGATAGGGAAACAAGAAAACAAGGAGACAGAAGGACAAGGAGAAAGTTCTATTCTAAATCCCAACTTACAAGAAATAATGTTGGGATATTCGGACAGTAATAAAGACTCTGGCTTCCTCAGCAGTAATTGGGAGATTCATAAAGCCCAAAAATCATTGCAGCAAATCGCCGAAGAATACGGCTTAAGCGTGCGAATATTCCACGGACGAGGTGGTTCCGTAGGTCGCGGCGGCGGTCCAGCTTACGAAGCGATTTTGGCTCAACCAGGGAAAAGTATTAACGGACGAGTTAAAATTACCGAGCAAGGAGAAGTTTTAGCTTCAAAATATTCCTTACCAGATTTAGCGCTGTACAATCTCGAAACAATCACCACCGCAGTAATTCAAGCCAGTTTATTACGTGCTGGGTTTGATGATATCGAACCCTGGAACGAAATTATGGAAGAATTAGCAGCGCGATCGCGCTCTCACTATCGCGATTTAATTTACGAGCAGCCCGATTTCATCGACTTTTTCAATCAAGTCACCCCTATAGAAGAAATTAGTCAGTTACAAATCAGTTCTCGTCCCGCTCGTCGTCCTTCAGGTAAAAAGGGCTTGAGTAGTCTACGGGCGATTCCTTGGGTATTTAGCTGGACTCAAACTAGATTTTTGCTACCTGCATGGTACGGAGTCGGTACGGCTTTACAAGAATTTCTTAACGAAGCTCCGGAAGACCACATACAGTTACTACAATGTTTCTACAGAAAATGGCCATTTTTCAAAATGGTGATTTCCAAAGTAGAAATGACCTTAGCAAAAGTTGACTTACAGATGGGACGACATTATGTAGAGGAACTATCTAAGCCTGAAAATAAGCAGCGTTTTTATGGGGTATTCAACCAAATTTCTAGCGAATACTACCTTACAAAAAATTTGGTTCAGAAAATTACCGGACACGAGCGGCTTTTAGATGGAGACTCAGTTTTACAACGTTCTGTACAATTAAGAAATGGTACTATTGTACCGTTAGGATTTATTCAAGTCTCCTTACTTAAACGATTGCGCGATAGTAAAAACAACGCGACTTCTGGTGTAATTCACTCCCGTTACAGCAAAGGAGAATTACTCAGAGGAGCGCTTTTAACTATTAATGGAATCGCTGCTGGAATGAGAAATACTGGTTGATTTATAGTTAGGAGTTAGGAGTTAGGAGTTAGGAGTATTAAGTAGGGAATAGGCAGTCAAATAGCTTTATTTCATGATTATTTCCACATGACTGCTTACTCGATACTTGCTACTCCCTATTCCCTAAATATCAAAAACTCCGACTTCTAGAAAAACTATCTTAGAAATCGGAGAATCACAGACTATTCTTTTTTACTTATTTGTTTGCTTAATAGCCGAGCTTACAAGGGAAATAAATTGATTACTTACAGGTTTCTTTAGAATCCCTGATAAAGTAAATTTAATCCCAATCTGGAATATTCAAATCTTCTCCACCAACACCAATTCCTGTGTGGAATATCTCAGCTTCAGCGATATTTATATTTTCCATTGATGCTTCATAGACGTTAGAGTCGTAGATTTTAGCGTTGGCTAAACTTGCATCATTCAAATTAGCTTGCTTGAAATTAACGTTGGTTAGAAATGCCGAAGTTAGTTTGGCATCTTGTAAATTAGCACCAGTCAAGTCAGCACCTTCTAGATTAGCGTGTTCGAGATTTGCTCCCTGAAGATTTGCTTCTCTTAAATCAGCACCAATCAAATGCGAGCCGCGTAGATTTGCTCCTGACAAATCACAACCGACGCATTCCCCAGTTTTTAGTAGCTTTTGTACGTGCTGCGGATTTTCAGCTTTGACCGAGCTAGCGAAAAACAGGGGAGCTACAATAGTTAAAGCAGCCAAAAGTTTCTTAATCATAAAATTTCCCCTTTTGCAATCGAATATCTTCCGTTCATTTTCCTCACGCTCCTATTATCTCACTAAATTGCTGGAGTATAATGATTAACTACAAAGCTTCATGGTGAGAATCGCCTTTATTTTAGACTAAAAGTAATAGAAATGTTGAACCTGCTTAATGTTAGCAAGGTTTTCAGCTATTTTTTTATCAGGAAAGTCCAGATTTATTAATATAAATTTTTATTAAGACAAGTCAAATTCGAGTATAATCCAGCTAATTTTTATTTTCTTTTATTAGAGATTTTTGAACAGGTTTTGAGACTAACTTTATCAATTTAAAAAGATAGTTATTTCTACTGAGTGCAAAATAATAAATGATGAATTAGCAGTTCAGCGAAGACAAGACTTATATAACTGGCACATTCTTTTTATAGGCTTTCGACTAATGCAGGAGCGTAGTAATAATATTGTCAGTGTCACCCACCAGTCCGACAATGTGACAATTACGTAAGTCCTGGAAGATGAAGATAAAGAATCAACTTTCCTTACATAATTTTCAGTAAGGATTTTCTCAATTACGTTTATGGCTTTTAATCAAATCGGAGCGGCGGGATTTGAACCCACGACCTCCACTACCCCAAAGTGGCGCGCTACCAAGCTGCGCTACGCCCCGTAAATCGAGCTTTAAAAATAGGATTATAAGCTTCTTTTGGTAGAAATCTTGAATCCTAGGGGTTTAACTTTAATATATTAGCACGATTTTAAAAAAACAAAACAACTGTTTAGTTCAAATAAAAGTAGGTCAAATCAAAATCAAAAAATCCCCACCGTGGCTGCGGCTTGGATTAAGTCTCGAACGGCAGCACAATCATCCCATTGACCTTCGACGCAGCGCCCTGAATTAAGAATAAAACGTAAACTGTAGGAATGAGGAAAGCCTTCTACCTCCATCCACAGTAAATTACTTTCAGCTTCACAAGCGATTTTTTCTTCATCCATCAATTCCGACATCATTTGCTGCATAGTATCTGCAAGCTGGGCTAATAGCCGACAAAAATCATTGAACTCAGCTTCCGTTAATTCTACAGCCCAATCATCGGTACCAACCAAGCCTTTAAACTCTGGTGCTACTGGATTAAAGCCGATACGCCAACCAATTCCTTTTTTAAGTACGCGCATGGAGAGAGAAGTTAGG
>JBCCSG010000068.1:0-25638 GCA_039200565.1 Cyanobacteria bacterium P01_D01_bin.50 | reverse complement strand
CAGAAAGCACCCAACACCCCAACAACCTCACGCCCAACGAATACCAAGAACTCGCCTTCTTAAGCGCCATCCACCCCGCGCTAATCGCAGCGAACTTCTTTCACATCGAAGGCGCAACCGTCTACGATTACCTTTTCATCTCAAAAAATCTACCCCGCACCAATCCCGGAAGAATCAGGAGCGGCTTCCTAAGACGCTACCAACACGCCGAACTTGGTGGATGGTGGGTTAGTGGGTTAGACCCCTACAACAACTGGGAACGGATGGAATGGGGACGATTTAAACCCACCCACCCGCGAATTGACTCAAAAGGCAGATTCATCAAATACGAATCGCCGCCCAAAATCCCTAACCGCGTCACCTACTTCGACGTTCCCGAATGCATTTGGGACAAAGTAGCCAAACGCTACGGAATCAAGCGGTACAATTCCCCATTAGCATTGCGCCTGCGCGATAGGTCGCGTCCGCTAAACTTCTGGGAATGGGTACTGGCACACCCAGAAATCCCCATAATCCTGTGCGAAGGCGAAAAGAAAGCCGCTGCTTTGTTAAGCCTGGGGTTTGTGGCTATAGCCCTCCCCGGTATTTGGAACGGGCGGGTTGGTAAGAAAGACTTTGACGAACGCTTGCATCCCGACTTAATGCCCCTAGCGCAACCGGGACGCAAAATCCAAATTCTTTTCGACCACGAAACCAAATCCAAAACCCGGTGGGCAGTCTTTCAAGCCACCATTCGCACCTGCAAGGCTCTAGAAGCCGTCAAATGTCAATCTGAGGTCATATTACTTCCGGGGCCAGAGAAGGGCGTTGACGACTTCGCTAGCGCCCGGAAAATGGACGCTGACTTTTTACTCACAGCCATCATCGACGATGCCAAGTCGCTCGACGATTATCGGCGCTCATTCTTCATCAGCAACCGGGGACTAAGCAAGAAATATCCAGCAGATATTCGCGTAAATGTCAAGTACTTATCCGAGGTCATAACACTTCCCAATTCAGGATTGGTTGTGCTGTGGAGTGACGTGGGAACTGGTAAAACCGAATTGCTCAAAAAATGGCTTGAAGAACATCCAGAAGTACGTTTTCTCAACAACGGGCATCGGGTGAATTTGCTCAAAAACTTAGCGGAGCGTCTCAAAACCGAAATGTACTCGGATTTGAGTTATGGGGACTTAGCTAAAGCCAAAGCCCTGAGCATTACCATTGACAGTCTTTACAAGCTCAACACGGAAATGCTGGAATACGGCTGCGTGTTTATCGACGAGGCTTGTCAGTACCTCACCCACCTGCTTCATAGCAAAACCTGCAAAAAACACCGGGCGCAAATTTTAGAAGTACTGGAGTACATCGTCAGAAATGCGCCCTTGGTGGTGATTGCTGACGCGCATATGGATGACGTGACGGTGGACTTCTTCCGAGCAATACGTGAAGGGGAAAAACCCAAAATTATCGTTAACGAGTGGAGAAATGGCGACCGACCAATTTTCTGGTACGAAGGTAGCAACGAAAGTGCCGTAGTTGCCCAGGTTGCCGCAGCGCTCATGAGGGGTGAGAAGGTTATGGTGGCTTCCGACTCCAAGAAATTTGTCAAGAAACTTGAAAAATTGTTAACGATGCCGTTGCAGTTTACTACTGAGTCAACTGAATCGTCTTCTTCCAAAACTAACCCCAAAGCCAAGAAGGCAGGCTCTACTGCAACTAAATCCTCTACCAAGACGCAGCGTTCCAAAGCCCAAACTCCGACTAACTCCAAAGCATCAGATTCAGATAAAAGCCCAATAAAAATTTGGTCAATTCACTCCGATAATTCCGGTAGCGAAGAAAATGTTGCCTTCATCAAGGACATTTCTAACTCTGTATTGGACGTAGATGGTCTTCTAGTGTCCCCTAGCCTGGGAACTGGGGTTGACATACCTAATTACCATTTCGATGCCGTTTACGGCGTTTTTCACGGGGCTTCTCAAACGGCGACGGAATGCGTCCAACAACTGTACCGCTATCGTCCCAAAGTCCCAATTCACGTTTGGGTGGCTCCCAGACCTCCTTTTGGCTATAAAGAAACGTCAGCAGCCATCATCAAGAAGCGGATGCTGCAAACTAACGAAATTACCGCTTTTGTGCTGCAAATTGACCGAGAAACTGGCAAGCGAGGAGTTGAGAAAGATTGGGCGTTGGATGCTCATTGTAAAATTCAAGCGCAGCGTCACCAGTCAATTAATAACTTGCGTGCAGATTTACGCAACTTGCTGTCAGAAATGGGTAATCATATCATCCCAATGGGTACGGATGAAAATTATCGGACGCGGGAAGGTCTTAAAAATGCCGGGGATGCAATCGAAGCTGCTTATCGTGCTGACGTAGCCAAGGCTAAAGACATTTCCAAGAGCGAATATCGCGCTCGTCAAACTAAAGATTACCTCAAACCGGATGAAGCAGTTGAATACGAAAAATTCCGTATAAAAGATGCTTACGGGATGGAAGTAACTGAAGAGTTGGTTGAAAAAGATAATTCTGGAAAATTAATTCGCGCTATTACTTCTTTGGAAGCAGTAATTGCCTCCCCAGAAGGTACTATTACCGACCCGGAAACGGGGAAAATATACCCCTTACCTCCTGAAGTCGTAGCAGAGAAAGACCGCTCCGAACGAATGAATTTACCTTTATGTATGGATTGGGGAAATTATTCGGCACAGTGGTTAGCTCGGTCTACTTTGGGACTGCCAAATATTCTTCAACGCTTAATTAATGGGGAAGAAGTTACATCTCGTGACCCCGAGTTGGTGAAAATGACCAACTTTGCTAAGCACTGTTCGCCCCATGTTAAAGCGATTTTAGGATTTAAGGTTCCAGAAAAATGCACACCAATATGGTTGTTAGCAACTTTAATTGACCAATTGGGGTTGAAACTTGATAACCATAAAGTGGGACCAAAAGGCAAGCAAGTTAAACATTATTTACTGAGAGCGGAAGAATGGGAATTTGCTCAGCACGTAATTAAGTATCGGGAGAACAAACGTAGTGTTTTAGAAGAAAGAGCGCGTCAAACAGCTATTGAAGAACGACGATATCAAGCTGGAATAGAAGCCCAGTACGGAGTTTTACCTCCACCAGACCCCGTATCCACCCCCCCCCTTAATGGTATAGGGAATTCCCCATCGGGGGGGGTGGATACTACCGCTCAGAATCAGGAGAATTTTGATAAAACCGATAATTCCTCTCCTATATATGAAGTCAGCGGGGATTTGGAACCCAACGATGGGGACAGCACTCCGATTAGAACCAGTCTTCAAATGCTCCGAGAAGCGATTATTAGGGGTGTGGAAGCGGTAAAAGCCACTATATGCTCTTGGACTTCTGAGCGACGGTGGTGTGCGGTGCTGCTGCTGGAGGAAGTGGCTGAAGGTGAATTACGTAAGCTGGAGCAAATGATACCAAGCTTTTATGCGTGGTTGGGTTGAAATATAGCTATTTCAGTAGCATAAAATGGGTTACGCTAATTTTCAGAATGCCGCTTTATTGTTAGTATTACGCCTTTTGGCTTGACGAGTTTTGACCGCAGCACGTAGTGCCTTTAGTTTATAAAGGTCAGCATCTTTGCGCCAATACAACTGATGTCCTTTAAGTGTCGCGCAATGGTCTGTCAAACATCTAAGCCAGCCAGAAAGATGGCTGATACTTCGCCAATCATCTAATAACCCCCAATCCTCTTCTTGACGAGTTAGCTTGGCAAATTTTTCATAAAGTGGATAATCTGTGGTCACTAACGCATCTTTGTAATGCAGGATTGGGGGGTCATCAATATCAAAATCTTGATAGGTAACGTGTACATTCCGCAAGTCAATTGTCATAGTCGTGTGTAGTGCGGGATGGGGGTCATTATCAAAGTCTAAGTAAAAGAGATAAGATATTTTTGGTGTTTTAGTATGAATTTTTATTACATTCGCTGACTCCATCCGCCCAATTGTACGGCTAGCACAACCTTCGTACAGTCTTAGCAATGGGTCAAGGTTCTGTAATGCTGAAACATGGATTAATAAAAATTTTGATAGCTTTTTACCTACTAGGCTATTTTGACAGCGTTCGGAGATATTTTCTAAATCGCCCAAACTATGTAACATTTCGTCAGCTTGAATCCAAGCTTGTTTGTAAGTGCCAAATAAAGCTTTTATATCCTCTTGAACTTGAGGTGCTAATTGAGCAAGTTTAGGGCGATGGCTAAATTGACAAAGGGCAAAATAAACCATCAAATCTTGACGGCGCTTTTGTGCTATTGCTTCCCATTCTTCCGGATCTGTGGCTTGTAAAATTAAGTTATAAGCGCGTTTTAACGTTCCAAATTCTACGCATATTTCTTTTTCTTGGGGTAATTCACCTTTACTTGGCAACCGTCCTCGTTCAGTGACAAAAGACATTAAGGGTGCAAGTAATTCCTGATAGTCTTCAAACCGCTTAACTTGAATCTTAATTCTGGGTGTAGTGGCGCGAGAGCGGAAGCGAGAAGCCCGAAATAATTGCGCTTCGGCTTCATCTCGAAAAACAAAGTAAATACCCAAGCCTACAGGAATGGCATCTACACCAAGAACTTGGTCAATGTAAATTTTTAATTCTTCTTGCTCGTAATATTTCTGAAATGTGTTACGGGTAGTAACTACGCCATCACCGTAAGCAATTGTACCTTTATTAGTATCGGCTAATGTGACTTGAGCAGCAACAAGTAACACTTTTTGAGTCATTTCCCAAGCATTGACTAATGCTTCGCGGCGTTCGGTGGGGTCTTCGATAACGTTAATTATATAGCCCAGATTAATAATATCAGCAGTCTCGCGTCGAGTATCTGGTGCATAGAAAGGGTCCCATCCACGACTGATATATCCTTGTTGTGCAATCCGAGTGACATCACCGCCATGCCCACAACCATAGTCAAAAAAGGTTGTACCTGGTGTAAATAAGCCTGCTTCTAAAGCTGTACGTACAGGTCGGGAAAAGTCATTGCGAGCAATTGCTGCTTTATAACGGTCTATTTGCCGTGTTGAGGATTTACGGGTACTGCTTGCTGTTTGACACTTGATGAGACGATGCCCTTGTATTTCCACATTATAGGTTTTTAAACGTTCTTGCCATCCCCGACGGGTTCCGATACTTCTGGAATTATCCAGTAAACCCAAAGCTTCTTGAGCGCGAGTGAGTGTAGCGAACTGTTGGTAAAGTGGATAATCGGGTGTAACGAATGTTTCTTTACGGTGCAGAATTGGAGGATTATTTGAATTGCTATAGTCCCGATAAGCAACTTCTAAAGTTTCTAAGTCAACTTGGATACTTGCTTTTAATGCTGGGTGGGGGTCAGTTTCAAAGTCGGGATAGGACAGGTAAGATATCTTTGGTTTGCTAGTGTTAAATTTTACGATTGTTATATTATTAATTTGGGAAAACGCACTTCTAGCAAGACTTTCGTATTGTTGTAGCAACTCTTCAAGGCTATGCAGTGCTGAAATATGAATGTAAAAAGCGTCGGGTAGCAGCTTGCCTATAAGAGAGCGTTTACAAGCTTGAGCAATATTAGCCAATTCGGGTAAATTAGATAAACTTAGCTCCGTAGTATTGCGGTTATTATTAACTATGTTATTGTTGTTATCGCTCAAAGCCATCGTACTGAGTGGTGAAGAAGTGCTGTCAACAAAACTACTGCTATGCCTTATGTGAATTAGAATTTTCCCGTAATAATTAGGATTTTAATCAATAATTGCTCTAAGATTTGTTAACTAATAAAACATAAATTTATGGGGAATCTTATCAGCTTAAGTTTGGATGGTGTAAATACTGAAGTTGTAAGTGTCAAGCCTGTATTCGCCCGCCATGAAACATTTCATCCCCGTTGGTCTTGGATTAAAAAGGGTTTTGATGCTGTGGAAGAAAATCCAGGAATATTTGTGCGTGAAGATGCACCCGTGCGGCTAGGTGTTGGAAAAAACATGGTGAGTTCGATTCGCTACTGGTGTAATGCATTTAAAGTATTGTTTGAAGATAATCCTTCTGAATTTGGGTTGAGTTTGTTGGGGAATAATGGTTGGGACCCATTTTTGGAAGACCCTGCAACACTATGGCTTTTGCATTGGAACTTGCTTAAGCCAACTTGTAATGCGACTGCTTGGTATTTTACTTTCAACCTTTTTCGACAAACAGAGTTTTCCCAACAAGAGTTGTTAAATGCTGTGTATGACTACAGGGATACTATTGCACCTCGTATTGTGGATTCATCTGTAAAAAAGGACGTTAACTGCATTTTGCGAATGTATGTAGAACAAACCATACCAAAAGGAGGTGTGAGTGAGGATAGCTTAAATTGTCCCTTCGCTGAATTGGGAATTATGCATACAGCAGGCGATTCCAGGCACTATATTTTCCGTATTGGTGCCAAAAATAATCTACCAGCAGAAATTATTGTTGCAGCTTGTTTGGAATATGCTGCTTTGGTTGGGCGCGAACAAAGAACTATTTCGGTTTCGCGTCTTATCTATGATATAGGCAGTCCTGGAATGGTTTTTAAGCTTTCGGAAACTGCTGTATGCGATGCTATTGAACAAGTTGCAAGGAATAGCAATTCAATTTCACTTTCCGATTCTGCTGGTTTGATTCAATTTTTTTATACTGAGGAGCCATCTGAAGCAGCTCTTGATATCTTAAACAAGTATTACAAAGCTCGTGGATTGATGGGGACTCTTGATGAATAAAGCTTTATCTGAATATTTTGGAATAGTTCGCCGCTACTTTCGTTCCATCAACATTGAGCGAGATTTAGATAAAATTGATGCCTTAAAGGGATATATTTTCACTGAAAGGTCAGTAGTTGCCACAAGACGCATTTTATCTGGATTGATTGGTGTTTCTGACCACCGTGCATGGACTTTAACTAGCGTATATGGTACTGGTAAATCCGCATTCGCTCTTTTTTTAGCATCGCTGTGCGCTCCAGAAAAAAGCGATATGCGTCAAATGGCTTTAGATATTGCTGCACAGATATTTAGTGCTGAAGCTTCCGAATATCTAGCTTTTCAAGAAAATATACCAAGTAAAGGATTATTTCGAGCCGTCGCCACAGCAGGACGAGAACCTTTAAGTAATACAATTGTACGGGCGCTGTTTAGAGGAGCAGAAGATTTTTGGTCGCCTCGAAAGTTTAATAAACTGGAAATAGCGCAGAAACTAACAGACTTAGACACGCAGGTTGCGGGCGGAAAGACAGTAGATAGTAGAGAAATTCCCAAGTTAGTTAAGGAAATTGCTGAAGCTGCTTCCACAGGAATTTTATTAATTATTGATGAATTAGGAAAGAACCTAGAATTCGCTGTCCAAAACCAAGGTGCCGAAGATTTATATTTACTACAGCAACTTGCTGAACTGCCCAAAAATAAAAATTATCAAGTTTATATCGTAGGTATTTTGCACGCTAGCTTTGCCGATTATGGTGAAAGATTAGCTTCCGTACAACGTAACGAATGGGCAAAAATTCAAGGCAGATTTGAAGATATTCCGTTTCAAGATTCTCCCGCACAAATGATGCGGTTAATCGGTCAAGTAATTAACCGTGAAGCCGCAGAAAAGCTAGAATGTGGTATTCATAACCAAGCGACAGAATGGTTTGAGAATTTACCGGAAGGGATTAGAGATGACTATAGCGGAACCGTACTAAAAGATAGTTATCCGTTACATCCGATTACGGCGTTAGTGTTACCAATGTTATGCACTCGTTACGCCCAAAATGACCGTTCGCTATTTACTTTCTTAACTTCTGCCGAACCCTATTCTTTTAAAAATTTTCTTAAAGACACTAACGTTGGGAGGGATGTTTTACCAACTTTAAAGTTAGATAGAATCTATGATTATTTTATTGAAGCGGTTGGTTATGGTTTGGCTTCTCGACCAAACCTTCAGCGTTGGGTAGAAATTCAAAATTTGATTGCTGATGCTAAACATTTAGAAGTTGATACTCTACGAGTTCTGAAGGCTATTGGAATCTTGAATCTTGTGACTACCACAGGTGCGATGCGGGCAACCCGGACTTTGGTAACGCTTTCTTTGTGCGATAGCCCCTCAGATAGCACCAAAAATCATTGGGATATGGTTATAGATGATTTACTACAAAAAGGGATAATTACTTACCGTCGGCAATTAGATGAATTACGAATTTGGCAAGGTTCCGATTTTAACGTTGATATTGAACTATCAAATTACATAGAACAAGAGCGATCGCCGTTACTAAATCTTGTCTCAATCATCCGTCCCCTTACTCCAATTGTTGCCCAGCGTCATAGCTACAAAACGGGTACAACACGTTATTTTGAACGGCGCTACCTTGATGGTTTAGAGGATTTAACAAAAATAAATTGTTCTAGAAGCGATTGCGATGGTTTAGTCGGTTACTGGGTAGATGAAGCGCAACCTAGAAATGTACCGGCATATACGGCTGATGGCAAACCATTAATTTTGTTATCTGCTGCTAAGTTAGATATATTACGAATTCGGGCGCGAGAATTTGCTGCCTTAAAGAAAATTCAAACCAATGCCCCTGAATTGCTTTCGGATGGTGTAGCAAGGCAGGAAGTACGCTATCGCCTAGTACAAGCTGAAGAATTGTTTGATGAAACCCTTGGACAAGCTTTTGATGTCAAGGAAAATCAAAATTCTTGCTGGGTTTGGGGTAAGCAGGAAACAATCAGTCACGTTACAAATTTAAATGCCAAACTGTCGGATGTCTGCGATGAAGTTTATAACAAAGGTTTAAGACTTTGGAATGAACTAATCAACCGACGGGAATTAACTAGCCAAGGTGCTAAAGCAAGGCGAGAACTTCTCGAAGCGATGCTGGAACATCTTTCTAAAGAAAAACTGGGCTTACGTGGATATGGCCCCGAAGTCAGTATGTATTATTCGGTACTGAGTGAGTCAGGTATTCACAGATCGGAAAACGAAGAATGGGGATTTTATCCGGCAATAGAAGGTTCGGGGGTAGCGTCAGTCTGGCAGGCAATTGATGATTTTTGCTTGCAAGCTAAGGAGAAACCACAAAATCTAGATAAGCTTTATCAACTGCTCGAAGCACCTCCATTTGGTGTTAAAAGTGGAGTAATTCCGGTGCTATTAGCAGCAGTAATTTTGTACCATATTGACGATATAGGCGTTTACAAAGATGGTACTTTTATACCAGTTTTAGGTACCGAACATTTTGAATTATTATTGAAAGACCCTTCCCGATTTGCAGTTAAATATTTTGAAGTAGTTGGTCTACGTTCTCAAGTCTTTAAAGAACTCGAATCAATTTTACGCAAAAAAAATGCAGCTGCTCCATTAGGAGTGCGAAATTCTACTCTACTAATGGTAGTGAAGCCGTTATTTAAATTTGTCAAAAAATTACCAAATTACACTTTAAAAACAAAGCGGTTGGGTAGTGAAGCTTTGGCAGTGTTGAAAACCTTACAGCAGGCGCAGGAACCCGACGAATTGCTGTTTACTTCTTTACCTAAAGCCTGCGGATTATCTCCTATTGTTGCAAATGCAGACGCGCTTTCGGCTTCTCGTACAGTGAAAGAGGATGATAGCACCATAGCAAAAACTCTACGAAAAAAGCTCGTTTCAGCTTTGCACGAGATACAAACTGCTTATGACCGTTTGCTCGCAGAATGTCAATCTCTCCTTTACAATGCTTTTGCTGTACGCAGTACTGAAGAAAAACTTCGGGAAGATTTGCGGGTAAGAGCTAGTTATTTAAGCGGTCAAGTTTTAGAGCGTCGTCTCAAGAGTTTTGTTATGGCAGCGACTGATAAAACCACGACGGATTCCGAATGGTTAGAAGCACTGGTAATGATTATTGCTGATAAACCTGCTGAGTCTTGGACGGATGAAGATGTAACAAATTTTGAGATAAAACTTTCCGATATTGCTCGACGCTTCAAAAATATTGAAGTTTTGCAAAAAGACGCTCAAACAAGGACTGATGAAGGATTTGAGGCACGTAAAATCACAGTGACGCGCCCGGATGGTCAAGAAACTCATTCTTTAGTGTGGTTTGAAAATCAAAGCCAACCTCAGATTGATGGCGTAGTTGAGGAAATTTTGACTATATTAAATAAATATGAAAATCCGCAATTACACCAAGCTGTTGTTGCAAAATTGACGGAGCGCGTGTTAGGCTCAACAGTTGATTCAACGGCTGAAAATCACCTTTCTCAAGTTCGGGGTAAGCGTCGAAGAAAGCATGGTAAAAAAACCAGTTAGGCACATTTTAGGAATATCTGGAGGAAAAGACAGTACGGCTTTAGCTGTGTTAATGCGTCAGAAGTACCCAGAAATACCGATGGAGTACTTCTTTTGTGACACCCATAAGGAATTACCAGAAACTTATGAGTATCTAGAGCGCGTTAAAGCTCGTTTGGGTATCAAAATTCATTATCTCAGTGAAAAACGAGGCTTTGACCATTGGTTAGCGATTCATGATGGCTTATTACCTTCACCCCAAATGCGTTGGTGTACCGTCAAGATGAAAATTAAGCCTTTAGAAGAGTTTGTGGGAGATGATGAAGCCGTTAGTTACGTTGGTATTCGTGCAGATGAAAATCGAGATGGGTACATTTCCACCAAGTCGAATATTAAGCCTGTTTTTCCCTTCAAAGAACATGGACTAGTAAAAGCAGATATTATTCGCTTGCTTGAAGATAGTGGAATTGGATTACCAAAGTACTATAGCTGGCGCAGTCGCTCTGGTTGTTTCTTTTGTTTCTTCCAGCGTAAGTATGAGTGGGTAATGCTTGCTGAAAATCACCCAGATTTATTTGAAAAAGCAATTAAATATGAGCAAGGACATAAAGATGGTAGGCATTATACCTGGACTCAAGGTGAGACACTGCAAGAACTTTTAGCGCGTAAAGATGAAATTATTGCTGAACATGAGAAGGCAATGACTAGAAAGAAGAAAGAAGTTTCTAATCAACCTTTAGCTGATGTTTTGGCTTCAGTTTTGGATGAGGAAGATGATGATTTGCCTTGTTTGGCTTGTCATATTTAAAGTTTAAATAATAGCTGGAATATTAAATATGGAATACTCTACTGAAACTTTACGTGCAATATTTGAGGCGGACAAAAATAATAAGTTAGTACTGCCTAACTTTCAAAGAGATTTTGTTTGGAATAAAGAAAAACAAACTAAATTGCTTGCTTCTGTATTAGTAGGTCTTCCTTTAGGAAGTATTCTTATTGTTGAAGGTAATAAAGAAGACTTTGTTGCTAGAAATTTAGGTTTTACAACAAATACTGAGCCGAAAGATGAATGTCGGTTTCTCCTAGATGGTCAGCAACGTTTATCTTGTCTAAAGAGTATATTTGATGATTTGTATTTATCTTATCCTTGGAAAAGTGTATGGGATAAATTATATGGTCAACTAAGAAATAGATGGTTTATTAAGATTTCTCCACCAAATGAAAGTTCAGAAGATATCTGGGGATGGAGAACACTCAATTTTATTGACAACCTCAATAAATACGACCCTGAGAAGGTACAAGACTTTATAGTTTCTCATAAAATTTTAGTAAAAGATGAGAATAATCTGAATGCTTCGTATCATCCTGCTTTCAGCGTTCTTGATGAATCAAAAGTAGAAATTACAGCTGATGCTGAAAAAAGAACAAGAATTGCTGAAAAATTTGCCGATGAAGATTTAGTACCTTTGTTTGAACTTTATTCAAATAACACAAATAATTCGATACATTATATTACCTTGCAAAAAATAGCAAGGAAAAGAAGAGATATTCTTAAAGCAAAAGTAAGAGATAAAGAATTATTACTTGAAGAAATATTGAGACACATTAATCCAAGTGTTTCAAGCATTGAAGATTCATCTGAATTGAACGATTTATGGTCTGAGCTTTCTTCAAATTGGGTATCAGCTGTTCGCAATACTCTTGAAAAGCTCTTAGAACAAAAATTTATTGAAACAATACTACCTTCTGATGAAATAGATAGAGCAGCATCTGTATTTGAAACAATTAACGAAGGAGGAACTCCTCTTAGTAATTTTGATTTGATAGTTGCTAAGAGTGCAGCTATAGGTATTGAATCACTAACTCAAGTATTTAAAAACTATATAGGAGAAGAAATAGATATTCCTAAGCCTGTTTCTGATGACAATGGAAAATGGAAAATGTCAGATATGCAGGCTATCAAAGAAAATTCAATAGTTCGTTATGTTACAGACCAATTTTTAAACTTGCTCTCGATACTTTCCTATGAAACTGCATTGGATAATAAAATTGATGATATTACAGTAGAGTATATAAAACAAGCAAAAATTCTTAGGCTAAAGCCTCAACAAATATCTGCAAACTTTAGTCGAACTATTAAATCTTTAAGGAAAGCTTTTGCTTTTATTCAGTATCGCTGCGGAATTGTATCTGTTAACGATATAAAGTATAAGTTAATGATTCTTCCTATTGCTTACCTTTTCTCTTTAGAAGAACCTATTGAAAGAGAGAAAAAAGAGATTATTAATGTGAAAAGTTTCAGTGAATCTTCGCAGATTTTAGAAAGACAAGAATCTGCAATAAATAAACAAATATGGACTAATAAAAAAAATCTTGACAAAATTGAGTATTGGTATTGGGCTAGTCTATTTAGTGGAAGATATAAAGAAAAACAGAATGAGCGGTGTATTCAAGATGCTCAATCTCTTTATAGCTGGGTAATTAAAGATTCTTTTAATCCCTTTGAATCATTTTACAATAGCATTTTAGAAAAAGCTGAATATTCAGACGAAGCAACACTCCTTCTTGAAAAGGAAGACTTTCCTCCTCCAAAAGCTATTAAGGATGGGATTTTACAGTATATATTAAGTCGTATTCCAAAAGATTTCTATTTGTGTTCAACTAACGATGATAAAAGTTTGATTCAAAAGCTTAAAGCATGGAATATTGCGAAAAACAATGAAAATATAGAGGTACATCATATAATTCCTCTTAGTTCTGTAACTTCGGTAGGAGAAAGTACTAAGATAATTAGGAAAGATGGTAGTCATTTATTAAATAGTCCTCTTAACCTTACATATATTTCAAAAAAATCTAACAGAGAGATAAGTGATTTATCTCCAACCAAATACTTAAAAGCATTGACAGATGCAACGCTGACTGGTCATCAAATTTCATCTAACATGATTGATTCACTAAAAGAATGTCCAAATAAATATGAACCAGAATTTTATAAGAAGGTACTACAGGATAGATTTAATACTATAAAAGTTAGTATTAAAGCACATTTAGAAAATTTACTTGACTAAAAAATAAATTATTTATCTGTCTAAAAATCTTATGTGTATTGGCTGCTATTATAATTTAGTCGTTATCTAAAAAATAAAGATGCTATTACAATTTGAATTATTGGTATTAGGTGTAAATGATAAAGACAGCTATTCTTGTTTATTCGTAATAATATAAATGATTTATTTAAATATAAGTATTTTATCGAATATTGGTCTTAATAAGAAAATATTATGCCTAAACTCCTACTCAGCTTTCACTCTACCTTTGCTCTTAAAAAAGAAGATTTAATCAAAATTATTCAAGCAGCTTCAGAAGAGAAAGGTTTAAAAGATTCACTTGAAAATTTAATGCAGCGAACTGGTTTGGGTAACAGAAAAGTTACTCCCATGATTAGTTGGGGAACTCGTGCAGGTTTAATTAGCAACAAACGCCTAAGCCCGGAGGGAAAAATAATTTGGGAACGGGATAACTTTTTAGAATCAAATATTACAGATTGGCTGATACATTTTTATCTAAGTTTTGGCGATAGAGGATTACAATCGCCACCAAATGACCCATGTGAGTGGGGAGGCTGGTCTTATTTTGTATATACATTCTTACCTCAACACCAAACTTTTACTAATGAAGATTTGCAGAATTATAGTGCGCTGACATTTGACCAAGAGAACCCCAAAAGTTTACTCAAAAATTTTAAGATTTTACTGCGAGCATACACGGAATCTCATGCTCTAGCATCTTGTAAATTTCTTACTGTAGAAGAAAATAAATATATTGCTGGATATCCCCGCTTGCCCAATGCTTACTTAGTGGGATATTTTCTTGCAAAGCTGTGGGAACGCGACTTTAAAGACGAAGGGTCAGTTCTTACCGAATCTATCTTAAACCAAACAATGGGACTTGCTTCCGTGCTGGGAGTGAAAGCAGAAGTGCTACAGGAACAGCTAAACGCGCTGGAAGCATACGGGATTATCGAACAGCGGCGGACAGTACCTCCGTTTCAAGTTATCCCCCGCTGGGACAATCCGCTTGCACTGTTGGAGAAAGCGTATGACAGCGAAGCCTGAGCAAAGCTTTCCTGACGCTGATATTCGGCTGCGAGATGCTAGACCTGATGACAAGATTCATCTGCTACTCTGGGACAACCCTGATGAAAACGAACTTGTACGTACTGCTTTATACAATAATGCAAAAAGAGTCAATTACCGAGAAAATTTGTTACAAAGGATTAATCAGGGCGAATATTTTCTCGCTCTTCACCATGACTTGGATCGGGAACTACAAGCCATCAAGTCAATGTGTTTTGGCGTGAACGAAAAGGTTATTTTACTGGAAAACTTGGACTGTTTAATTACTTACTTACAAGTTCACTCCGGTAGTAAAATCACTTTATTCTGGAACAATCTAGAAAAAGCTCGCAAGCTAGAAAAACTTTTGTGGATACTGCTTCCACATCAGCTAGCACCAAAAAACTGGTCTGAAGAGCGAATTAAGCGTATTTCGTCAGGATAATTTACATCTAATAAAATTCTGAACTTTAAATCGCTTATTTAATTAAAACATTATGCTCCTCAGCCAACTTGTCGAAATCAATGAAAAGGGAAGCATCGCCAGTTCTGTTAACTTTGGCATGATGGATAATTCCAAGATGAATTTAGCTCTATGTGAAGGATTTATCTTTAATTACGATTCAATAAAGCCTGAGTTATCAACCGTTGGCATTTTGGATGCATTGCGACGTAGCTACCACAGCCCTTCGGAGCCAAATATCCACTTAATGATACAGGATTATGGTAAGGGTAAGTCTCATTTTGCAGTAGCAATCGCCAATTTTTTCAAAAAATCTTTCGACAGTACTCAAGTGCAAGGCATTTTGCATCAAGTGGAAGTGGCGAGTGCTAATAAAAACCAAGGAGTCGCAGAGGGATTAAAGCTTTTTAAACAAAGGCAACGCCACAAACATTTGGTAATTTGTTTGAGTGGAGATAGAGGCGGCGATATTAAAAAACAATTTCTTCAGGTACTCGTTAAAGGTTTGGAAGAAGAAGATATTACAGATTCTTTAGCACAAAATACATGCAGTGAACCACTGCGTTATTTAGAAGGCTTAGATGAAGAAAATATAGCCAAAGCAGAGGAATATCTTAAAAGCATTAATTACCCAGATGGCGACCTTAATAGTATTATTCGTCTACTTAAAGAAAATAATCCTGCTACTATTTCTACAATTAAGAAACTTGCCTATCACATTACAGGATTCACTCCCGATTTTTCTGCAAATGTAGATATCGAAGCGATTCTTCAAGATATTATAAAAAGGTATTGTAGAGGAGAAAATGCCAAATTCCAAGGTATTTTAATTTTATTTGACGAATTAAACTATTATTTGCAAGATTGGGCATCTGACCAAGTTGGTGCAGGCGGAACTGCACTGCAAAATATCACTAATATTTGTGAGAATAACAAAGGTAAAATAGCCCTTTTAAGTTTTACACAATTCCATCCTTCTAGGGCGATTGGAATTTCTGCCAATGCGAAGCAAAGCTACGAGAAAATAGCAACTCGTCTTGCACCTAAAGACAGAACTTATGATAATCCAGCTTCTAGTTTGGAGTTGGTATTAGATAACTTATTGATTCAAAAAGAAAGTAATTCTAATTGGAAAGAATTTCGTGAACGTTGGGACAATACTTTACTTGGGGAATCTAGAATTGCTTTTGAACAACGAATTAAAATTTACAGAGAAAAAGGTTGGACTTTAGAAGAATTTAATTGTCATCTTACCCAAGGTTGTTTTCCCCTTCATCCACTAACAGCATATCTTCTGTGCAACCTTGATTTTACCCAAGATAGAACTGCAATTCAGTTTATCAAAGGTTATGTTAAAGATTTTATTCAAGTCAAACTTGTAGAAAATGGAGGAAAGCTCAACTTTATTTATCCAATTGCACTGGTTGATACCTTTATTGAAAATTTTTCTAAAGAATCTGCTTATACTTATTATAAAAAAGCTTTAACTTTAGTTGCTGGTTCTGAAGATGCGGAGGAATTAATTGTTCTCAAAGCTTTATTTTTATTCTACGCTTGTGGCGAAAAGCTTACTAAACCAGACCGAGAAGAACATCAGGAGATTTTAGCGACTTTAACTGGTTTATCTAAACTCAAATTAAAGTCAGCCTTAGATAGCTTAGTAGGTAGGGGAGACATCATTTACTATCAAGAAGCAACTAGACTTTATCGCTTCTGGGAAGGTGTCAGTCCCAAGGGAATTGAAGAAGATATTGAAGATAAAATTAAAAACAAAGAAACTTCAGTATATGACGTTATAGTTTATTCTCAGCAGAGAATTAAGACTTATTTAGACGAAACAATTGTTGCTACAAAGTTTATTAGAGATAACAAGTTAGTCGGTGCAGATTGGCAGTTTGAGTACAAAATATACAGTATTGACGGATTAGTTAAAGCGTTAAACAGCGACCAAACTTTGAGAAAAATAAATGAAAAAGGAATCTTTGCATATGTTCTAGCAGACACTCAAGAGGATTTACAAGAGTTTCGACGCACGATAGATGAACATTTATCTAAATCGCCTATTAAAAACCAAATTGCTATTGCTATTCCTTTAGAAGAAACTGGAAATTTAGACCGCGTACTTCTCAGAATAAAAACTCTTACAGAACAAGAATCTTCTCAAAAACGGCTATTTGGCGTAGCTTATGAAAAACTTCTCCAAAACTGGGAAGAAGAAGTAAGAACGCAGCTTGGAAGAATATTCAAATCTTGTACTTATCACTGTTCTGGTATTGAGAAAATTCCAGCAAGCGAGCAAAAGAATCCTCAACGGGTAATAAGTTTACTGTTGCAAGAATTGTATACTTTTGTTCCTCCTGTTGCTGAAATAGACAAGATGCGGTCTAATCACAACACGGGTTCAAAAATTATTGGTTTTGTTTCTAAACAACTGTTTGCGGGTAGTTTAACTCCTCAAACACTTCCCGACCAAGCTTATATAACAGTCATTGATACTATTTTTGTTAGCAGTTGGGGCTTACTAAAAAAAACTTCTCAGAAATATATAGTCCAAGAACCAACTAATGAAAAAGTTCGCGCTGCTTGGGATAAAATTTATCAAATGGCTGATTTAGAATCATTACAAGAAAAAACTGTTAATTTAGACAAAATTTGGAAAGTTTTATCTACTCCACCTTATGGTTATAGCGAATATAATTTTACAATTTTGCTAGCAGCTTGGTTAGCATACCATCGTAAGGAAGTTTCTTTAGAGGGCAAAGAGAAGCTTTCTAAGAAAAAGCAAGAATTGGTTCCTGTAAAAATTCAGTCTCTGCAAAATTGGGCGAACACTGATATTCTGCAAAAACCCGCTGTATTTGTGAGCGACTGGGTTGTTAAAGGTAAATCTAAACTCATTCGTCGCCAAAAACTGGAAATGCCCACTCTTCCTGCATCACAAGTGGACTATGACCAAGCACAGCAGTATTTTGAAGCGGTTACAGAATTTTTGGAATCCAATGAAGCAGATCCGCAGGAAGTAGCTGAAGTAACAAAAAATAAAGAACAAGTGAGTACTGCGGTTGAACAAGTTGATAATTGGTTGCAGCCAGTTGTGGAAGCAGAAGCAATCACAGGGGAAGTAGCTTTAGAAGTGTTGGTACAAATTTACCCCAGATTGATGGAACGCCTCCCAGCTATTGACCTAAGACCTGATTTCATCTCGGTTCAGCCAACACAACAACAGCGCGATCGCCAAACTCAAGCTTTACAAAATATCAGTAATAAAATCGCTACATTTGTTGAATCAGCGGATAAACGTTCTGAGTTACTGTTAACTCACGAAGACTGTAATGCTTATAAAGTTGAAATCCAGGGATTTATCGAGCAGATAAACCCTATTACAAGTTTATCTCCCCATTTAAATGACTTAATTAAAATTTTAGAGAATGCTATTCGAGCCGCAGAACAGAAACTAACAGAAATTAGGGAGCAGAGTAGACTTAAGGAATGTTTGTCTCGAATTCAAAGTCTCAGTAAAAGCTTAAATGATTACTCAACCCAGCAGGATTATGTTAGTACCCGTGCTGAAATTGAAACTCTTGCTCGCAGCATTGCTGATGGTACTCCTGAAGCGATAGAAATTCAGCAAATTCTACAAAATATAGACCAGTGTAACCAAGAATTATCTCAACAAATAGGAATTTGGGAAGAACGTTTTGCTGGGGTAACTTCTCCAAACCACATACTCGAATTAATAAAGGAAATCAATAGCCAAAGTCGCCGTTTTACAGACGAAACTAGTAAGCAGAGAATTAGTGCATTGCAACAGCACTTAGACAACGAATTACTCACAATACAAACTAGAGATGATGCAGAAAAGTTAGTTAGGTCTGAATTATTAACCGTTCAACAAAAATTACAGCGAATTCGTGACTTGCCTTTAAACAAGTTAGATAAAGCTTTTCAAGTTTATCAAGAATTGATTAATACTAGCTTACCTTCTACAGAAAATGCTGTTACTTTACAAAAGCATCAGAATGAATTAGATGAATTTAAGACGAAAGGACGCATAGTTATTGGTGAAAAGTTTGCTCTATTATATAACAAAAATATATCACGATTAGAAGATTGCGACCCATTGCAAGAGCAATTACAAATAAGTCAAAAAATCCTAGCTGATGTTGAAGATTTTGCTGATATCAAAGCCAATATCGAGCGGGCGCTGGAAAATTTAGAAGCGCAGCGTCAAGAGTTGCGATTACAATCAGAGCAACGAGAAAAGCAGACTGAAGACAAGGAAATAATGCAAGATGTCCACAAATATAAGTCTGTCAATAAGCTCAACACTATTTATCTTTGTGAAGAAGCGATTAGTGAAATTGAAAGTTTAAAAAATCGCTTAAACGAACCAGAAAAATATATTGCTGAAATTGAGCAGATAAGTAAGTTGATACAAGAAAAAATAACTGCTTATCAACAGAATTTATCGGATATTAACAATTGCCTAAAGACAGTAGATAATCTTGCAGAGTTATCTAGTATCAGTACCAAATATGCCAAGCTGGAGCTTGTGTTTAAAGATTCTACTGATTACTCTAAGTATAAACAATTACAGCCCACAATTCAGTTTTTGAACAATGATTTAGAACAAATACAAAATCTGGAAACACGTTATCAACAATGTAACGATATTAGCAGTTGCAACAATGTTTTAGAAACAATTAACAACCAACAGTCAACTATACACGAGGTAGAACGTTTTCGAGGAAGAATTTCTAAGTTAGAAGATAATTTACGCGATAAAATCCAAGACTATACTTCAGAACTGCAAGAAATTGGATATAACTTAGAGCATATAACAACGGTTAGAGATGCTCAAAAACTTCAAGAAAATTTACTGAAAAAGTCATTGCTCTATTTAAATTCGGAAGCGGAAGAACAATATGAAGTAATTAAGTCAGAACTAATATTATTAATTGAGTTACTGCAAATCGTAGAGTCAGAAAAATTAAATACTTTGCAGTCTTGTCAAACTGAGTTTAATAAACTACAAAACTGGGAAAACGCCGTTGCAGATTTGACACCAAATTTACAACATCGCATTGAGTCTCGGTATGCAGAGATTGAGCAACAAAAAGCTAAGATTCTTGAAGAAGAAAAAGCTGAAGCTCAGGAATGGTTAAAAGATTTAGAGAATCAAGCCGCAAATATATATCAATTATTTGATGATACCAAAAAACTTGAAGCAGCCAACAATCTTTTAGAAGAAATACAAATAAAAAAATCACAGTATACTAAATTACTGAGTTCCCAAGAAGTTCAATCTTTAGAATATATAGAGCTTCGGTGTGTTGAGGAACAGGAGAAACACAAAGCCAATCAAATTTTAGTCCTATTTCGGCAGCTTCCGCGTTTGCAGCGACAAGATTTATACGAAAGATTAGCGCAGTATCTCTCAGAAGAAACGGAGGATTGAAATGGCTAAAGATACTCATGAATGTCTGTTTGATGCTTTACCACAAACTAGCAGCAGCCAGCTAAATCAAAATCCACATATCGTACTTGACCCCACTGGGTTATACGATATCCCCTCCGGTTACATCTCCATTACAACAGATGTAGAGTGGATTAAGTTTTTTGGTGTCAGCACTTCCTCCTGCTGGGTAAAGGGTAAACAGCTATGCGATTGGGCGGAAGCTTGGCTGCGGTCAAGGAACAGAACTTCGGAAATCGCTGAAATTAAGCAAGACCCCCGACATTACTTAGAAAAGTTGTTTCGTCCCGAACTGTTACCGAAAGATTGGACTGGCGAACAGTTATTAATTCTCGCTACTCGACTCGATTCTTATCCCCAAGATAATCCCATAGGATACCTACTTGCAGATATTACTAACAGCGATAAAAATATATGGTTTGGGGAAGCTTCAATTCAAAATTTAGCGGCTTGGCTGACGATTCAAGTACCACAAGAATGTAGATTTTTAGAACGAGTTTGGCAGAATCGTTTCCAAAAGCATAACCTAGCAAAATATTACCAAACTGAAGATAAATTATTAATCCTGCGTCGCTGGCTCTTAATTGCTGAACCGAAAATAACTGACCTTGGTAAATATCCTTTACCAGTTCCCGAATTTCTTACACAAGAGTTTGACCAATTCTGGGAGCAGCGGCTATTCCAAACCGAAGGCAAAATTATTGATAATCTTATTCCCACCGAACAATCTGGCTTTGAGCGGATTGCGAACGTTACTTATAGTGTCTTAAGCAATCGACCTAAATGGATTACCAAAGCTAGGGAAAGCAAAGTTGCTGGGTATCTCAGCTATAAGCAGAAGGCAGAATTAGGCGATTGCAGATCACCTTCCCAACCACAACCTTTATCGATAGATGCAACCCGCCAAGAAGCGCTTACCTGGGCGATAGAAAGTTACTTGCCTTTCCGCCGTTGGGAAACGGTCATTAATCAACCCCCTTCCTCCGAAAGATTCAGCGACCGTTTAGCAGATAGCTTTGTTGAGTGGATACTCAAGCACTACCCAGAAATGAAGGTAGACTCAGTAGAAGATTCCTATCTTAATTACAGCGTTGCACAAAGAGTGCAAAATCTTTGTCAGTCAACTCCTGTCCTATGGGTTGTAGTCGATGGATTAGGCTGGTTAGACCATCAAGAACTTATTTCCTTACTCACCAAGGATTGCAAACTTGCTGTAGAAACTGCGATTGAGCCACGGTTTAGTATTTTACCTACTAAAACAGAATACGCTAAATGGAGTTTGTACACTCAACTTCTGCCCAGCGATTCTTCTTGGGTTGCTGATGCTGGCAAGGGTTTTCCGAAAATGCAGATAGGTAAACGTTATACGGACGGACAACTTAATCGGCTTTATAGTGCATTGAAGAAAAAGACACATCAGTTATATTGCTGGGATACTGATATATTTGATAGTCTATATCACACGCAAAAGGACTGGGAAAGTCTTTACCAACTCGAACGCCCTCATGCTCTCGAAGGTATTGCCAAAAAAATTGATTACTGTTTGCAACAATACCCCGACTCCGAGCAATTGAGAATCGTCATTGCCAGCGACCACGGTCAGATGATGGGTATATTAGATAAAATAACCCACTGTCCTCCGCAACTAGAATTCAAGGGAAGAATGGCGATTGGTAAAACTGATGATTCGCGGTTTGTGGTTTTAGAAAGCGACCGCTATGGTCTTCCACATGACATCAGCGTTATCAGAAACTCTGCTAGTTTTAGTTCTTTCAGCTACACCACAGATAAAAAAATTATCGGTTCTCACGGTGGACTGTTTCCAGAAGAAGTAGTCGTTGGGGTATCCGTGCTACGAAAATCCGTCCAACGCCGTCCGGTGCTTATCTCCTGTTATGGTGAAGGCGAACCTAAAAAATCAGGAGAACTAGAAATTACTATTGATAATCCCAATTCAGTACCGCTTACAGACCTTTTCCTGTACATCAATGAATTGCCATCTTTTGATTCAGGAAAACCTTTAGAAAAGACAATTTTAGCGAATAAGAAGGAAACATTTAAGCTGACAATTCCAGAAATTCCAGAATTACTTCCTGATGATAAAAATAATGAATTTCTTCTATCTGGTAAATTAACCTTTATATTCGCTAATACTGAAGCTGGGAGTGCAACCCTTGACTTTGACTCTAAAATTATCATCAATCAAATGTTTAGTAGTGGGTTTGATATAGATGAATTCTTATGAAGCAGTAGCTTACAATAACGATTTAGTCTGCGATGTCTTTGGTAATCTTGTTATTGATAAAACTAGATTGCCATCGAGTGGATTGAGTTCTATTGGTGTACCAAGCTTTGTTGGTGAATGGTTGCTAGATAGAATTGCGCCTGGTTCGGGGGCGTTAAATGCGACTGAGTTAGAAAAAGTAAATAGCTTTGTTAAAAAAGCATTTCCCCGTAAAGATGACCGCAACGAAATCATTTTTGACCTGACACAGGGAGAAGTGAAAAAACTAATTGCGCTGATGCAAGTACGAATTACATTAGACCCGAAAGGGAAAGAAATTCCTGAACCTTCAGCACAAATACCAGTACTTAGTTTAACTGATTGTAGTATTACCACAGAAATTGTAGAACGCTATAAAAGGCTTTTGCGTCAGGGAATATGGGGTAAAATTAGCCTTGCTATGCTTCCCGACGGTAAGGTTGAAGCAATGGGCTTTGAGCCTTTTCAATGTTCTCAAGTTGACCTAGAAGCCTTTGCCAAGTGCAGAGAAAAATTTAATACACAAGAATGGCTTGATTTACTATTTTGCTCAATGGGTTTTAACCCGCAACATCCTAGTTATAACCATGAATCTAAAAAGTGGATATTGGCTAGATTGCTACCATTAGTGGAACCAAATTACCACATTATGGAACTAGCTCCTAAAGGTACTGGTAAAAGTTTTGTATTTGAAAATATTAGTAGTAGAATTTCTTTAATTAGTGGTGGTAAAGTAACTCCTGCTCAACTTTTTATTAACGGTAGAACTAAAGAAGTGGGTTTGCTAGGTCGCCATGATGTTGTTGTTCTGGATGAAGTGCAAAGTTTAACCTTTGACAACCCCGATGAAGTTATTGGTCCATTAAAAAATTATCTTGCTAGTGGTCGCTACAATCGTTCTGGGTTTGCAGATATTTCCAGTGACTGTTCTCTGGTGATGCTCGCAAATATAGAGTTAGATGAGCAATTACGACCCCGCAATGAAGATAATTTAATATCTAACTTACCTAAATTTTTTGCGGAAACTGCATTATTAGACCGTTTTGTGGGAATAATTCCCGGATGGGAAATCCCCAAATTTAAAAACGAAATGACTGCTAATCAAGTTGGTCTCAAAATGGATTTTTTTGGTGAAGTATTGCTTTCTTTACGCCAAGACAATCGCTTTATGTCCTACGCACGGGAGCATACTCAATTTGACAAAAATATAGTTGGTCGCGACCAAAATGCAATTCTCAAATCGGCATCGGGTTTTCTCAAAATTCTCTACCCACATCTACAGTTAACATTAGATGACTTCCAGCGCGATTGTCTTGAACCTGCTCGAAGACTGCGCCAAGCAATCCGAAATTCACTATATTATCTCGATGATGAATTTAGACAAGGTGGTAGAGAAATTTACGTTGAGGCAAAGTGATTAAACAAAGCGACACGATCTACTTGGATTACCATGCAACCACTCCGGTAGATACCAGAGTGGCTGAGAAAATGTTGTATTACATGACAACAGCATTCGGCAATGCTAGCAGTATTGACCATGTTTACGGAGAAGAAGCTGAAGCAGCGGTTTCTCAAGCAGCTATTCACATAGCTAAATTAATAGGGGCTACACCGAGAGAAGTAATTTTTACGTCAGGCGCAACTGAGAGTATTAACTTAGTAATTCAAGGCAGCATACGTAAAGATAATACTAAAACTCACCACCGCATTGCAGTTTTACCCGTTGAACATAAAGCAGTTTTAGATACTTGTTATGCACTTGCTAAAAAAGGATTAGCTGAAATTATTGACTTGCAAGTTGATTCAAAAGGTAGATTAGACTTAAATTATCTTGAAAAAATTTGTGCATCGGGGCTGTCACTAATCTGTGTAATGGCAGCTAACAACGAAATTGGTAATATTTATCCCATCGAAGAAGTTGGAAAAATTGCTCAAAAGTATCAAATTCCTTTTCTGTGTGATGCTTCTCAAGCTGTGGGAAAGATTCCCATAAATTTTGAAGAATGGGGAATTACTTATTTAGCTATATCTGCACATAAACTCTATGGTCCAAAAGGTTCCGGTGCGTTAGTTGTAAGAAAAAAATATCACCTAAATCCTGTTTTATTTGGTGGTGGACATCAGAAAGGGTTTAGGTCTGGTACTCTAAATGTTCCTGGTATTGTCGGATTAGGGGAAGCTTGTCGCCTAAGACTATTAGAAATGCAAGAAGATGAAAACCAATCTGTACTTCTCCGAGACAAATTACAAAGCTTGTTGCTGGAAAAAATTCCTGGTTTAGTAGTTAACGGTGATGTCGATAACCGTTTATCGGGAAATCTTCATATCTCTATCCCTGATGTTCCTAATAGTGCAATTATTGCCAGAGTTCGTTCTAAGTTAGCTATTTCTACAGGTGCTGCTTGTTCATCGGGAGTGGAAACACCTTCTCATGTCCTCACAGCGATAGCTCTATCGCAAGAAACGATTGAAGGAGCGCTGCGAATTGGAATAGGTAAATTTACAACACATGAAGAAATTGAACAAGCATCTGAAATATTATCAACTGCCGTCAGCCTAACTCGTAAAGTCATCAGTTCTCAGGTTTAGTATTTGTTGTGATTTTAAGCGATATATTGTAGCATTCGTTTGCTGTATGAGTACTGTGCTTCCCCTACGAGGTGATATATACTTACAGCCAGAAGGCATAGAATATTTGATGATAATTCTGCTTAAATTAAAAACTTATATTTCTGCCATTAACGAAACGCTTTCCTTTACAATGTGCTAACTATAACAACAAAAATTATTTAATAAAACAACAGCAACACTCACAAATTAATAACTTTAATTGACACATAACCAGCTATCTTTAGAAAGTAATGGGGGCAGGTCACTTAAATCACTCATGACCAAAATCATCGCTATCTTTAACCAGGCGGGCGGGGTCGCCAAAACCACCCTAACCCAAAACCTGGGCTATCACCTAGCACGCAGGAAACACAACGTCCTGCTCATAGACATGGACCCGCAAGGTTCCTTAACAATTTTTATGGGCTTAGTTCCCAGAGAATTGGAGAAAAGTATGTATGAT
>JBCCSG010000067.1:0-25870 GCA_039200565.1 Cyanobacteria bacterium P01_D01_bin.50 | reverse complement strand
TTCCTGCAAAATAGCTCCAATCCATATATGCTATTTCCAAATGTCTGGAACCCGAACCAGGTTTAAAAGCTTTACGTCCGTGAAGCATGCGAAAATTCTGTACGAATAAACAATCTCCTGGTTCTAAACGAAAACAGTATTCATAGGCTGGATTTTTTAAGTAGCGAAAAAAGGCATAATATGCTTCATAAAAGCCTTCTACTTGGTCAAAAGGTAAATTCAAATTTAAGTTTTTGTGACTGAAAAATATATGAGTAATTTCCCCTGTTTCTCCTAGTTTGATAATAGGAGTTGTGTTGGTGACATAGTAATCCCAATCTTGGTACAATTGCCAAAACTTTACTGGGGTTTGAGACAAAATTTCAAAGTATTGGGGATGATCTTGACGAAAATCGGAGGCAACGCGAAAACCATCTATCACCGTTGACTCTCCCCCAGATGCTTGATTTTCCACACAATAAAGAAGTTGAACAATTTGTGTAGTTGGTATAAAAGTTAAATCGGTGTGAGGAGACAAACCATAACCTTCGGCACTCAAAGACAAGTCTTGCCCGTTGGGCATGGCTTTCACCGTTGCGTAGCGTCCATATTTCGCCAGATAGTAAATTGGACCTATAGAAGAGACAAAAGTATCTAATTTTGACCACTCAATATTGCGTACTACGGTGAATCCCAAGGTATCGAGCTGATTAATCCAGGATTCTTCACTGGTAACTCCAAACTCTGGTAATTCTGGAGGATTTGCTTCTAACCACCCTCGATCCCAGAAAATTTTTTCCCTAACGGTTTCCTGTTTCGGTGAGGGATCGTAACTATGACTCAGCAACCAAGAGAGGGGGAAAACACTGCGGTGAGGAATATCTTCATCCCAGTCAATAATTAGTTGTTCGTCTGTGATTTCTAACGATTTAGGTTTTGGGAATGTAGTACGATCGCTCAAATCCCTAATCTTTTGAAATGAACTTGGATGATGACAAAGAGGACAAAGGCAATGATCGTATAACCATACATAATGGAATCGCTTACCAGCAATCTTGACAAAGCGATCGCCTAAATCAGCTTGTTTTCTTGGCTTAGTTTTTGCAAGTTCTACCATCAAAAAATTTCTGGGGTATAGTTACTGGGACTAAATCAAATATTATGCCCCAACGGTGGGAAATTAATTCATACTATTAAAGTGCAAACTGAGCAAGTTGCTGATAAACATCCATCGCTCGTTCTAACATTGGCATATCTTGAGAACGAATTTCCCCAGTAGCTTCAGTTGGTGGTAATATTCTGGTGCTACTGCCTAAGGTTTGATGCCACTTGGTATGAATTTCTTCTCTAAGGGAGTTTTCTTGCTTGATACGCCCCTGATTCCAATTGAGCACTTCAGGTACAAACTTAATGTCAACATTTTGACAATAATACTGGAAAGTTTTTGCTGGATCGCTTTGCACACAATCAGCTTCAATAACAATCGGTTTCTGTTTTAATTCCTCGGTCACTATCTGCCACATTTGATTCAAGCTATCAAAACCAAATTCTTCTTCTGTGGGAAATTCATTTAACTTATACCATGAAAGCAGGCTTTTTTTTGGATTGCGGACAAGAAAGGTATTGACAATATTGGAGTTCAAAAATTCCCGTTCTATATAAGGGATTGTGTGGTAAGCCATTTCTTTGATAAAAACCAATGGAGTGGTTTGAGAATTGATATGCTCAATTATTTTTTCCGCTCCATAATTAAGATATTCTTTGCGATCGCCAAAGCGGTCGCTCCGCCGCCATTGGCTATAATAATATGTGTATAAGAATGGCTCGTGTATCGTCACCGTGTCTGGGCGTTGAGAAAATACTTTTTCACAGACAGTAGATAAGCATCTAGGAGCAGTCCATAAGGCTACAATTTTGGTTTTCGTGCCTAAATTTTGAAGATTTTTGTTGTTCATCAGTTATTCAGGATCAATTTTGCGATCGCAATACCCTGTTCCCCTGCTACAGAATAAATTGAGTATATTTTTTTACCTTCAACGTAGATAGCTGGGTCACGGAGTTGTCGGAGTGGTTCGTCTGCTGCACCCATAGATGAAGCTTGCAAGGGTAAATCAACTCCTTCATAATCTTGCTCTGGTTCAATAACTGTAATTGCTTCTGAAGGACTCCAATTGTACCAATCATTAGTTAAATCCACGTAGCTCATCAAGATACGTTCGGGTGCGTCACCATATCGCGAGTAAAATATTAGCAGAACGTCATCTTTTACTAATACAGCAGCATGTCGTAGGTTAGGTATAAAATCTTGTCCTAGCTCAAAAGGAGTTACACCATCTTTCGACCGGAGTAAAATTCCAGCAACAGGACGATTCTTAATTATTGTCCCATACCAATTGTTGGCAATGGCATAGTAAAATCCATTGTGTTGGAAGACTCGAAAATAATTTGGTCCCAAGATTTCTGGTGAAGCAGTAAAGTGGAGGCCATCTTGAGATTTGGCGAACATTGTTACTTGATCGTGCTGGTGTCGCCCTCTATAGCAGCCATGAAAATACATCCGGATTTCTTTCGCTTCGCTCCTGACATGGACATCTGGAGAAGCAATATGATCTTCACAAGCTGTTTCATCTAAATGCAATGTCCCCTGCTCATAAACCTTCCACTTTCCTTCCAGAGAATCAGCATAAGCAAGACGAATATATTTGCCATTGTGATGGGCAAAGTAAAGATAATAGCGTCCCAAAGGTTGTTTAATCCAATCAGGAACGCGGATCAGGGAAGCCCCGTTGATATTCGTTCCCAGATCTCCCATCAGCCCTGGTATTCCTGGCTTAATTATGGGATTTAATGATAGGCGTACTGCTTTGATCGACGATGGTATTTGTTCCTGCTTCAAATCCATTTCAAAATTAGTTGACTTCTACTCGTGTTAAAAAATATTCTCTCCCCCTGCTCCCCCTGCTCCCCCTGCACAAATTAATTTCTTAATTGAACCCTATTGTTTTATAGTTCCCTCGTTGCTGGAGGTTCTCCCAACCGACCTGTCTTAGCGCGATCGCGAGCTCCGCGTGCTGCGGCTAGAAGTTCTTTCCAGTCCTGGGAGCGCGCCAGTTCTTCGATCCGTAAACCCTCCGTATTTGGCACTGGTAAACCGGAAGCACGCATGCCAGCAAAACGAGCCCATGCAGCCTTTTTTTGTCGGACTTTATGAGGCTGGAAGCGTTCGAGGTCGGCAAATGTAATATCCTTGATGGTTGTCAGTGCTCCATCAGCTATAGCGCTATCGAATAGCTTTTGTCCTCTTTTGGTACGAACGACGATGGCGTTAAATCCTTCATCTTCCCCGCTGGGATTTGCTCCTGGCCAGCAATCTGCCGCTACTATATCTGCTACTTCACCAATAGCATCAGGACATATTTTACAACGAGGCTGAGTTCCCCAATTGGCCTCATCTGCCCATAATTCGTTGTAGGTGATTGCAAATGTTTTGTTATCTTTTGTTTGCAATTTAGTTAAACCAGGATTGCCATAGCCGCGATATCGGAAGCTTTGCAGTTCTGACTCTTGAACACCAAAGTGGTCAAGAACGCTCAAAGTTTTTGATAAATCGGACATTCCCCCGCAAATCAAGGACAAACAATAGCGCACTAGTTTCTTAACGCGTGGATCGCGACGCTCTAGGTTCCGAATTGCCGTAATGTCGCAGGGTTTACCAATCACTGCAAACGGTCGATTATAGTTTAAGACCTCCATGAAATTGACTAAGGGTGCCCCTGAAGCGTAACGAGAGCCAGATGCCTCTAAAACGCTAACAGCATCAAAG
This sequence comes from Cyanobacteria bacterium P01_D01_bin.50, assembly GCA_039200565.1. Lineage (GTDB taxonomy): Bacteria > Cyanobacteriota > Cyanobacteriia > Cyanobacteriales > Nostocaceae > Rivularia. The sequence continues at coordinate 22,068 of JBCCSG010000067.1, read as the reverse complement.
CTGAGACAAGCCTCAGAGATGATTGGTCGTTCTTTTGAAGCTGCGACATGAAGTATAAAATCTACCTCTTTTCGTGCTAGTAAGTAGGTTCCTAGAGCCGTTAAAACTCCACCAGAAGAACCACGGTAACGAATTTCTGGATCGGTTGCGTAGCCGATGGCCATGTGCGCTGCTGGTCCCCACAATGGGTCTATCTGTGCCCCCTCAGGTATGGATTCCGGATCTGCACTTATAACCTGTATCCCCGGGCAGGTAGCGTCGATCGCTTCTATGGTTTTATCTTCTAATGGGCTTAGTTCGATCGGTCGCTGTCTTCCCTCGGGAGTCATGGCAATTTCAATTTTATCGGATCCGGCAATGCTGCGACACAGTCCGCAACCCATGCACAATCCACCGGTTACGATCTCATTTAAGGAGAGTTTGTCTTGGTTTTGACTAGTTGTTTGACTCATATAAAAAGCTCCGGGAGCAGGTAAACCGTCTGTCTTTAGACCACGGCGCAGCATTATAATGATTTGCGCTGCCGACTTAATGACGACTTAGCTGGGTGGATCGGTTTAAACCAATTCAATTGCTTTAGGAAGAGTTGCTTCAAGTTTTTGAGCCTAAACCTCAACATTTGGTTGTTTGACGCGTTAAGAATATTTCATCTAAAGTGCAAAATTGCACATTCTTTGATAAAATATCGTGGCTCGCTCAACCATATCTATATCTTGGGAACGAATTTCTACCTCTACTTTAGTTGGAGGTAATATTCCGGTGCTGTTGTCTAAAGTTTTATACCATTTAACTCTACTTTCTAATTCATGAGGTTTCCACTGGTTTTGCTTCAAACTACCGTCTTCCCACTTCAACATTTGAGGATTGAATGTAATTCCAAGACTTTGACAATAGCGACTTAGAATCTGTTCTGGATTACGGCGGAATTTTGTAGCTTCAACGACAATTGGTTCTTGTTGCAATTCCTCAGTTACTATTTCCCAGATTTTTTTTAAAGCTTCAAAACCAAACTCTTCTTCCGTAGGATACTCTGGGACACGATACCAGGAAGCTATTGCTTCACGAGGATCGCGCACAATGAAAGTATTGATAGTATTACTTAAAAAATCTCGCTCAATATATGGCAATGCTTGATAAGCCATTTCTTTGATAAAAACCAGAGGAGTTGTTGGCGATTGGATTGACTCAATCACTTGAGCAGTTCCGTAATTGTGTTGTTCGGAGCAATCACCAAATCGATTGGAGCGTCGCCATTTGCTAAAGTAATACACATCAAGGAATGGCTCATTCACAATTGCCGTTTCGGGCCCTTGGGAAAAAGCTTTCAAAAAAGCACTAGATACGCATCTAGGAGCAGACCATAAAGTGACAATCTTTGTTTTGGTTGCTGGTTGTTGGATGCTTTGATTGTTCATAGAAATCCTGAACTAAGGAATATTTGCGGGAAATTATTAAAATATTTATTTACCACAGCGAGCCGGCGGATACGGTTAAATCCTGCATTGTGATTCCCAATGCTTCATCCCGGCAGAGAAAAGCAGCGAGTTCAGCAATTTCTGGAGGTTGGATGATTCTCTGTTGTGGATTGCTTTGCTTAATTGTTTGCAAATATTGTGCTAAGGTTTGATTTTTGATCGCTGCAAAATTTTGCATGGCGTTTTTACTGAACTCGGTTTCTACCCAGCCTGGACTAATGGAATTGCAGGTTATTCCATGAGCAGCTCCTTCCAAGGCTACACAGCGAGTTAGTCCTACTAGCGCAGCTTTAGAAGCACAATAGGCAGGAACGCTAGGACTTCCTACCGAAGCAGCTGTAGAAGCAATGTTAATTATACGACCCCACCTACGTTCGATCATTCCTGGCAGACAAAACTTAATGGTGCGATAAATGCCATTGAGATTAACATCTATAATCCGATGCCATAATTCATCGGGATGATGGCACATTGTATGCACAGAAGTGATACCAGCCGCATTAACTAGAATATCTACTTGACCAAAAGTTTGAACTACAGCTTCATAAAAAGTCTTAACTGAATCAGTTATAGTTACGTCTAAATTCATCACCAGAGCTTTCACTCCTAATGACTCAATTTCAGCTTGGCAGGAACTTTTGCTAGCTGAACGAGAACCAATGGCTAGATTAGCTCCTCTTTGGGCTAAAGATTGAGCGATCGCTCTACCTATACCAGAAGTTCCCCCAGTTACAATCGCTATACGACCTTGTAAAAATTTTTTATAATCCATGTTTACATCATTTCTCTGAGAAAAAAACTTGTTTATGTATTAAAAAAAACAAGAAATAAAATGGATACAAGCCTCAGGATTCATCCGTTAAAAGGAAAAACTTTCCTGATTTCAACCCCCTAGATTCATCGATGAGGTAATTAATGGCGGAACGGCGGAATTCCGCTTTCTAAAAGTTAGACAATGTTAGACATTGCCTGTTTCTTAGTTCCTGCTTCATCGAAGAGAGTCGGCTCTTGCTCCTCCACAGGCGTAACGTTGGGTTCAGCTAACCCTAGTAAATTCAAACTTGCTGAGTAATCTCTATCAGCTACCCAATCACAATCAGGCAAGCATGTATCGGGTTTGTTTACCATAGAGAACCCCCAGATACAGTTAGATCCTGCATTGTCATCCCCAATGCTTGATTGCGGCAGAGGAAAGCAGCCAGTTCGCCAATCTCTTGGGGTTCTATCAGTCTTTTCTGCGGGTAGCTTTGCTTGAGTTCCTCTAAGTATTCAGCAGCAGTGCGGCCTTCCGCTTGGGCAAGTCGTCTTGATGCGTCTTTACCCATATTAGTTTCCACCCAACCTGGACTAATTGAGTTGCAAGATACCCCATAAGGTGCTCCTTCTAAAGCTACACAGCGAGTCAGTCCTATAACTCCAGCTTTAGAAGCGCAATAGGCAGCGTGAAGAAGAACACCCACCGAACCATAAGTAGAGGCAATATTAATTATACGACCCCACCTACGTTCGATCATTCCTGGCAGACAAAGCTTAATGGTACGATAAATGCCATTGAGATTAACATCTATAATCCGATGCCATAATTCATCGGGATGATCGCACATTGTATGCTCGCAAGTAATGCCAGCCGCATTTACCAAAATATCTACCTGACCAAAAGTTTGAACTACAGCTTCGTAAAAAGTCTTAACTGAATCACTTGCAGCGACATCCAAATTCATTACTAGAGCTTTCACTCCTAGTGATTCCATTTCAGTTTGGCAGGAACTTTTGCTAGCTGAACGAGAACCAATGGCTAGATTAGCTCCTCTTTGGGCTAAAGATTGAGCGATCGCTCTACCTATACCGGAAGTTCCCCCAGTTACAATCGCTATACGACCTTGTAAAAATTTTTCATCTCTCATATTAATACAACATTATTTATTACAGGTACAGCGACTAAATCAAACATTATGACCTTAGAGACATGGCATCGGGAGTTAATCCCGATGATTGATGATTTACAATTTAAACCAATTCAATAGCCGCTTTTAAGAGAGTTGCTTCAAGATGTTGAGCTAAAACTTTAACGTGGGGTTCTTGGAGCATAGTGAAATGATTTCCCGGGACAATCTGAATTTCTACGGGTTTAACTGAAAGCTGTTGCCAACCCCAACTCGGATATGCTTTTGACATAGCTAAATCCGGTAAATAATCCCCCATAATTCCTAATTCACTGGCTCGGAAAAAAGTAATCGAAGTTGAATCAATTTTAGTTGGTATATATTGAGTATGGGCTTGAATATTAGCAGTGTAAACTTGCAAAATCTGCCTTAAATCACCTTCACTCAAATTATGCCCAGCTATTTTCAATCGTTCTTGGAAATAGCTTATTTGTTCTGCTTCACTAATGCGCTGTAGTACTTCTGGTTTAACAAGTAGGTCTTTTTCTAAAATACCTTCATAGATAACGGCTAAATCGTTTATACATTTAGCACTATCGCGGTTAATGACATTTTTTTCTGGGAGGGGAATTTCTACTTGCACATCCATCAACACAAGGGAAGAAACTAATTGTCCTTCTTTTTGTAATTGCTGGGCCATTTCAAAGACTACTTTACCGCCAAAGGAATGACCTCCGAGGAAATATGGTCCTTGCGGTTGCACAGTCCGAATTGCTTTTATATGATGTGCGGCAATATCTGCCATTAAAGTCAGTGGTTCTACGTCTTCTCCCAAACCTAGCGATCGCAAGCCATAAAAAGGTTGATCTTTTGACAAACACCTTGCTAAAGGATAAAGATCGAAGACGCTACCCAGAATTCCGGGGACAAAGAATAAAGGTCGTTTACAGCCTTGGGTTTGAATTGGAACTAAGGTTGTTTTATTACCAGATATAGTATTATCCCCTTCTAGTTCTTGCACTTGTGAAGCCAAATATTCTATTAAAGCTTCAGTAGTAGGATAGTCAAAAAATAAAGTAGAACGCAAAGAACATTCTAAACTCGATTGCAGATAATTACGCAGTTCAATTGCCATCAAAGAATCTAGTCCGCAATCAATCAACCGCGCCCTTTTATCTAGTTTTTGGGCGGATTTTAATCCTAGAGTTTTGGCTACTATTGAAATTATTCGATCTTCCAATAGCTCAGAGCGATCGCCCAGGGGAGTTTGCGCTAATTGCTGACGAAGGGTTAAGTTTTCAGTTTGCGGGGATACTTCTGCTTGTGCTTGTTTTAAATCTTTAAAGAAAGGAGAATTCGACCAATTATTGTGCTTAAATACTGGCCAATTAATGTCGATAAATCCTACCTGAGTAGGTTGTTGTCGCAAAAGTTTTTCTAATACCTGTAACCCTTGCTCTGGAGTGCTTGCATTTATCCCCATTTTCTCAAGTCTCTCGATTTGAGAATTCCGAACTGCAAGTCCGATTTTTGACCACGCTCCCCAGTTAATACTTAAAGCCGGTAATTTCTGGCTGTGACGATAAGCGGCTAAACTATCGAGGAAACTATTGGCTGCAACATAGTTAGAATGACCAGCAGAACCCAGGAAGGAAGCTAGGGACGAAAAAACCACGAAGAAATCTAAATCTTTATCCGCTGATAAACAATGTAGGTTCCAACCTCCTTGCACTTTCGGTTTTAAAACCGATTCAAATGCATCCCAATTTAAATTCTCTACTATACCGTCATTGGTAGTACCAGCAGCATGAATTATACCTCTTAAAGCAGGCATATTTTGCTGAATTTCGTTGAATACGGTAGAAAGCTGCTCAAAATTGGATACATCAGCAGTAGCTACAACTACTTGAACACCAAGCTGTTCCATTTGTGCCAATTGAGAATTTACATCAAAAGCTTTGGGTTTACTCCTTCCTAGTAAAACTAAGTTTTTAGCACCTTTTTCTACCAGCCAATTAGCAACTTTTAAACCTAGAGCGCCCAATCCACCTGTAATTAAATAGGTGCCATCTGCTTTAATACCAAGAGATTTACCGTTAGTTTCTGGGGCATTTCTTCGGCTTAATCTGGGAATATAGCGCCTGTTATCTCGCCAAGCAATTTGATCTTCAATGTCTTGTGAGTTCAAGGAATGCTTAATTTCTGACCACAGAATATTGACTTCATCCCCAGTTTTTTCCGGGTTTAAATCCAACCGCACGCAGTTTAATTCAGGATGTTCGAGAGCTAGAGCTTTACCCATTCCCCACAAGGGAGATTGAGCTACACCTGTGACGGGATAATCTCCAATGGCTTGAGTACCCTGGGTTACCAACCACAAAGCAGGTGATTGGTTATCTGTTCCTAACAGTGCTTGGACTAAATGTAGTGTACTACCACAACTTAATTGGGATTGGGAAAGTAAATTGAATTGTGTTGTTGCTTCTGGTATATCCAAACTCCATAAATGTACTACCCGCGAGACTTGAGGTAAGCTCTGGAAAAGTTTTTGGAAATGTTGGAGATTAAGGGGATTGAGAATACACTCTTGTTCTCCAATCTGTTGATATTCTTCACCAGGAAAGACTAAGGTACAATATTCTCCCCGGGAACGGATTTTCAGAGCTAATTTCGCTCCAATTCCCTGTTTATCGGCAAATATCAGCCAACTCCTGGGATTACTAATTTGGTTGTTTACCTCAATATTTTCGTTATTCCCATTCACCGGATCTAAAGGAAACTGTAGATCGCGTTTCCACTCGATTTCATACAACGCATTGTCAATATTTAAACTTTTGCGATCGCTTTGTTTTCCATTCCCATCGCCATTGTGTTGAGGAAGCACTCCATTTCGATACCAATCGGGAGCTTCTACCCAATAACGCTGTCGCTGGAAGGGATAAGTAGGCAAGGGTTCGCGGTAACGTTCGTAATCGCTGTCAAAACCAACCCAATCAATAGCAATTCCTCGTAGGTATAGTTCTGCCAAACTACTTAGTATTTGCTCCCAATCACCGCGATCGCTACGTAAACTCGGCAACCATAACCCTTGATGTTCGGGCAAGCAATTACGACCCATGCCCAATAAAATGGGTTTAGCACCTATCTCTATAAATACATCCACATTCTGTGAATTTACACATGACATGTTATGAGAGAATCTCACTGCTTGCCGTATATGGCGACACCAGTATTTGCTAGTAGTTACTTCCGACGTGACAATTTCTCCTGTAACGTTGGAGATTAATTTGATCCGAGGAACACTAAAGCTAATTGAATCAGCAACGCGTTCAAAATCAGCTAACATTGGTTCCATCAAATGGGAATGGAAGCCATGAGAAACGGTTAATTGCTTAGTTTTGACACCTTGTGTCTCTAAAATTTGATTAACTGCATTGATAGCAGCTTTTTCCCCAGAAATTACTACGCTTTGGGGTCCATTAATCGCAGCAATTGAGACTTCTTGAGCGAACGGTTCAATAACCGATCTCGCTTGTTCTTCGGATGCCAACATTGACAGCATTGCCCCATTTTGAGGAAGAGCTTGCATCAACCTTCCCCTGGCGGCAATTAGTTTCAAGCCATCTTCTAAACTAAATACCCCAGCAATACAAGCTGCCACATATTCTCCCACACTATGACCCATAACCACATCGGGTTTTATGCCCCAGGATATCCACAATTGAGCTAGAGCATATTCAAGTGCAAATAGAGCCGGTTGGGTGTATTTGGTTTGGTTAATGTCGTCTGCTGATGATGAGAAAAGTATTTCTAGTAAACCACGATCCAGTTCAGGGTCTAATTCTAAAATTCTTGCACAGCGATCGATTGTGGCTTTAAAACTAGGCTGGCTTTCATAGAGTTGCCGACCCATATTAACATACTGAGAACCTTGCCCTGTAAACAGAAAAGCAATGGTTGCCGATTGTGATTGCTTAACCACACCAGTATTTAGTAGTTCAAAATCTGCTAATTGCTCTCTTAACTCTTTTTTTGATGCGCCGACAACGGCTAAACGGTGTTCAAAGTGCTTATGTCCCGTATTCGCAGTGAAACAAATATCTGCCAATTCTGCTTGCGAGGGGGATGCGAAATAATTCACATAGCGCTCTGCTAACTCGCGTAACGTATTATCATCTTTCGCTGATAAAGTCAATATGTGCCCGGGACGTTCATTTTTGACTTTTGATTTTTGATTTTTGACTTCTGGTGCTTCTTCTAATACCACATGGGCATTAGTTCCTCCCATACCAAAGGAACTTACCCCTGCACGTCTGGGAGTGCCATTAGGTTCCCATTCGTTGAGTTGGGTATTCACAAAAAACGGACTTGACGCAAAATCAATATTGGGATTGGGTTTTTGGAAGTGTAAAGTGGGGGGAATTTGCTTGTTTTTCAACGCCAATACGGTTTTAATTAGTCCTGCAATTCCTGCTGCTTCGACTAAATGTCCGATATTGGTTTTAACTGAACCAATGGCACAATAACCTTTTTGCTCGGTTGTTTGTCTAAAGGCTTGAGTCAAAGCAGCAATTTCTATGGGATCTCCCAAAGCTGTTCCGGTACCGTGAGCCTCTATATAACTTATGCTCGACGCATCTACCTGAGCTTTGCTCAATGCTTCTGTAATAACTGCTGTTTGTCCCTCAATACTAGGGGCTGTGTAACCAATTTTGTTACTACCATCGTTATTAACTGCCGAGCCTTTTATAACTGCATAGATGTTGTCTTTATCTCTCTTCGCTTTGCTCAAACTTTTGAGAACTACAATGCCTACTCCATCTCCGAAAACTGTTCCTTGTGCATCGGCATCAAAAGCTCGACAATGACCATCAGGGGAGAAAATCATGTCTTGCTGGTACAAATAACCCGTTTTTTGCGGTACGCCAATAGCCACGCCTCCTGCTAAAGCCATGTCCGCTTCGCCGTTGATAATACTTTGGCAAGCCATATGTACTGCGACTAAAGAAGTAGAACAGGCAGTTTGCACGTTGACACTAGGTCCCTTCAAGCCTAATTTATAAGATACCTTGGTGGGCAGAAAATCTTTCCCATTAGCCAGTCTTACTTGTAAATCAAATGCCGAACCCAAAAAAGTACGTTGGGTTGAAAAATTGCGGCTTGGGTGAACGTTATTAATTAGATAAGTGTTCATTCCCGAACCTGCGAACACACCAATTGATTGCTCATTGCTTACGCAAGCATAACCAGAGCTTTGTAGAGCTTCGGCTGCGCATTCTAAGAAAATACGCTGTTGGGGATCCATGATTTCTGCTTCTTTTGCACTGTAGCCAAAGAATGTTGCATCGAATAAATCAATATCTGGCAGTATCGATCCTGCTTTTACATACTGTGGATCTTTCAATACATCGCGATCACTTATTTCTAATTCTGCTTCATCAAAAATCGAGATCGACTCAACTCCAGAACGCAGATTTTGCCAAAATTCATCGCTATTACTTGCTCCTGGAAAACGGCAAGAAACGCCGATAATGGCAATATCGGATTCGCGCTGACTGAATTTATCTTTTTGCTGGGTAAGGTTGTTGTTGCTGGCTACAGATTTTGGTTGACTCAGATGTGCGGCTAATTTCTGAATCGTCGGATATTGAAACAGGGTGACAATGGTAAATTCTGCATCTATCGTTGTGCTTAATTTACCGTGTACTTGAGTCAGAAGTAAAGAATTACCACCTAACTCAAAGAAACTATCATTAATGCCCACTATATCCAACTGTAGAACTTCCTGCCAAATTTGGGCGATCGCCGCTTCAAGTTCCGATTGGGGCATTACATATGCTGTTGCCAACTCTGGTCGAGATTTGCCTGGTGCTGGTAAGGCGCGTCTATTTACCTTGCCATTGGGTGTCAGAGGCATTTCTTCAAGAATCACAAAAGCAGAAGGATTCATGTAGTGAGGTAAATTGGACTGTACGTGAAGGCGCAATTCTGCTTCTAATGTACTAGCCACCTCTCCTTCTAAAGGATCGTTGGCATAGGCTGACCAAGGTTTAATCTCGGGGGGACTCAAAGATGGAGACCAGGAAACCACAGAATCATTTCTTTGCAATATCACATCATAGCAATCTTTTGCTCCAGAACCAGCCCAGTTTATCCTAATCTGATAGGGTAATTTATCCCCTAAACCCCACCATTCATCCGGCTCTATGCCAACTGAGTCTAACTTGGCTAAGGCTGCTCTTAGCTGCCCTACTTTTGCAGACGGACTCTTTTCCATGAGTTCTAAGAGCTTAACTCGCTTGACAAGACGAGCATTTGGTACATCCCTAATTCCCAGTATTTCTGGCTGTTGGTTCTCTAAGGTTTCAACAATAGAAGATATACTTAGTCCTTCTTGTTCCCAGTTTAACCATTGAGGTTCTGCACTCGGAATGATTTCTTGACCAACATGGAGAATCGCATCATAGCGAAACTCACTCATTTCATTGTGATATCGTCCCTGCCTTAACTGAATTTCCACATGGCTAATTTGAGGTAAGTATTGCCCCAAAGCATGGAAAAAGTCTGGCGAGATCGCCATTTGTCCTTCCTGAACAATGGCTTTACTGATTCGAGAACGCAAATCGGAGCCAGTTATATCCTCTGAAGCTTGATGTAATTGGATAGAGGCGTGAAAAGCTTCTAGTAAAGGTAAACTACGAACATCTCCGATAAAGATTGTTCCTCCTTCTGAAATTGAGCTTGCAGCAGTTTCAATTACTTCCACGAGATACTCAATCCCTGGAAATAGCTGTACCACAGAGTTAATCACCACTGTATCAAACTCTCCTGGCTTGATTTCGGCGATCGCTTTATCTGCATAACCTTGACGCAGACTAACACCAGTAAAATCTCCTTCAAGATTCTTTATCTGGGCTCCGATGTATTGCAAAGCTTGGGGTGCAATGTCCACACCGCAGTAAGTCTCGCAGTTGGGAGCAACCCGAAACAAAAGCATTCCGGTGCCGCAACCAATTTCCAACACTCGCTGGGGTTTACAGGATAAAATTCTGTCTATTGTTCCTGCCAGCCACTCGCGCATCTGTTCGGGAGGAATCGGCGAACCATCATAGCTATCATTCCAACCGTTGATGTTAAAGGTGGGATCCGCAACGGATTGCTCTTGGCTATAAGCTAGGTTCCATAATTCTTGCCATTGTTCTTGAATTGCCTTTTCTTGACTTTCTTTGATTTCTTCATCGCCTTGGTAGTTTTGGTTGGGTACAACATAAGCCACCAGACGCTTATCTCCTCCGATATCCCTGTTGCCATGGCTCACGGCTACCACAACACTACGCTCAACCCCTGGATGTCGATTTAAGACAGATTCTATCTCTCCCAATTCGATCCGGAAGCCACGCACCTTCACCTGATTATCAATTCGACCAAGAAAATCAATATTTCCATCTGGTAAATATCTCGCTAAATCCCCTGTTTTATAAATACGGGAGTAGGCAGCAGGAAATGGGCTGTCGGTACTAGATGATACCGAAGAAAACGGATGGGGAATAAATTTCTCTTGTGTTAATTTGGGACGATGGCGATAACCCCTTGCTAATCCTGCACCTCCAATATATAATTCCCCAGTTACACCTATAGGTACTGGTTTTAGGTTCGAGTCAAGAATATAAATTTCGGTATTGGCTATTGGTTTGCCAATCAATTCTGGAGATTCTTTGCCATCTTTGAAAGAGGCTTTGGGTTTGACAGGATAAACCGTTGACCAAATGGTGGTTTCTGTAGGACCATACATATTCCATAGCTCAACCCCAAGCGAAAGCAACCGCTCTGCTAGTTCTGATGCCATTGCTTCCCCACCACACAGTACTTTCAAACCTGCTTTCCCTTGCCAACCTGCGGCTAAAAGTAAATACCAGGTTGCTGGGGTTGCTTGCATCACGGTTACATTATAATCACCCATTAGCTTGGCTAAAGGCGCACCAGATGCTGCCACTTCTTGGCTAGCTAAAACTAGCTTCGCTCCTACAATTAGTGGTAAATAAAGTTCTAGTCCGGCAATATCAAACGAGATAGTCGTAACAGAACAGAGAATATCTTGTTCACTTAAACCCGGTTGCTTGCTCATGGAAACTAGGAAGTTAACTACTCCTTGATGCTGTAATTGCACCCCTTTCGGTTTCCCTGTAGAGCCTGAAGTGTAGATAACGTAGGCTAAATTTGACCCTTTGATATCCACCGAGGGATTCTCTGATGACTTCTGTGCGATCGATTCCCAGTCTTTGTCTAAGCAAACTAGTGAGATGTCTTGTGCTTGAATAACATTTTCTTCCAGATAAGCTACCAAATTTGCTTGAGTCAACACAATCTCGACTTCAGCATCTTCGAGCATATATGTCAAGCGATCTGGGGGATAACTTGGATCTAGAGGTACATATGCACCACCAGCCTTGAGAATACCGAGCAATCCAATTATCATCTCCAAGGAACGCTCAACACAAATTCCCACTAGGGTTTCTGCTTTTACTCCCCTCGAACGTAGATAATGGGCTACTTGATTGGCTTTTTGATTGAGTTGTTGGTAAGTTAATTCATCCTCTTCAAAGACTACTGCTCTTTTTGAAGGTGTTTTTGCTGCTTGGAGTTCAAATAAGTGATGGATGCAATTGACAAGCGGATAATCTTGTTGGGTATCGTTCCACTCTATTATCAGCTGCTCTTTTTCAGCCTCAGTCAATAAAGGTAAACTGGCTATCTCTTGCTCTTCGTCGGCAATTAATCCTGCTAGCAGAGTCTGCAAATGCCCTAACAGTCTTTGAATGGAGGCTGATTCAAATAACTCCCCATCGTATTCGCATTTTAGGGCTAAACTTTCTGCGGTGGGTACAACAAAGATATTTAAATCGCACTCCCTTGACTGTTCGGTTATCTGGGCTAGATGTTCTACTTCTATGGGAGTATCGGCAAGCTCAAAAGGTATCTGACAAGGAATTAACATCACTTGAAAGATTGATGTATTCTCTAATTCCTTCGTTAGTTTTTCAAAGGGATAATCTCTATGATTCCCTGCTTCTCTAACAGTTTTATTAATTTTTGTTAACAGTTCAAAATTGGTCAAGTCAGGGCTTGCATCAGTTCTTAAAGCAATTCTATTTAGAAGTTGGGAGGTATCTACTGGTTCTGAACTAGTGAAGCGACTGATACCAACCGAGCCTAATATTATATCTTCTTGTCCTGTATATCGCAGAAAAACTGCTTGAACAGCTGCTAATAGTGGAATAAATAACGAGCAGTTCTCTTTTTGGCTAAATGAGTGCAGTTTTTGATACAGTCCGCTAGTAACTTCTACAGTTTCTATGAAGCTTTTATTTGATTTTCGTTCTGCTTTGTCTTCCGTGCTGCGCGATCGCCAATGATTTTGTGGAACTTCTAAAATTGGAAGTGGGGCAATTAACTTTTCATGCCAATAAGCTCTTTGTTTGTGTAATTGAACTTGGGAATTCTGGTCGTGATTGCTTAATAAAATCATACTTAACGAATATCGCCTTGACTATTTATTGTTGAACCACATTGAGTTTGGTTCATTTTCTTTGTTCTGAAGGTTGTAGGGATTTGGTTAATTCCTGCAATTCATCACAACCACGAAGGTTTATATGAGATACTTTTATTCATCCGCTTGTTTCCTTCGTTTAATGACCAAGTGCTGTTTATCTATTGGTGCATATTATATACGATGCATTTTATCATCAATTAATCAATCGCACGAATTTAGGTACGACACCAGTAAAATTCTTTATCAGTTTTAACAAGCTTTTTGTCAGATGCATTCAATTTTTCATTTAAATTAATGAGGGGGACGTACCCCTCATTCAATAAGTATTCCGGCATGTTTGTGCGGCATAATATCACAGTTTTGACAATCAACTATTATTGTTTATAGGTGTTCGTCACAAAAATTGCAACTTTGCTTAATCGAACTATTCAGACAATAATCTCAAATTTTTCATTTCAAATTTGTTGCTAAGCAGTTAATTTGAATAAATACGATTTTCTTTCTTTTTTCTCTCACGGTCCCATTTTCTAAAGAGACTTCCTTAATTTTTAATATATTTAACGAGTAATTAGCTGTTCTACTGATTTAAATAATCTACTAACTGTATATTCTTTCGCTGAATCCCAAATTAGTTCAATTAAATTATAATCTGGGTTATAATTTCGGATATGTAACGTATTTAAAAAAGACTAATATTTTTATAAGTTTTTTGTAATTAATCAATAGCACAATTAAAATTTTATTACACACATAGGAACAACCGCAACATCCGTTATTGTAGTGCCGCTAGACTTGGCGGTATGCATGTGCTTCTTGCCTTACTAGCATTGTGTGACACCTCGAGTTATGTTGAAAACAATAAGACTTTTAAGACCGCGCATCACCTGAATATTTAATTAAAGTTACTAATTATACATAGTATTTTATCGCGCTATTTTAAAATTTAAGTCGTTGATTACAATTCTTTATCTAAAAGATTATTTTTTGTTGACATGGCTGACTTGCGCACGCCTGCGGTGTAGGACAGATGGTGTGCTTTATTCAACTTTCATATTATACGATCGAGATGCTACGCAATTTATAGTAATCTAGATAAATTTGAATTGAAACTACTTCCTTGTGGCACTAAAATTACCTCAAATTATAGATTGGCTTATTGTTGGGTAATATGAATTGTAAAACTTGGCGTGGGTAAAACGCGCATACAAACTAACCTACACTATAGGTTACTATAAAGCCGGGAAGGCAAAATACTTAGGTTAAAAACTGATTTTAAAACTTACACTTGGTAAAACGGAGAGAGAGGGATTCGAACCCTCGTTACCCTTACGGGTAAACAGCATTTCCAGTGCTGCGCCTTCAACCACTCGGCCATCTCTCCAGGTGCCACAAGATGCTATCTTACATTGAAATTAAAGAAACTGCAATCCCTCAGAGAATAATTCTATAATTTTAGAATTAAAAATCTGGAATTATCATGTCCTCTACATATAAAGTCACAGTTAGAGATAGAGCAAAAGGGATTATTCACACCTTGGAAGTTCCCGATAACCGCTACATTCTGCAAAATTTTGAGAAACAAGGTGTAGAGTTACCATTTTCTTGTCGTAATGGTGCTTGCACTACTTGCGCTGTAAGAGTTATCAAAGGAGAGATTTCTCAACCAGAAGCTGTGGGATTATCTCCGGATTTACAAAGAAAAGGCTATGCGTTGTTATGCGTTAGTTATGCTTGTTCTAACTTGGAGGTAGAAACCCAAGACGAAGACGAAGTTTACGAACTCCAATTCGGACGTTATTTTGCCAAAGGTAGAGTTCGTGCTGGCTTACCGCTTGATGAAGATTAATTAAAGTTGGTGGTTGGTGGTTAGTTGTTAGTACTGCCGGAGCTTGTAATTATATTAGCTTTGAGGTTTGACCTAATAAAAATGACTAAAGCAGTTATTTTCCTGTGTTGTTTGTTGCTGTTGTGGGGTTGTCAAGCTAAAAAAGATGGATTTCAACCGGGAATGGTGGAAATTAAGGTTGTACGAGTTGTCAGCGGACAAACTTTACAAGTTATGGGTTTTCGCGAACAGCCTTCTTTAGTTTCTGAGGTACGTTTGACGGGAATTACTGCGCCTTCTACACGTCAGCGCCCTTGGGGAGAGGCTTCTAAACAACGTTTGATGGAGTTGATTAAAGATAAATCCTCACCCGTACGATTGGAATTTGATGTGGAAGCTAAAGATAAATTTGGACGAACCTTGGCTTACGTATGGAAAGAAAAAACGTTAATAAACGAACAACTAGTTAAGGAAG
Source organism: Cyanobacteria bacterium P01_D01_bin.50 (assembly GCA_039200565.1). Taxonomy (GTDB): domain Bacteria; phylum Cyanobacteriota; class Cyanobacteriia; order Cyanobacteriales; family Nostocaceae; genus Rivularia. The sequence goes on along the minus strand of JBCCSG010000067.1, from coordinate 6,860 downwards.
GACACGCATTATTTATGGCGCGATCGCCAAATCATAAATACGATGCACGTTTGGAACGCGCTCAGCATTGGTCTAGACTTATGGGGGAAGGAATTTGGAACCCCGAAAAACCCATGCGTCTTTCTCCCTCTGAGTTTCGTCGCGTTTTTCGTTAATGGTTAGTGGTTGGTGGCTCGCGGAGTTAGGAGTTAGGAGTTAATTTTTTTGGCGTTGCTGAATTAAACTATGAATTGCATTTATATAGATTTTGTCAAAAACATGAAACCTGTGTAGAGACGTAACAGTGTTACGTCTCCTGCAATGTGAAATCATAATTTCATATTACGATTGTGCAACGCCATTTTTTTTATCAACCATCAACTAACAACTATCAACCAACAACTATCAACCAACACCCATCAACCAACACCCATCAACCAACAACTATCAACCAACAACCAATGAATTTACAAATATTTTTAGATATTGCGACAGAAGCAGCCCTTTCTGCTGGTGCTGTTTTACAAGGTTATTTGGGTAAGGTAGAAGATAAAACTGCGGAAAAACGTCCTGGTGATTTAGTCACAGCAGCCGATAAAGCTTCGGAAGCTGTGGTTTTAGAAACTTTACGCCGCCATTTTCCCGAACACGCTATTCTGGCTGAAGAATCTGGTAAGCTAGGTAATCAAAATCAAGAATATCTTTGGGCTATCGATCCCTTGGATGGTACTACTAATTTTGCTCACCAATATCCGTTTTTTTCGGTTTCTATTGGGCTGTTAATTAACGGAGTTCCGCAAATTGGTGTAATATATGACCCATCCCATAACGAATTATACCGTGCCGCTCAAGGGTTGGGAGCAACTTGTAATCGTCGTTCTATAAATGTTTCTAAGGCTTCTGAATTAAATAAAAGTTTATTAGTTACTGGTTTCGCTTACGACCGTCGGGAAACTGACGATAACAACTATACTGAGTTCTGTCATCTGACTCATTTGACTCAAGGAGTAAGACGCGGTGGTTCCGCTGCACTCGATTTAGCTCATGTTGCTTGCGGACGTTTGGATGGCTATTGGGAAAGAGGACTTTCGCCGTGGGATATTACTGCTGGGGTGATTTTACTGCGGGAAGCTGGAGGCAAAGTTACAGCATATGATGGTACCGATTTCAATATGGATTCGGGAAGAATTTTAGCTACTAATGGTCATATTCATCAAAGTTTGAGTGAGGAGTTGGGGAGAGCTCATCAAGTTTGGAAGGTGGAGAAAAAAGGTTAAGTTTGTATTTCAGATTAATTCACAGAAGTAACTAATTGACCAAATTTCTTCAGAATTTGTAAAACAATGTAAAGTTCTTTCGCAGAAGTAAACGGAGCAAACACCCGTGACAAATTGTACTGCGGGCTACAAACTTTTAAATCAACCACGATTCAAAAATCTCAACACAACATCTTCGATCTCTACCTCTTTCGCGGTATATCGAACTCTATCAATCCTTCTCCCTTTACCTTGATTGGATTGAGGTTTACTGTACAAACTAATCACTCCACCATTATTCGATAATCTCACCGGGCTTAATGGCTGTATCCTCACTGCTTCCCCTGGTTGTAAAATTAGCTGTTGCTCTTTCAAAATCGAATTTAGCTGTAATGGTTTATGTTTGGTATCCGATAATGTCCAACCTTCTAAATTAACTGGCTCCGAGGAAAGATTTATTACAGAAACCCATTCCGATTGTCGTTCATCTCCCGACGGATTCACCATGGCAGCAGTAATAAAAATGGGAGCATTATCTATGGCGATCGCATCTCTGGGTTCACCTGCTGCAATCATTTCAGCAGGTGCATCAACTTCAATCCTTTCGGGAAATTGTTCTATATGAAGTTCTTCTTGCTTTTCGGCATCTTCTTTAAATAACAAAGGATTTTTTTCGTAAATCTCATCATCAAATTCTAAACCTGTCAATCTTTCAATTTCAGTAATTGTCACCTGATAAGTTTGAAAATTAAACAATTTATTACCTTGCTTATCCCGTAAAGCTTCCTCGTCTTGGAACATCAGAAAAGCACGAACATCAAGTTCATTACTGTCTTTATTTACGAAGCAAACAACTTTAAAGAAAGCCGAAGGAATAATTGCGGGTTTTCTTCCTGGTGGGGTAATAGTACGAGAAAAGTCTCCATAAACTGGGCCGGTGAAAACGGTTATTTTACCATTACTATCTAACTTGAGATCGAATACCCAATTCTCTAGCGCTAGCCATTCATCTTGATTGAAATTCTCGTGTTGTAGCGCTGCATTGGGATAATAAAAGGTATCGTCAGAAGCTCGTTTTGCTTCCCTTTCCGTTTTTCCCCAAGCCATACTACCTCGTCTGGCTAAATGTCCTCTATCCCAAGGATTATTGCGATAGTAGTCGTTATCAAGTTGAAAATCGGCACCGATACGAGTATCAATATCCCAACCCCGTTTCCTTGGTACATTCTTGATTAGATTTTGGTCTATATTTGCACAAGTGACAATAGTTGATCGCCTAACGCGATTGGTGATGATGGAGTAGTTAATATAGGTAGCAAAAATATCATCTTCTAATAGGGAACTGCGTAAGACATCCCCGGCTATTGATGGAGCAAAGGTGGGTACGGGGAGGTTAATCCCATTCCCTAAAAAATCGGGATTGTAGCCTGCCATAATATTGCCCTCATAAATTTCACTCAACAGTATGAAGTAGAACTACCAGCTTTTCAACTTAAGTCAGTGAGAAATATGGGTTCAAAGAGTACTTTCTTTGAAACTGGCGTTTCCTGACTCAAATCTAAAATTCATAAAACTGAACTAGAATTACATTCATTTTTTTGTATCAAAAATATAGTAATAGGGAGCGATTACTCAGTAATTTTTCTTTGATATATAAATAAATAGTTTTACAAATACTGTTGTTTTCCCTTAAAAATTATGATTTACAAAAGTTTTTAATCCGAAAATAAAATTTTGCGTGACTATTAATGAATAACTAAGGCTGTTAATTAATTAACAATTTACGAGCTATCAACTACTGACAAATACCCAAGGAGTGGAAGTAAACTAGTAAGATTAATGTTCGTTTTTAGTATAAAATCGCTTTATGTCCTTTCAAATAGAACGCGGTCTATTTAAGTATGATTTGGTAGATCATCACGCAGTTTTATGCGTTCGTGTGGATGCAGATGCTCAGGAAATCCGCAAACGCTATCTTCAAATTGCACGTCGCTTGCATCCCGATAGCTGTGCTGCTGTTAGCGATAAGGAAAAACTATTCGCAAGTAAATTATTATCGAAGTTAGTAAATCCAGCTTACGAACAACTTTATCAAGACAAAAATCGTGCAGAACATAATGTTGTTTTAGCGCAAATAGGGAAGCGTCTGGCTCAAGAATCTACTTCTGTGGAACTGACTAGCGAAAATTCTAGACAACTCGCGGGTACGCCTAATTTTGAAAGCGCTTATAGAAACGCTATGTCCCAAATAGCTAAAATTCAGTATAAGTCTTTGGCACAAGTTTTAGAAGCAATTGCTCAAATTAGCGAGTTGAATTTAGTTTATTTGATGCGGAGTGCCGGTAAATCTTTAAGTGCAGCATCTTCTCCAAAACCTGCTGTATCGAACAACTCAAATGCGGCGAATGCCAATAAAACCGCACCACCACCGCCACCGAAACCCAAGGAAGATCCGGTTTTTACAGGGTATGTACGTCGTGCTGAAGAATTGATTGCCAAGAATCAATTATTAAAAGCCCGAGTTGAGTTGCAGGATGCTTTGAAAATGCAGCCAAATAATAATCAGTGCCATAGCTTGATTGGAGTGGTCTATTTGAAGCAAAATCAAATTAAGATGGCAAAAATCCATTTCGATCGCGCTTTGCAATTAGATCCTAAAGACGAAACTGCGTTGGAAGGGAGAAGTAAAATTGACAAGATTTTAGGAAAGAAATCGGGTGATAGCGCGAACAAAAAGACTGCTGTAAGCGCTGCTGCCGGTAAATCTCCAAAATCTGAAAGTGGCGGTTTATTTGGTGGTTTATTTGGTGGAAAGAAAAAATAATGGTGTATCAACCCCCTACTGGGGCTAGGGATTTATTGCCCTTAGATGTCGCTCAAAAGCGTTGGATTGAAGACAGATTAGAACAAGTGTTCCAGGGTTGGGGTTATCACAGAATTATCACCTCAACTTTAGAGCGTATGGATACGCTAATGGCGGGAGGTGCAATTGAAGGCTCAACGGTAATTCAACTGCAAAACATCCAAGAAGAAGAATTAGGATTGCGCCCGGAATTAACCGCTTCTATCGCTCGTGCCGCAGTGACGCGCATGGCTGGCGTTAATTACCCACAACGCCTGTATTACAACGCTAATGTATTCGGACGATCGCCGGAATTGAAGCACAACCGTCAGCAAGAGTTTTATCAAGCTGGGGTTGAATTATTAGGTGGTGGTGGTTTAGTCGCTGATGCTGAAGTCTTGCTGTTAGTTGCCGCTTCCCTACAAGCACTCAAACTACAGAATTGGCATTTAATTGTTGGCGAAGCCGGAATTACTCGCTCTTTACTCAAAGCTTTTCCAGAAGATTTACTTTGGCAAGTTCGTCGCGCGATCGCAAATCTAGACAAAGTAACTATAGACACTTTGCCCCTAAGTGAAGAACTTCGCGATCGCGCCAAAACAATGTTGGATTTACGCGGAAAAAGTGCGGATGTCTTACAAAAAGTTAGTACCTTAAATCTCGATTCCCAGCAGCTTGAAGCGATTAACAATCTCAAAGCCTTAGTTGAATTGATCGAATCCCAGGGAAACTGTTCGGTGATTCTCGATCTCAGCTTAATTCAAACCTTTGATTACTACACGGGTATTGTATTTGAAGTTGTTAGCGATATCGACAACCAGGTGCGGGTTATCGGAAGTGGCGGACGTTACGATCAGCTCTTAGGGCTATATCATCCCCAAGGTAAAGACATTCCCGGTACCGGCTTCGCTTTATTTATTGAAGATTTATACCATGTTTTATTAACTTCTGGGCAATTACCGCAGACAATACCAGCCAGCAATTGGTTAGTAGTACCGGAAAATACTAGCGCCAGCGCCGCCGCATTTGCCTATGCCGAAAAACTACGCTCCTCTACTCATTTAGTAAGAGTCGAAATGGAATTAAGCACTAGAGACTCACAAGCCATCCAAGAATATGCACGGGATAGAGGAATCGCTCAAATAGCTTGGATAAAAGCCGACGGTTCAAAAACTATTGAGTCAGTGATCAGTTAACAATGATAATTGATAATTGATAAGAGAGGGGAAACATGGCACATACAATTGTTACTGATGTTTGTGAAGGTGTAGCGGATTGCGTAAGCGCTTGCCCAGTAGCTTGCATTCATCCGGGGCCTGGAAAAAATGTTAAAGGAACTGATTGGTATTGGATTGATTTTAATACCTGTATTGACTGCGGTATTTGCATTCAAGTTTGTCCAGTAAAAGGAGCAATTCTTCCAGAAGAAGAACCCTCATTACAGAAAACACTGCAATAATTCATTTTTCATTTATTTGTCTTGGCGTAGCACTGCTACGTCTTTATTTTTTGTGATGGGGAGAGGGGGAGTTACTAATACTTCTTGCTACTCACTACTCACCACTCACTACTCACCACTAACTCCTAACTCATTAATTTTCATATAACTTAATAACCAATTTGCGGCTGTTGCTCTACGTGTTTGCCGAGGACCAAATTCACCTATTTTGTAACCTTTGAAACCCAGTTTTTCTTTTATAAGTTGTTTATTTTCTTTGGGAACAGAACGAGTTAATTTAACTGTTGGGGGGCGATTAGCGATAAAATCTGGTGGTTCTGGATATTGCGATCGCCAGTCTTCAGATACATTACTTACATCCCATTTACTTGCAGACTCATCGTAACGATAACCCAAGTAATGCCATACCAACTGGTTAACCGTGGTATCATCGATTTCTTCGTTGATAATTGCCCAAATTGTTTTGGTGTTGAGGGGAGGTAATTCCATTTTAGATTTTAGATTTTGGATTTTAGATTTTGCTCAAAGTTGTGAGGTAGATATTCTTCAAACTAGATTAAGCATCGACAGATTTTTGATTAGTTACTGTAATTGTATAGTTTTTAATTCTAAAATTAGCCATTTAATCGTTTATAGTAATCTTATAAGAGTTTAAATAATTTAAGGTATCAAGAAACCCAGTTTTTTCAAAATAACCGTTGTATTAATTCTCGCCAATCGATTTAAAATTGCTATACCAATTAACAGTTGATAGGGAAAATAAAAGAAAAACTGATGTCAAATCCCACTCAACCAAAACAAATTCGCGCCCACGCATTCATATCCGGTAAAGTTCAAGGAGTGGGCTATCGTTATTCCACGATGAATGTAGCTACAAAATTAGGTTTAAACGGATGGGTACGAAATCTCCCCGATAGCCGTGTAGAAGCAGTGTTTGAAGGCACACCGGAAGTTATCGAAGAAATGATTCACTGGTGTCATCAAGGACCAAATTCTGCTAACGTCAAAGATGTACAAGTAGAATACTTGGAAGCTGAAGGTTTAGAACAATTTGAAATTAGAAGAAGTTAGGAGTTAGTGGTGAGTAGTGAGTAGTGAGTGGTGAGTGGTGAGTGGTGAGTAGTGAGTAGTGAGCAGTACCATGAAAGTGAGCAGTTATTAACAGGAATGGCCGCAATTGTCACAATACCCTGGTTGGTGCCGTACACTGATTGCCTTATTATTATGTTCAATATTAGTGAGTGTACGAGCAACGGCACGGCAATAAAGGGGGAAGAAAATCTACACCCCTTTTTGCCTCAATAAAGTGGGAAGAGAATCTACA
>JBCCSG010000066.1:0-25966 GCA_039200565.1 Cyanobacteria bacterium P01_D01_bin.50 | reverse complement strand
CCAAAATGTCTGCTGTTGATTCGCAAACCCAAAAAAGTTTTACCTATCCTGCTTCCACCCTAAAAAGAGCTTCCCGAGCGCTGAGATGTTCTCCTTTCAATTTAAATTTATTTGAACAGATGCTCTCACAACGTGTCTCGATGAGTGAAATTACTGATCAAACTGGAATTGAAAATCACTTTACAAAACGTTCCATCTCTGAATTGGCAGCAGATAATGCTTTGATATGGTTAATTGAAGTCGGCTTACTGCGGCGAGAAGTTGACGGACAAGGAATTACGGATAGTTTTCGCTTGACTCCTTTAGGTCGTCAATTGGTAGAAAACTCATTGTACGAGGCTGGGGCTAACCCAACATTTGGCGATCGCTTTTACAATGCAGCTTCGCGTATACTTAGATTACCTTTTTAAATTAATTAAGTGAAAAAAAGTTAGGAGCGAGGTTAAGGGGGGAATAATAAATCTGGAAGCTTCTACCGCCTTGATGAAGTCTTTATAAACGGGAAAAGAAAATCTACCTTAATTACTTAGGGATTCGATTGCCAGATCAAGTACTATAAATAACTTGGTCAGAAATGGGATTTTCCCGGGCTTCATCCTTTAATTCAATAAGTCCGATAAAGAAAAGCTAATAGTAAATTATGAAAGCAATTATGGTAGTGGGGACAACATCCCACGCTGGGAAATCACTCTTATCCGCCGCAATTTGTCGTATTTTATCACGACGTGGTTGGCGAGTGGCTCCCTTTAAAGGTCAAAATATGGCTAATAATGCTTATGTAACAGCCAATGGTGGAGAAATTGGTTATGCACAAGCAGTACAAGCTTGGGCTGCGGGAGTTGTTCCTTGGATAGAAATGAATCCAGTTTTATTAAAACCCCAAGGGGATATGACTTCCCAGGTGATTATCAAGGGTAAGCCTGTAGGAAAAGTCGGTGCCGCCGATTACTACCAGCAATATTTTGACGTGGGATGGCGAGCAATTGAAGAATCACTCCATAACTTAGGAATGGAATTTGATTTAATCGTTTGTGAAGGTGCTGGTAGCCCTGCAGAAGTTAATATCAAACACCGCGATCTAACTAATATGCGTGTTGCAAAGCATTTAAATGCTGCGACTATATTAGTAGTTGATATTGAGCGTGGCGGTGCTTTTGCTCATGTTGTTGGTACTTTAGAGTTATTGGAACCAGAAGAAAGATCTCTAATTAAGGGTATTGTCATCAACAAATTCCGGGGACAGCGTTCGCTTTTGGAACCTGGCATTAAATGGTTGGAAGAACGTACTGGTATACCAGTCATAGGAGTTATCCCTTACCTAGAACAGGTATTTCCTGCTGAAGACTCCCTTGATTTACTCGAAAGAAAACCCCGCAAATTTCATGGCGAACTGAATCTTACTGTTGTAAAGTTACCAAGAATTGCCAACTTTACAGATTTCGATCCCCTAGAATCAGAACCCAGTGTTGGAGTCAAATACTTGAGTCCAAAGCATGAGTTAGGGCATCCAGATGCGGTAATTATTCCGGGTACAAAAACTACAATACCTGACTTGTTGCTACTGCAAAGAACTGGAATGGCTGAGCAAATTCAAAATTATGCCGCAGCAGGTGGTACGGTATTAGGAATCTGTGGCGGTTTCCAGATTTTAGGTCAGATGATAGCCGATCCAGAAGGAATCGAAGGACAAGCCGGTAGATTTGGAGGTTTAGGATTATTACCCATTAAAAGTGTTATTACAGGACAAAAAATTGCCCGACAGCGCCAAGTTACCTCTAATTTCCCTCAAGCAGGCTTACCTGTTCATGGCTTTGAAATCCATCAAGGACGTTCGCGTATTGAAACACAAGGTCCAAATTCTCAAGGTTTTGAGGCTTTATTTGACGATACTAATTTAGGTTTAGTCGATAAGTGTCAGTCAGTCTGGGGTACTTATCTTCACGGTATGTTTGATAATGGCCCTTGGCGGCGAGCTTGGTTAAATCGCCTCCGTCAGCAGCGGGGTTTAAAATCTCTACCTACTGGTGTTCCCAATTACCGCGAGCAAAGAGAAAAACTTTTAGATTCTCTGGCGGTAAATGTAGAACGGTATTTAGACTTAAGTGTTTTATTATCATAGTTTAATGATAGTAATTAGTAATTAGTAGTTAGTAGTTAGTGGTTAGTTGTTAAATTAATAAGTATATACTCGTAGTATACAACTATCCTGCTTTCATCCGCCGAGATTAACTACTAACTGCTACCAACTAAGTCGTAACCAATAGTTAATAAATAAGTATAAGAATTAGTTATAACTAATAAGAATATGAGTGTTAGAGTTCATTTTTTACCAGATGATGTTACTGTTGATGCTGAAGTCGGAGAGCCACTACTGGATGTCGCCGATCGAGCAGATGTATTGATTCCTACAGGTTGTTTAATGGGTTCTTGTCACGCTTGCACGGTAGAGTTACAAGGTGGAGATATGATCCGCGCTTGTATCAGTTCGGTACCACCAGGACGAGAACAATTAACCATAAATGTATTTAGCGATCCCACTTGGTAATCATCTTGACCCTGAAAACTATTATTACCAAAGGATGTTATTCTTGGGAATCAACCGATGTGCGAGCATATTTCCTAAAACTTTCCAAATTCTCTTGCAGTGTTGATTCTACTACTCTTCCTAAAAATAAGTTATCCATTATTTTACCAATAACACCTGGTATTGCATAACCAACGGTAAGTTTAACAATACTAGTACTTTTACGGTCGTAAAATCTTACAGCCCCTTTATTTGGTAAACCATCAACTGATTCCCATTGAATTATCTGATGAGGAACCAATTTTAGAATGCGCGATCGCCAACTAAAACTAAATCCACCAGCCTCTAATTTCCAAAGGGATAATTCTGGATTGTCTTCGAGAACTTTGACCGAATCAATCCATTTCATCCAACGGGGCATCTGTTCTAAATCCGACCACATACCCCATACTATATCTATAGGAACGTCTACCTCTACTTGTACGGTATGCTCCAACCAGTTAGCCATTCTATTATCCTAATGAGTGTGCTTCCTAGTCTGAAAGGTATTTATATCTAAATAGTTACTAGCCAAAATTATTTTTTTACATTTTCCAAAACTACCTTTGCAGCACGTCTCCCCGAAATTGTTGCACCTTCCATACTATCGATATAATCTTGCTGAGTATAACTACCCGCGAGAAAGAAGTTTTCAAGGGGCGTTTTCTGTTGCGGACGATAAACATCCATTCCCGGTGCTTCCCGGTACAAAGATTGAGCAAGCTTAACGACACTATACCAGGTCATGTTTAATTCTCGCGACGAAGGAAATAATTCATGCACCTGGCTCAGGACATGTTGAGCTATTTCTTCGTTACTTTTCTTAATAAAAGGGTCTCCTGGGGTGAGTACCAGTTGCATTAAAGAACCACTACCTTCGCGGTAATAATCAGCAGGGCTAGTTAAAGCTAAATCGGCGAAGCAAGAAAAGTCAGCATCAGGAGTATATAGTAAATTATCGATACCCGCAGCCTGCTCTAATTGTTTGCGTTTCTGAGCATCCTGCATTTCTGTTACCCAGCCATCAAAGCGTAATTGCACTGTTGCTACTGGCACCGCATCCAACTTATAAATATTGTCAAACTCGGGCCATTTACGCCACCCTGAAGGTAACAGGCGAGTAATTCCAGGTAGATCGCAAGCTGCAATGTAAGCATCGGCGGTAATATGTTCTTCACCATCGCCATTCTTAACGATTAATCTATCTACCCGCGTTGTGCCTTCAACTTCACTAAATTGTATTTCTCGCACTTGGCGGCGAGTATAAATTTTAGTTCCCCTTGCTTGCAAATAATTCAAAATTGGCTTGTGCAGGTACTCTTCGGGTGAACCGCACAGCATCCGCAGTTTTGAAGCTTCTGTCCTCGAAGCAAACAACTGGAATATTGTCAACATACAACGGGCAGAAATATTTTCGCAATCGATAAACCCCAAAGCGTAAGCGATGGGGTTCCACATACGTTTGATACTTCCGTCGTTACCGCCGTGGCTGCGAAACCATTGTGCAAAGCTAATTTTATCTAAGTCGCGGATGGTTTTCATCGCGCCATCAAAGTCAACCAAACCTCTTACAATTGGGCTTGTTCCAAGTGCAAGAGAATTGTGAAACTTATCCTGTAATGATAGTTGAGAGGTAGTAAAAAAAGCCTTTAACCCATTAAAGGGGGCACCAGTAAGGAAGCGAAAATCTAAGGCACCGGTACGCCCCCCTCGATTCATAAAATTATGAGTGTGTTCCTTAGGACGTAAATTTTCAAATGCACCCACCTTTTTCATCAAATCAAACAGCTGATAGTAGCACCCAAAAAAGACGTGCAATCCCATTTCAAGATGATTGCCATCACTATCAACCCAACTACCTACTTTTCCACCAATAAATGGACGAGACTCGAAAATCTGGATTTCACAACCAGCATCGGCTAAATCTACAGCACATGATAAACCAGCCAGTCCCGCACCTACGATTGCAACTCGCATTCCGTTTTTTTTGATTCAGTATCTTTACAGATTGTAACTGAGTTGGTGTCGGAATTGGCCGTGCATTGAACAATAAGTTGGAAAGTATCGAGTTATCGATCTTTTTTTACATCAATTTCCAGCGTTAAATTTGCTAATTCTTTAGTTTTTAATCTCCATTAACTGCGACATCTTTATTTTCTTCCGATACGGATAATCCTCGAATTAATTCTCGAATCACATCCGTAGCTGGCCTACCAGTTTGCTGACAATATTTTTCCAGTTTGTCTGCTTCTTGTGCTGCGAGATTTACTGTAATACGTTTTACAGCCCATTTCTTATTGGTCATTATGTGATGTTATCTGCTGTATATTGACATCATTGAAGAAATCAAAATAAATAATGAGAGCGATAATCCTATCAAAGTTACACTCAATAAACAAGGATTAACATTATTGTTAAAAATAAAGTGTATTTGCCTTGTATAGTTCATGGAAGCAATGAGATATCGACATCATCATTTATAAGTTAGTCTGGTGACAGTAAAAAGAAGGTTCATTATTTACCTAAATTTCGATGAATTCAACAAAAATTCCATAGAAAATGCAACAAAAGTAAATTTTATATATTTAGTTGAGAAACTTACTGTTAAGCAAATAACTATTTATAAGTTTTTATGTACGTTGTCAGCATTTACGTATCTATCGAAATATTTTTGCCAAACAATTAACAAGAAAATATATGCCTAAATTATCTGGAAATATGGCATAAATTGATTAATTTATTCGGTATTGAAGTGCTGTCTAATTTACTGTATAAATAGGTGAAGCATTTGGGGAATTATTTCCTAAACTACTTTTAATTTTGGATAAAGAATTACATAAATAAATCATCATTTTTATTGCATAGGATAAATAGACTTGAATTTTTTTCACATTACGGATACTAGAAAAGCTGACTTTAGGATTATTTGAGTAGTGCTAACAAGAATAGTAACTAGGATATAGTTCGATTATTCTTTTAGTATTACTTTTGGCAATGTGGGTGATACTTACTAACAAATGGCGTACAGTTATGAAAGCTACAGATTTACAATAGATTTTAGTTAATGTAATGTAATCAGATTCCAATGGTAAACATAAATTGCCGTTAATAACTCAGGAATAACCGCAATTGTCACAAGATTCCGGTCGGTGCGTGAAATAAAAACCTTATTATTGCCTTCCCCTCACAGCACTCTAGGACTAAAATATGTCAGTTACGTAAGTCATGTAACTTTAAAGTAACCATTTAGTAAGCTTTTTTTACTGTGATATATTAACTGTAAAAGCATTTAATTAGTGTAGTAAAACTGCATAGTCACAAAATCAATTAGCCTCCTATGTTATTGCCTGTATTTTTTTCATAAGCATCTAAAATAGGTTGCGATGTTTTTGAAGAATTGGTTAAGAGAAAGCCATTGCTAATGTATTGATATAGCTATTCATCAAACAATTTAACTGACATAGAAAACCGGTTAAATATAGCTTGTTGAGTGTAAATATCCAAAGTTTTTTCATAAAATTTGAAAGATTTTTCTGTAATTTACCATAGGTTAATTCATTCAGATATTATTTCATATCGTTTTTCCTCCTTGAATCGTAAATTTTTAATTCCATCGCTATCAGCAAAAACGTGATTCGATTTTTATTTTTTGATTTAATTTAAAATAAATGTATTTAATCCATATTTTTATGTCAATTAATATTTTTATAAATAAATATCCAGAATGAAAACATTTTTTCTAAATTTTAGCGCTGATTATTTAAAATCAAGGTTGTTTACTAGTTCTTTATATGATTTTAGTTTATTCTTTAAACACTTATAAACATAAAATATGAATTATCAATATAATTTTCCGATTCATAAATTGTATATCTTTTTGAATTAAATTGATTTTACTTTACTAAAACTTTATTCAAAAAATCAAATTTTTTTCTATTTTTTATCTTTATGAAGTAATTACGAAAATCACGTAAATTCTTTATTTGCAACAAATAAACAAAATAAAATTATTCGCTGCAGAGCAAATATTACACTATCCTTGGTAAAAATATGTGATATATGATTGTATATTTTATTTGTCAAATATATTTTGGCTAAATGTAAAATATATTAAAAATTCGTAAATTTGATGAAGTACGATCTGCAAGTATTATTTATTGAGACTTAAAGTCCTTTTTTTGTAGATTCTAGGGATTGAAATGTTTAAAATACTAATTTTTTTCTAAAAAAAGGCGTAAATATTATTTATATATTCGATCAATTAATTTTGGCTAAGCGAATACAATAATGCCACTGAAAAATTACTATACAAAAATAATGGTAAAGTTTAGATAGATAATGGCGCTTTTTGCCCTAAAGTGTATAGTTTATCTTTTTCCCTATGAAACCTTCCTTTAGCCTTAACTCGAATTTTGTGGAGATGAGAAAAGCTTTGATAGTGAAGGTTTTGGGTTACTTACGCATAAACCTCACTCATATTTAAAGCTAATCATATACATTACTAAAAAGTCTCTCTGATCATATGTGATACCAATATTTTTTGATATGTTTTAATTGCTGATTATTAAGGTTAAAAACTTAATTTATTGATCATAAGCAAGTTAAATAAAGTCGCTTTATAGGATAAATTTAGAACTTTTTGTGATTTATATTGTTAGATACAAAATATGAATATTGATTCAAAATTAATGTATCTGCGGGTAATTTTGCCTCAATATTTCTGTCTATAAATACACATAAATTTACAGAATATAAAGTAGCGCTCCAAGAAAAAAGATGATCGCCATTAATACTTATGCTGACTCAAATGTAGCTAAAGATTTAAATTATAATTGAGGCATTAACTGAAGAGTACCAACTCCTAACTCCTTGGGTGAGAGATAACGTGCTTCAAATAAAGCCATCATATCTGGAATTTGAGGATTTCCTCGAGAAGCCCCAGTGAGTCCCCTTGCAATAATCAAGCCGCAATATCCTTCAGTATTTTTACAGCGCTGATTCCATTTTTTTCTAGCTTCTACATGAGCTGGATCGTCATCTTCAAATTCACCAAACAGGAATAATTCTTGATTTTGAGTTTGTAGTAAGCCAAGATCGTAATGGGTTCCATCGAAAGGATCTGCACCAGGATTAAAACAAATTGCCTTAAGTCCGCCGTATTTTTCAATACATTCAATTATAGTTTTTGCTTTGGGGCGGGAATTTTGAATCAAAATTACTGGTAAACCATCACCTGCTTGCGATAGTTCTCCTACTTTATAATACTTAGATTCTTCTTGTATCGATTCTAAGATATCCCAAGGAATAACGTCCAAACGCAGGAAAGAATCTTGGGGTATTAAATCATCTCGCAGCGATCTGAAACCGGTTGCGGGAGGTAATATCATTTCCTCATCATCATCTTCGGAGAAGCTTGACATTTCTTCTAACTCTGAAGCTAACTGGGTTTGAGTGGCTACAGTAACTGATATTGATTTAGCAGATTCTAAGGAGGGTAGTAATGATATGCGATAACGATGGCTTAAAGACGGGAATAAGCCATTACTTAAATTGCTACGTTGATCGCGAATAAAACGATACAAAGCTTCTAAACCGACTAATGCAACTTTAGCTTCTTCTTCATATAAAATAGAGCGGATTCCTTCGAGGGGATGAATATTGCCAAAAGTTGGATTGATTTCCGACAAGGGAAAATCTGCTAGATCGGTAAATACATCTTCCTTATCATCAGTTTGTGAAGCGCGTTCAAAAGTGAGAAATAAACAATCTTGTTTGAGAAAAGCTTCTTCTAAATACTCTTGTGAAGAATCTTCTTCTAAAACCGTAGCACGAAATTTTTTGAGGGATTCTTCTGACCTATAAAGTAATATTCCATACTCCATACCTAACATTCCCATTACCGAAACGTAAAGGGTGCCAATATCCCACTTATTAATTTCTATGGATAAAATTTGCTGTTCTTCTAAAAATTCCCAAGGTGCTAATTTCCAAATAGCAAAAGCTTTTTTCAGTAATAAATTCGCGTATTGTGGAGGTAAATCTGGAATTTGATTGTCAATCACTTCTGAAAAACCGCGAAAAAGTTCATCAATTAGCGGTAACTCGGGTACGCGATCGATAACAATATCTATATCTTGCAGCACTCCTCGTAAATAAAATTGAATTTCCCGATCTTGGACTACAATTTTTTGAGGGCGGGCTGGTTTAGCTGGACTTTGAGGACTTTCTATGGCTCGCATTAAAGTACGAACAACTGCTTCTGGCCCAGCTTTCTGATTTACCACATCCATTCCTCGCACAATTCCTTCTTGAGCATCAACCCAAAGAATGCATTCGCTTTTTTCCTGTGAATCTTCTCCGCTCGTGGATGACGATGATAATAGACGGCGATCGCCCTCCCATACAGAAGGAATTTGGGGCAATTTCTTCAAACGACGGATGGTAGAGCGACTAAAACTTGTCATAGACTGGGTTTATTACCTTTAGCATTCTTTATCAATTTTATTTTCAGTTGATTTGAGAGGGAAGGATGACTGGATAAAAATGCCCATTATCCTGTTTGCTGAATAAAAGAAGCTCGAAAACTTTGCCTTCATCAACGCCGCACCCCGACAATAGCTTTTTTATAAATACGCCGAGTTTTTCAATTTTAGAATAAAAACATTCAGGATGCTGTAATTAGGACTTGTCTTGCCGATGAATTGAGGAAAAGGTGGAAATCGATGCACTCGTATTACTTAAAATCATTTTGAATCAAAATCAAGAACAAAACAGCTTCATTTATATCGCTAGAATAAATACAAGAAGTAAAAATGGCGAATGTGAAACCATCGGTCTACTATTTCTATTTTCTAGTTGCCGCCCAAAATTCACATGATAGCCTTTTAGTGATAGTCCAACCAATAATACGAAGTTGAAAAGCAGATGACACAAGCAACTCAGTCCCAAGAGCGCGGAATTCAAATGAGCGAAGCCGCACTGCGACAAGTTAAATTGTTACAAGAAAAACAAGAAAAAGACCTCTGCTTGCGGGTAGGAGTGCGGCAAGGTGGTTGTTCTGGAATGTCTTACATGATGGATTTTGAAGATCCCAGTCAAATTAATGACCAGGATGAAATCTTTGATTACGATGGCTTTAAAATTGTTTGCGACCGTAAGAGTCTATTATATCTGTATGGTTTGATGCTTGATTATAGCGATTCCTTAATTGGCGGAGGTTTTCAATTTACTAATCCCAACGCTAACACTACTTGTGGTTGTGGTAAATCATTTGGTGTTTGATCTCAATTTTTCCCCAGTCCTTTGTATTTTTTCACAAATAGTTATTTAATGACAAAGGACTTTTGAGAACAGAAATGATAATTGTTTTGCTATGACTCAAACAGTTGAATCCCTATTTGACATAGGTTTAGAACGTTATAAATCTGGAGAATCAGCCACTGAGTTGATTCCTGTTTTTAAAGAAATTTGCGATCGCGCACCTCAAAATAGTGCTGCGTTGACTTGCTTATCTTGGTTGTATATGCTTGATGACAAACCAAAGCTTGCTTACAAGGCTGCTCAAAAAGCTGTAAAGTTAAATCCCCAAGATCCGCAAGCGAGGGTTAATCTGGCTACAGCCATGTTAGAAATAGGGCAAAAAGGTTTGCGAGATCATGTTGAAGCTGCTTCGCAGTTAATCATGGTTAACCAGGAATGGCACGACGAAATCAAAAATAGTATTGAAGATGGTTTAAGCAGAAAGCCAGATTGGAAAAGTTTGGCGAAAATTAAAAGCTGGCTATTCAATTAATCGCCACTTTAACAAGGTTCACTTTTATCTGTGGATTCAGCTCCACAGATTTTTCATCATCGATCTCATAGCTACTTCAATAAATTGATCGCAAGCAAAATTTTTCCTAACTCCCCATTCCCAATTACGTATATGAAAGATAAATTATTAAATTTACTTAACATATTTTTAGTGGCTGATGTTTTTCTTGTTCTAATTAGCTTTGGCTGGTTAGTTGTAGCGGTAATTGGCCATAATGCTGGAATACCCCTTGGCTTGGACTTATGGTATAAGCTTTGGGAACCCATATTTACTCCAGCAATTGGGATCTTAATGGTCGGTGCGCTTGTAAGTGGTATTATCAGTTGGATTTCTCGCAAATTACAGCTTCCTGAATGAAAAATCATTCTTCCGTCGAAAGGTTTAAAGCCTCTTAAATCACGATGACTTCAAAATTTCTTTGAGGGCTGATTTTAAGTCTGAGTATTCGTACATAAAGCCACTTGCTAAAGTACGTTGGGGTAAAACTTTTTGACCTTCTAAAACTACTACTGCCCCATCGCCTAACATTGCTTCAATTGCAAAAGATGGTACTGGTAGCCAAGAAGGGCGATTCATCACTTCACCCATAGTTGTAGATAATTCTGCCATGCGAACAGGATGAGGAGCAGTAGCATTATATACTCCTGACATTTCTTGCGTACTCAAAGATTGTAAGATTAAATTAACTATATCGTCTATATGAATCCAGGAAAACCATTGCTCGCCAGTACCTATAGGTCCTCCTGCAAATAGCTTAAATGGAGGAATCATTTTACCAAGGGCACCACCCATTCCCAAAACGATACCAAATCTTAAGATTACCAAACGCACGCCGCTGTCTGTAACTTTCTGAGCTTCTGCTTCCCAATCTTGGCAGACTTGAGCGAGGAAATCGCTTCCTGGGGGGCTATTTTCATCAAAGGTGGCGTTTGCACTAGTACCGTAATAACCAACTGCTCCAGCATTAACTAATACCTTAGGTTTTGTAGTACTAGAGCATATGGCTTCAACAATTTTTTGCGTGGTTAGCTTACGACTATTAAGAATTTCCTGTTTGCGTTCAGATGTCCAACGCCCTTCGCTAATAGGTGCTCCTGCAAGATTGACTAAACCTTCACAACTAGCTATGCTATCTTGCCAAGATCCCGAAACAGTCGGTGTATAAGCAGTGATTTCGACATTGGGATAAGCACTAGTCGGGAAAAGCTTTTGGGCACGATCAATGTTACGGGTTAACACCAGTACTTTCATTCCCTGTTTTTGAAGTCGTTCGATTAAACGACTGCCAACAAATCCCGTTGCTCCAGTAATTGCGACTTTCATCTTTTTTTCCTGCACCAGACTATTATTTTACATTGATATGGGCATAATACTGCTGTATAACCCCTAGTAGTCTGGCAAAAGAACTTTGTGGAGTAAATTTTCTCCCTCTGCTTACCCTACTCTTTCCATCCGGCAATGTTGGTGTGGTGAACCACTAGGATCTTTGGGGAGGCAGGGCGGAGGTATTTTAAGATTTATAAGTATCTACTTAAGGAGGGAAGTTACAGTATTATCAAACCAGAAGCAGGAAACCCGAACTACGAAGTTTCAAATCTCCAGTTATTGCCAAAATTCTATGCTTCTGACGAGAGTATGTCAATTAGAAAGCTTATTCCCTTTTATACAGTTAGGTATTATAGGATGGACGTGTTAGAAGGCGTGGGGCTATTATGGCTCGCTATACCTGTTCATATATTGTTGCTCTTCCCATAGAAAATCTCCAACCGCTACTTGTACAACTGTTGCAAGAATGTAATCTAGATGTGCAATATTATACGCCAGATTATATTTTGGCACGAGAAATTCCTGGTAGCGTTTCTTTCTCGAAGTTTGTCACAATAGAGGTACTGATTGATAAAAGTACAGCCACCGAAACGGAAACAAAGATTGAATTGGTGTTCAAAAACGAGGAGTTACCACTCCAAGTTGATAATCACTGTCGGCAAGTATTTGAATCCATTAAGCAAGTTGTTGAAGATTGTCGTCACTGGCAGTTAACTGAGACTCTTCCTGGATAGATTATAGTCCGTGTTTTTGAAGTTATCGGCGTTAGTTGCGGCTAGCTTAAAATAAAGGTACCGCAACAAATCGCCATTTTCCTCAGAAATCAACAGTTATGACAAAACTATATGAAATCTAATACCGAAAAGGACACACTGATGCAACAAATAAATTTTGGAGAATATTGTTGTACAAGCATTGTATAATCCAAAACTTTGTTGGCAATGTCCTAAAAATAATTATATCCAGTCGGGTATAACTTTTTAATCCTCAGTATCTTCAGTCATGCTGGGGTTAATTAACGTAATGTCATATTCACTGGCATCCGTTTGCCCAGTTTGAGTTGCATCCCGTTGCAGTATATAGTAGATAGCACGTACTTGTGGTCCGAAGACGACCTCATCTTCATTTCTTAGGTCGTGGGCTGGCATTTTGCGTCCATTAATCATCAAACCATTAGAACTTGGTTTACCTTTGACATCGCCATCTACAATTCGGTAATAGTATCGCTTGTCATTTTTATTATCCCTTGGTAATTTCACTAATGTTGCATGACGACGCGAGACAAATTGCGATACTAAGTGAATATCGCATTCACGATCTCTACCAATAGAATAAAGGGAATTTTCTAAAGTAAATTCTTTGCGTCCTTGGTCGTCTTCTATAATCAAGATATGAGCTTCATTCGATTGTGCTGCCATAGGTTCATCATTGCTACAATCGATTGAGCTGCCAGCAATCAAGATTCGTTTGGTATTGTTTATTGCCATTATCGAACCTAAACTCAGTGGTCAGAAACTGCTATCTATCTCCAACATTAACTTTGATTGCAAGAGTAGAACCCGAATGCTTTACTCTGGAGGATTGATACAGCTTGAGGTAACGCTTCAAAAATCTCACTTTGTGAGAAACGTAACACAATAGTACTGATTTAGTTTAACCTGAGATGAGCAAAAGGAATATTTTTGCCAATCAATAATACCTCTAAAGGAGGATTTTAGGAATTTCTTGTAAACCTTCTTAAGAGAAGGGAGTTGGTAACTACACTAACAGAGCTAAAAGCCATCAAAGCTGCTGCACTTCCGGGATTAAGAACAAAACCGAGGCTCGGTAATAATACACCAGCAGCCAAAGGAATTCCCACTATATTGTATGCAAATGCCCAGAATAAATTTTGACGGATTTTATTGAAGGTCGCGCGACTAAGGCTAATCGCTTCTACAACTTTTTGTAGTTTATCTCGCATTAGTACAATTTCAGCAGCTTCTATTGCTACATCGGTTCCCGAATTTAGGGAAATACCCACATCAGCGCTCGATAAGGCTGGTGCATCATTAATTCCATCACCTACCATTGCTACAAGAGATTCGGGATCGGTGTTTTGCAGCGATTTAATGATTGCGGCTTTTTTCGCGGGAGGAATACCAGAATAGACATTATTCTTATCTAATTGCAATTGTTCTGCTATGGCTAAAGCAGCTTCTTGAGTATCGCCGCTGAGTATGATAATTCGCAACCCTTGGGAATGAAGTAGTTCTAAGGTTGAAGCAGCATCTTCTCTGAGAGTATCTCGAACGGCTATTAACCCAGCAATTTCCTTACCACTTGCTACTATAACTACTGTTTTACCAGTTTTTGCTAAGGTTTGAATTTGTTTTTGAATGGTTTGGTTGATATAAATACCGTTCAAATTCAACCATTCGCAGCTACCTAATAGTATTCTAGTATTATCGACTACACCAAATATACCAAATCCAGGTTCGGTATGAAAATCTGTAGCTGAGGGGATAGATAATTGTTGTTTTTTTGCGGAGTCTATAATTGCTTTTGCTAGAGGATGTTGACTGCCACTTTCTACTGCTGCTGCCAGCTGAATTAACCTATCAGCGGTAATGCTATCTGATATAACAATGCAGTCAGTTACCGTAGGATTACCAGTAGTCAAAGTGCCAGTTTTGTCAAATACTATGGTCTTTAATTGATGTACCTTTTCTAATACATCGCCACCTTTGATTAACAATCCTCGTTCCGCACCAATACCAGTTCCTACTAAAATTGCTGTGGGTGTGGCAAGCCCCAAAGCACATGGACAAGCAACAACCATTACGGCGATCGCCAATTTAATTGCAATTAATATGGCTGAGTAATGAGCTGGTACCGATGACTGTAAGCCACCCAAAAGATTTACAGAGTGGGAAGGGGAAGTTATTACCGCTGATGTAGCCATATCGTACCAAATATGAGTACCGATAAAATACCAAAATACAAAGGTTAGTAAAGCAGCGCTCAACACCCCGTAGGTAAAGTAACCGGCGACGGTATCGGCTAATTTCTGAACGGGTGCTTTACGAGTTTGTGCTGTTTCTACCAAACTGACAATTTGAGCTACAGTCGTATCGTCTCCAGTACGAGTTGCTTTAATAACGATCGTTCCGGATTGGTTAATGGTTCCCGCACTTACGGTGTCTCCCATTTGTTTGGGAACTGGTACTGATTCTCCGGTAAGCATGGACTCATCAATGGCTGTTTTCCCTTCGACTATTTCACCATCAACGGGAATTTTGTCTCCTGGAAGTACTTGCAACCATTCATTAATATGGACTTGTTCGGCAGGAATTTCTATTATTTCCGCTGTTTGAGTATTGATCTCATTCACACCAGGTTTAGCTACTAATCGTGCAATATTAGGTCTAAGTGAGAGTAATTCTTTAAAGGCAGCAGAAGCGCGATTTCTCGCTCGTTTCTCTAAAGTACGTCCTAATAGAATAAACCCCAATATCATTACGGGTTCGTCAAAGAAACATTCCCAACCCAGTTGAGGAAACAGTAAGGCGATTACGCTCGAAATGTATGCACTTAGAGTTCCTAGAGCAACCAAAGTGTTCATGTTGGGTGCATTTCGTCGCAAACCCAACCAACCATCGATTAAAATGGGGCGACCTGGTATTAATATTGCTAGTGTTGCTAGTCCAAAGTGAAGCCGAATATCGTGCAATATGGGAAACATTAAGCCACTAATATGACCCAAATGTCCGATTCCGGAAAGCAGTAGCAACAATACGGCAATTATCAACTGCCTTTGGGCAGATTGCATTTCCTGACGCTTTTTTTCTTCAGCTTCTTTTAAAGCTTCGGCATTATTTATTTTTCCTGATGGCTTGCGGGGTTTAGTAGGAAATCCAGCCGCCGTCAATTCATCGACTAATGCATCAACATCTATGGTGAATTCTTCCGAGTCTACTACTGCTACCCCAGTTGCTAGGTTCACACAGGCATTATCGACTCCTGGGAATTGGGTTAATTGTTTTTCTACCGCGCTCACGCAACCAGCACATTTCATACCCTCGACATCAAGGGTAATTTTGCTTTTAGTTGCTGGTAGACTGTTGGTATAATTATTTCTTGGTGCCAGTTGCATGGATAATTTTCGGATTCGCTATGATTAGGAGAATGCCGCCTGTAAGGACATGAGATTATGTTTGCCCCTACTTCGAGGGTAAGCGAAATCCGGACTTATGACAGAATGTCGAGATATAAACTTTTATGAAAGTTAAATATTTAAATAAATTCAGCAAACCAAAAAGTTTTTTAGAAGTCTTATCATAGGAATATTTTACATTAATCGCGATATATCACAAAACAACCATTAGTTCGGCATTTCAGGCGATGTCACAAGTTAACTTTATGCAATCGCTGTTAAAAAAATGCTGTTTATCTTCTTGTTTGCGAAGCCTGAAAAATTTATTTTTATATTCGCTTCCCAAAGTTTGTTGTTTACTGAAATTCTTTGTGACGTTGCCAACGCAGATAAATAAAGTAGATGGCAATACCTACTTGGAATGGGATTAAAGCTGCTTGGCTTTTTAGAAAGGGATTGATTGACAAACTAGACATTGCCAGAAAATAAACCATACCAAAGCCGGTTAGCATTATCAATGTGAGATTTTTACGTTTTAACATCAGCTCGTGCAGAATGAAAATATAAAATATTCTTCTATTTAGATGTACTGAATAGATAATTTTATAGATAAATATTTATATAGGGTTTACCCAACTGGCATATTTTGCTCATAGGGGCAGGTGATGGGAATCCATTAGAATTTTTTTTTAATCAGAAAAATTTTTAATGGCAATCCTGTGACACTTTGTTTGATTTTTAAGGCAATATAATGGCTTTGTGTCACCCACCAACCAAGATCTTGTGACAATTGCATAAGTCTTATTTTAGATAAATTTTCAAATATAAAAATTTTCTTATTTCAGATTTTAACAAGATAATTTAGATATTGTAAATAGCTTTTTACTTAATTTATTATTTGGAAATAAAAATTAGTAGTATTACGAAAAAAAATAAAAATCCTAAATATCCTAGCTGTATGATTTGATTATTGTCTATTTTATGAGGATGTAACAGCTAGGATAAAAGAGATAAATACGCTTGTGATTCAAGAGGAATAAAGTTTAATGCGAATATTGTAATTACAATCAATACGCACTCTAAATAATTGTAAAAAATAAAAGCTTGATTACAACTTTTAGATTTTTCTAGAACCAGCCTTGCTTATTCATAAAGTAGGTATCAACAAAATTTTCATGGGATTTATTTAGATAAATCATCCCTTCAATTAAACCAACAAGCTGCATAATTAAAAAAGTTAAACCGTAGGTAAAATAACTACCGATCACAGAAATAATCAGGGTAATTAAGCCTTCCGGGGCATACCCGAGAACGAACTTATGAATACCTAATCCTCCAAAAATAATCCCGCAGTAGCCAGCGAGTAATTGCTTTGTAGCGTGGGAAGGAGTGAGTTTTGCCATATTACCGTTCCTTAAGAATAAAAGTATAAAATTGATTACTTTATTTTTTGCTAGCAGAATTAATCAATAATTTATTACCGCGATGATGCGTAAAATTACTGTTTTAATAGATTAGCTAATCCCCTACCACAAGCAAGCCTTCATTATGTTTCGACCTTGCTTGCATTTAGAATGCTCTATTATCTTGTTTGTATATTTTTTACAAGTTTTATATTGCTGCCCTCTGTCATTTCATGACAGATGAGATATAAAAGACACTTATTTTAATAACTGCCACCCATCAGCGATTTAATATTCAGTTGTACAAGTCCCTTTTCAGAAATTCCGGACTTTTTTAAAACGCTACAACTACTCGAATGCCCTCTTCGCTTTTACAAGCAAAATTACTATAAACATTACGACAAGGGCAATTAAGTATGTTGCACTTTCTCGCGCTGAAATTTTATCCATTAATACAGAGCATGTCTTTATAGATTTTCAATTCTTTTAAAACTGAAAATAGCCTAAATCTCCATCATAGCCAAAGCCACTCAATAAAAAACTATATGTTTACTTAGACAGTCAGTTATATATTTAACATAATCTCTAAGATTTATATTGTGTTGAGCATTGATACTCAAAGCTGAATATTTATCTACACTCACTATAGTGAATAGTAATTGAAAATTTGTTACACATAATTTATACAGATATTTTATATTTTGGCAATAGTATTGATGTTGTGTCAATTAGTACTACTACCTAGAATAA
This sequence comes from Cyanobacteria bacterium P01_D01_bin.50, assembly GCA_039200565.1. Taxonomy (GTDB): domain Bacteria; phylum Cyanobacteriota; class Cyanobacteriia; order Cyanobacteriales; family Nostocaceae; genus Rivularia. Next base: position 7,976 of record JBCCSG010000066.1, on the reverse strand, counting down.
ATAGACTCAGTAGCGTACCACTATTCCAAAGACTGTGGAGAAGCATGGGAGCAAGAAGATTGCGCGATCGCGAATAAACCACGCCAAGGACGATCCCCAATGCACTCAGTGGTAAAATTTCTGATAAGCTCAGATGAGCAACTGCAAACAAAAAACTAGAAAAAAGTATCGATCCCCATAGTGGTAAGTATCGAGTAAGGGAAGGGAGCAAAAATCCGCGAAATAAAAATTCTTCAAATAATGGTGCAGCTATGGCAGCTGTAGAGAAAAATATCAATAATGCAAAATTATCTTGACTTTCTAGAACTATTTGTAGTAAGGGATTACTACCACCTTGCCCTTGCCAAAGTTGTTGATTAACTAAAGAAACTACTACGACTATAGGTATTGCTGCGCAATAACCACCAATTCCCCATAACAACCAACCATCGCGCCAGCGGAAACTAAACCAATCTTCAGGAAGGGGTAGAAATTGTTTGATAGACAAGTACAGTACCAATAACGAACCTGATGCTACAAGTATGTAGCTTACCAAAACATATAATGCTTGAATTAGGAGGTTAGGAGCTGGGCGAGGGATGGGAAGAAGCTCTAAGAATAAGGGTACGAGCAATTGTCCCATTAAGAAAAAGCCGACAACAAAAACTTGTAAAATGGTTTCACTGTTCCAAGGAGTTTCCCAACCTGCTGTGCTGTTTCTAGCTAGTAGCGCTGTTTCTCTTTTGATTATCCACTGTCCAAAACTGAAAATAAGCAACCCCAAACCTATAAAGCCGCCTAATGCAGGAAGGGTAGCGATAATAGCTAACTTTATTAAGGCTTTTTCTGCTGTTTGCTGCTCTAAGAATTTAATATTATTTAAAGATTCTGAGTTTTGCTGAATTTGATATTTCTTCTGTAGGGCACTATTGCGAAACCAGCCTTTAAGATTATTTTTGATTAATGATTCTGCGTCTTCTGAAACATAGGGAGATTTTTCCCATAAGCCAATTAATACTTGAGCGGTTTCGTTAAACCGGGAATTGATGCTCGAATTTTTTTGTAAATTCAGCCAAGTTTCAATAGCTGTATCGCTATTACCTTGACGTGCTTGAATAATTCCAATCCTCAAGTCTAGCTCACCGAGCATTTTTCGTATTTGATTGGCAGTTTGCTGTAATTTTTTCTGTTCAACTGCTGAAGAGACATAAGTTACAGGAGGAACTTCTGATTGAGAGTTTGGTGTGGAAGCTATTTGTGCTAATTGATTTTGAGTTTTTGCTAAATTAGTTTCGGCTGATGTACGTGCTTGTTGATATTGTTTAAGCGCGCCTTCAAGGGGTTTTGTACCAAGTATTGCTTTCTTGGCGCTTTGTAAATTTTCATCATCCTCATTAGAAGGTTCCCATTCAGTTGCGAGCAATACAATATTAGTTTGGTATAATTCCAATTCACTTTGGAATTGAGGTTCCTTCAGACTTCCAATTAGGGAGGAACTAGAAAACAAAATTGCTACTAACGTCAGTACAATTAAGATTATCCGCTTAAGTGTCATTGAAAACCTCAGAATAAATAAGCTTTCTCTGGGAATTATCTCAATAAAGCTACCCTTAGGGTATCTTTTCCCAAAAAAGCATAGAATGTTTTAATTTTAGGCTGAAGAGAGCGAGATGGAGTGTGGTGAGATCAGGATATGAGCAGAAATTTTTTAAATTGAATTTATGCTTAGTGGCTAAACTGGGGAACTAACAAAGATATAGAAACATGGCATTATGCCTGTCTGCCGCATTTTGGTAGTAATTTAGAAGTTGTTGATAATCATCGTAAAGAATATTTAAAACCATCTCAAAGTTGTTTTCTAAGTCTTTTAATATGAGTCGCTCGTGAAATTGCTTGCGAGAAAAGTTTGATAAAGCTTGAGCAATTTGTTTAACTTCATCAACTGTTAGATATCGCAGAAGTCCATAATCTGTTTCATAGTCTATTGTTTGACCTCCAAAAATGATATTTATTGAAGGTAATTTATCTTTTTCATTTGTACTTATTAAAAATGGTAAAGGAATAGAGTAATCTGTTCCAGTCAGTATAAAGTGAAGGACTTGCCATCTTTTCCCGATATCGAATTTTACATTTTTACCTTCTGTAATAATTAGGGGAATATCTGATTCTAGCTGTTTAAAGTCTTCTAATTTTTCAATTTTCAATTTTGCTAACGTTTCTGGTACATAATTTATAGCCTCGTTGAACCATTCGGAGTCTTCAGAATCATTTAAATCAATACTATATTGTTGCCAAAAAGGCGAGTTTGGTAAATATTGAGCGTCAAAAAATAAATCAATAAAATCTGGATATATTTTAAATTTTTCTAATAAATAGGGAGATACTTGCTTAAATTCTGCTTCTATTCCCACGATCAAAAATCTAAGTATAGGGGTTTTCAGTGATGTCCAGTATATCCAAAACTGTAATTCTGTCTACCTTAATAAAAATAGAGGAAAATGATGAATTCAAATCAACTTCGGGATTACTAGTTTAATTCCATTTCTACTAATTTTGCTATATTGTTGGTTTGATTGACTCAATATCTACCATACTCACTTAATAATGAACTACGAAACCGCTCACCAATTTATTTTAAACCAAACTATAGCAAGCAAAAACAACTCAGATGGTCTATTGATGCGGATGCAACAGGGAAAACCACCGATTCCCGGTCAAATTACCTCGATTTTACTAGCACTAAAAGTGGTATTTGATGCTCTGAAATATGAGACTACACTCGAAAGAGAATTTACTTATGCTTTATATCTATTAACTGTCAAATCTCAACAGTTATTTGCAGCAGGTTTGAAAGTCGGTGTAGATTGGCCTCCACTATTTAAAGAAGATTTGTTACGGATAGCAAATGCTGTCGAAAGTATTTTTTCTGGTGAATGGCACAATGTACATCAGTGAATAGTTGATAGTTGATAGTTGTTAGTTGATCGTTGTTAGTAGATAGTAGATCGTTGTTAGTAGATAGTAGATAGTATAAATTCACAACCAACAAATAACAACCAATAACTAACAACCAACAAATAACAACCAACAATTAACGATTTCGTAATTCTTCTTCTAACTTGTCTAAGTCAGATTTAAGGAAAACTGTCATTTGACCAGTAAAAGCTTTACCGTTTTTAGCTTGCGCAACTTCTACCCAATAAGCATAGCGCAAACCAACACGTAATTCTCCTGTTAGACTTTCTCTAATGGGAGTTTTTGCAAAACGTGCTTCATTAATTGCACTTTGATTTGGATATTCATAAATAACTTGAGCACCTTTAAAATCTTGATAAATATCCAAGCCGTAGATTACCCTTAAAGACTCTTTTAATTTATCCGAACTTATACCGTTAATTGCATCATACATCGAAATACGTTCGGTGCGGATTTTACTGCGGTTTCTGGCAAAGGTTAGTTTACCTGGTGCTGATACTATTGCTTGGAAACTGAATCTTTGAGCGGCTGTATCGGTTTTTGTGACTAAAAAGCGTTCGCCACTCCGGGGGCTTAATGTGGGATGTGCTTTAATCCAAGTTTCTACTTCTTCTGTAGATTGTCCTGGTAAAGCCCTAGCGCTACCATAATTAGATATTAAGAATGCTAAGGGTAAAATTAAAAATTGCAATATAGATTTTTTTAGCATTTTTCAGTTTGGAAAGTTTCTATATATAGACTTCCCTTTTTTTTGATTTAATTAACGCTCAGCTTAGAAATGGGGAGATGGGGGGAGTTAGGAGTTGTATTGCTTTTGATCTGTTGCCAATGCTCCATGCCTTATACCCTATACCCAATCATCTTTTAACTTTTGATTGCGACTTTAATCACTTTCCGTTGTCGCATATCCTGAAATACTTGCTCTAAATCTTCCAATTGGCGACTTTCCCCTAGGAGTAACTCGAAGGGTATTTTACGAGTAGCAATTAATGATAGTGCTTCCCTTACATATTTGGGGGTGTTATGAAAAACTCCTTTTAAGGTAAGTTCGCTGTAGTGTAGTTGTTCTGTATTTACGGTAATTGTTGTATCTCGGGGACATCCACCGAATAAGTTAACTGTAGCGCCAACGCGTGCGCAGTTAATTGCTGTTTCCCAAACGCTAGGAACACCTGTTGCTTCTATGACTACATCTGCACCCCAGTTATCTGTAAATTCTTTAACTTTTGTGTGAATATCAGCTATTTGATGATAATTAAAAGTCTTTGCTGCACCCAGCTTTTCTCCTATTCTCAGTCTTTCTTGGCTACCGCCGAATAACAATACTTGGGCAGAATAATCGCAAGCTAATTTTGCTACAAACATTAACCCAATTGCTCCATCTCCTAAAACTGCGACTCTATCCCCTACTTTGACGTTTGAACGGGCTATTCCATGGAGTACGCAAGCTAAAGGTTCTGTCATTGCTGCTAATTCTACGGGTAAATCGTCGGGAATTCGCAATAGATTATGTTCTACGATGGCTGCTGGAATTTTTAGATATTCAGCGAAAGTTCCATTGTTCCAAGTTAAATTGGGACACAATGAATATTCTTTGCGTTGACAAAAAAAACAATTCATGCATGGAGCGGAGTTATTGGCAACAACGCGATCGCCAATTTTCCAACCCGTGACACCTTTCCCTAGAGCCACTATTTCCCCAGCAGCTTCATGACCAAAAAGAGTAGGGGGTTTAAGCATTTTCGCATGAGCACCGCGCCGCCAGACTTTTAAATCCGTACCACAAGTAGTTGCAGCACCTACCTTAATTACCACTTCGCCATCAACAGGAGTAGGATCGGCAACTGTCTCTAGGCGTAAATCTTCTTTACCGTAAAGCAACGCAGCCAGCATTATAGATAAACCTCAGAAAATTAGCGAATAATGAACAATGAACAATTAAGAATTCTAATCCCTTTGTCTCCTTGCTTTCTTGTTCAAATAATAAACTCCACCCGATTTTACTAGGTGGAGTTGGGAACTTTTAAAAAATGGATTAGTCTTTATTCACTGAAGACTAGAATTTTATGACTTCGGAGGAAACAGTAGACTTGGTTCTGGCTTCGTCATTAAATTGTGCTGCACTCAAGATTGGAAGTTCTTGCCAACAATTTTGACAGAACCAGTAAAGTTCACTGTGACGTACGTGGCGCAACATAGAACCACCGCAACAAGGACAGTTGTTATTTCTAATGCTCACGAATTTGTCCTCCTTTGAAAGAAGTTAAAAAAGTTATTGATTATGAAACACTCTTATCGATGGATTAGTATGCAATTTTCGCAGAGTGAATGAAACCGTTTTTCTGAAAGCGATTTTCAAGAATTTTTCTGTAAAGCGCTTCGTACCCATCTACCATTTTGCTGACGGTAAATCTCTCCTCTACATACTTGCGACAGCTATGACGGCTGAGTTTCAAGGCTTGGGGAATCATTGATGCCATCTCTTCATAGCTTTGGGTGACAAAACCAGTTACACCGTGGTTTACAACTTCAGGAACGGAACCCATATTAATTGCAATCACTGGCGTTCCTGTGGCCATTGATTCAATCATTACTAAGCCAAAAGGTTCTTGCCAAGTAATGGGAAATAGGGTAATGACAGCATTTCCAAGAAGTTCGGCTTTCTCATCATGGGTGACTTCACCGAGGTATTGAATTTGCTCACCATCAATATGAGGAGCAATTTCTTGCTCAAAAAATTTAGCATCAACTTCATCAATTTTCCCTGCCATTTTCAAACGCCAACCTGTTTGCTTGGCAATGGAAATAGCATGATGGGGACCTTTCTCTGGAGAGAATCGTCCTAAAAATGCTAGATAAGGTGGGTTTTCAGGCTCGGCAATGAAAGGATAGCTGCTTTCATCAATGCCGTTATAAACAGTTCCAATGTAGTTCAGGTCTATCTTTCGCTGGGCATTGCTAATACTAACGTATGGTTGCTTATAGTGGTGGGTGTATATCTTTGCAGTATCTGGATTAAAGCTGTTATGCAAAGTATGTATTGTTGGTGTCGTCACCAATCCTGCCGAAGCTAAAGTTAAAACACCTAAATGGGAATGAATTAAATCAAACTCCGCTGCTCGTTGGTAAACTTGGCTTAGTTCAAGCAGTTCATAAGCATCGTAGTTTGAAACATTAGGATCTAAACGTAAAGCCTTTTCACAAACTGCTTCTAACCTAGCGTCAGTGAGCGAATCACCTGAAGCAAACAAGGTTACTTCATGACCTCGACGAACTAATTCATCGCTTAAGTGACTAACTACCAACTCTATCCCTCCATAAGAAGGAGGCGGAACTCTTTCCCTTAAAGGGGCTACTTGAGCAATTCTCATAGGTTATTTATGTCTCTGCAATTGAAAAAGTCCATATTAAATTAGGACTTCACTTTAGATTGGGTAGAGAAAAGTTACTTTACTCACCAACCTGAGATTTAATTAACCACTTCAACTCGTAATAAGTCTATTGTTGATTAATCAAGTTTGGTTAAGTTTTCCAAACTATCTCAAATTATCAATTTACAGGTTATTTGTTTTTTCCATCATCTACCCTTGGGATAATAGATAATACATTTTTTTGTATCTGCGTATACATTTTTTTGGTTATATTTTGTTTTTGTTAAGGATAAACCGAGGTTTCCGAGTTTTTAGGAAAGAAAAAGGTAAGGGTAACGGAGGAAGCTGTGCGGATCGATGCAGATCGATAGATTAGTGAGTTTCTGTTTTGTAGCTCGCTAAAATGAGAAATGCTCTATCAATCTTTGACCTTTAACCTATAACCTATAACCTATAACCTATGGCTTGTAACTTACGATCTTTAACCTGTAATGAAAATCGCGACTTGGAATGTCAATTCAATCAGAACTCGTTTAAAACATACTGTTGATTGGTTGAAAGAAAGTGCTGTTGATGTGCTTTGTTTGCAAGAAACTAAAGTTGTAGATGAGAGCTTTCCTCAAGAAGCTTTTAAAGAATTGGGCTATTATCTTTATATTTCGGGACAAAAATCATACAACGGTGTTGCTATAGTTAGTCGCCAACCTTTAGAGGATGTTTCGATTGGTTTTAGGTCAATTTTGCCTGATATAGATTCCAAGTGGGACGAACAAAAGCGAGTAATTTCGGGTGCCATTGATGGCATTAGAGTTATCAACCTTTATGTACCTAATGGTTCTTCAATAGGTAGCGAAAAATATGAATATAAATTGGAATGGTTGAAGATACTTGGGAATTATTTGCAACAACAGCAGAAATCGACACCTGATATATGTATGTGTGGGGATTTCAATATTGCTTTAGAAGATAAAGATATTCACGAAAATGCTAACCCAAAGAATCATATCATGTCATCTGAGGAAGAACGACAAGCTCTACGAGATATATTAACTTTGGGATTCGCCGATGCATTCCGTAAGTTTACATCAATTGGGGGACATTACAGTTGGTGGGATTATCGGGCTGCGTCATTTCGTCGTAACCGGGGATGGCGCATAGATCATCATTATCTTACCCCCAATTTGTACGATCGCGCTAAAAACTGCACGATTGATATCGAACCCAGAAAGTTAACTCAACCAAGCGATCATACGCCTGATTGTAGTCAAGTATTCAGCAGGAAATAGTCAAAGTTTTTAAAAATAGTAAAATACTGCCTTGGACTTTGATTTTTCTGGGTACTGGATGTTTCTTTTAGTTTTGTGAAAGTTTTCAGTTTCATATTTCAGAGACAAATTGTCTTTGAATTATTAAAAAAAAATTTCAGCAGATCTTAAAACTTTGACTGAACAAAAATAATGTTGCTAAAAATGAATTTGTTTTCGTAAGTTGAAAAAAGTGAAAATGTGAGAAACTCCAATTTTGTCAATTTTTACTAAATGAACTAAATGAAACACCCAGTATGAAATTCGTATGATTTTGTCAAGACAATAGAAAAACCTTGATTAATCTACTCTTTTTTTGTCTTGAAAAGATCTTATCAAGATCTTG
>JBCCSG010000065.1:0-26013 GCA_039200565.1 Cyanobacteria bacterium P01_D01_bin.50 | reverse complement strand
GTTACCTTAGCCGTAAGAGCACTCTACAAATCATTTAAATATTCCGGTGCGTTACGGCATTTTCAAAAATATAATCTCAAATGATAGTTACCTTAGCCGTAAGAGCACTCTACAAATCATTTAAATATTCCGGTGCGTTACGGCATTTTCAAAAATATAATCTCAAATGATAGTTACCTTAGCCGTAACAGCACCCTACAAATCATTTTTTGCTGGAATTTTCGCTTTTTTAAAAACGGCTTCAACGGTGAATTCTAAACTTTCAAACAATGAATCGGTAATTATTTCATCACCGGTATAAGTTTTTGGTGCTGCGTCTGGATAAAAAACCGTGATACTTCTGGCTTTACTATCCACTACCCAAACCCGCAATACGCCAGCATTTAAATAATCTTGCGCTTTACCAGCCATTTGTCCAAAAGTTTGTCCGGGTGAGATAATTTCAATTACTAAATCTGGTGCTACCGAACAAGCTCCCTCTTCATCCCAGTCATCTGGTAAACGTTCGTTAGAAATATATAGTAAATCTGGTGTGGGTGCCCAATTACGTCCACGACGAGTTAATGTAATCGCTAATTCTGGACATACTTCCCCTTTATTCTCACATAAACTTCCAATCAAATTAAGAAGAGCACGGGTAAGTTTGGAATGAAATTTTTTTGGTGACATTTTAGGAATTGCTTTTCCCTCAATAAATTCGTAAGTGATATCTCCTTCACCAGGAGGAAGATTGAGAAACTCTTCGAGGGTTAGTTGCTGGTTAATTTGCAGTACCATAATTCAATAGTTATGAGTTGGGAGTTAGGGGTTAGGAGTTAAGAGTCCGGAATGAGTTGCAATCTCAATTTTTATAATATTTCACCCAATGGAGTCGGTAAGCCATCAATACTAATGAGATTTTTCTGGTTGTGATATTCTTTAATTCCTTCTTTTCCTTTTTTATTAGCCCAATTGATTAAAGTCTGTCTTTGCGATCGATATTCATATAAGGGTACGCCAAATCCGCAGGATGTTTGTACTCGTTCGATATCAGCTACAATTATTTGACGACTTCCAGGAATCTCGGGAAACTGCGAGTATAAAGATTCCCACTTTGAATTTCCGGGTAAAATGGTTTTCCCGTGACCGTAAAGACGCAAAATACAGGGTGGCTCTTCAAAAGCACAAAACATCAAGGTTATACGTCCATTTTCTTGTAAATGGGCTGATGTTTCGTTTCCGCTTCCTGTCAAATCTAAATAAGCAACTTTATTTGGCGAAAGTATACGAAAACTTTGTAATCCTTTGGGAGAAAGGTTTACATGTCCGGTAGAATCTAAAGGTGCGGTACCAACAAAGAAAATGTGCTGGTTTGCGATAAATTGTTGTAATTCTTCTGTGATACAGTCAAAAACTTTAGCCATTATTCAATTATCAATTATCAATTCATGATTAATCTGTTGATATTTTATATTAATAGGAATGGCAGCAACTGGCACATTTTTTTGTAGGGCGCTCGTACACTCACTAATTGTTAACCCAGTAATAAGGGTTATGGTGTCACGCACCATCCGGGTATTGTGACAATATCGTTAGTCCTAATTAATATTGTTGGATAATTTCTAATTTATACACAAGGTGAATATAAGTAAGTCGGCACAAATAAACCAAGCTATATTACAGCTTGGGTTAATTAGCCTCAAACCCTTATTCAAGCTTGCCTTTTGCCTTTTGCCGGCTTGCCTTATCCCAATTACTATTTTCAATGCCAACCTACTTAATTAAAATTAAATATTGTGGTGCGTTACGGCTTGTTCAATTTGTAACCTTAATTCATAATATATTCATGCCGTGACGCACCCTACTAACTAACTATGCTTAATTAATCCATTCTCTACATTCAATTGAGAATTCATCCGGTCATACTCTACTTTACCGTAATCTAATTTTATTATCCTATCTGCAAGGTGGAAATAATGGTCGTCGTGACTAATAACTAATACTGTTTTATTGCGTTTTTTCAAGTTTAGTAATATCTCTTTATAAAAAATATCTCTAAACATTGGATCTTGGTCTGATGCCCATTCATCAAATAGATAAATCTGACGATTTTCTAAATAAGCTGTTAATAAAGCTAAGCGTTTGCGTTGCCCTTGGGAAAGTTCTATAGTTGATAATTTACCGTTTTTTATGGTGACTTTTTGACTCAATTTTAACTGCCGTAAATATTCCTGCGCTTGTTCATCTAAACTTGGCTTGCCGATGCCTAAAAGTTTTTCAAATAAGTAAAAATCGGAGAAAATAACTGAAAAATGTTGGCGATACCACTCCCTATTTTCATCTGTAATAACTTGATCGTCTAATCTAATTTCTCCAGCTTCGGGAATATATAACCCCGTAATTAGTTTGGCTAAAGTCGATTTTCCGCTACCGTTACCGCCAACGATAAACACCACTTCTCCCGGCTTAAAGGTTAAATCGACGGGACCTAAACTAAAGCAGTTTTCTTTGTCTTCTCCTGGATAAGCATGAACAACTTGCTTTAATTCCAATTTGGAAAATGCTTTTATATCAAGATTTTTTCCTTCTACATAGTTTTCTTTATTACCAGCTAATACCAAACCCATTCTTTCGATTTTCTGTAGTGCTACGCTGGCTTTAGATAAGTCTTGTAATTTATCTAATATGCTCTGCATTGGTAACATTAAATAAGTAACAGTCAATATATATGCTGATAATACACCAGGGGAAACTGCTGCTATTCGCGGTACTACGAATAGTAATAAACCTACAAGGATGAAAAATAATAAATTTCCCCATCCCGTAGAAATCGAAAAGGTTAACAATGCAGCTGAATTTTGATCGCGGGATATGGCTGCACTATGCTGTAATTCTTCTTCTAAAAACTCTTGACGGCGGGTGCTATGAAGTTTAAGTTCTTTTATACCTTCGGTAATAGCGCGAAAATGTTTAAGTAATTTGTCTTGTTCATCTCGCGCTGACATCAGGAAACCCTGGGCTCTATTTATCAATATTTGGATGCTACCAACAGCTATCATCACGAAGCCGATGGTAAATGCAAATACAGTCCCCGAGATAGAAGATAAATAAAGCAAACATCCAGCAATTATGGCAATGTCAACACAGATAAAAGGAATTGCGTAGACTGTGGCGGTTAATGTTGCTACATCTTCTGTAAGGGTTGCTAGCAGACGCGGCGTGCCTAATTTTTCTAAATGTCGCAGTTGAGAATATAAGATTCCTCTACTCAAGCGTAAGCGTAATTGATATACGGCTTCTTGGGAGAGCTTTATGAGTAAAACTTGAGAAATAACGCTGTTGATAACTACTATTAATGCCAAAGTCGGAAACTGCCAAATCAAGTTACCGAAAGTGTTGGATGATTGAAAACCATCCTCAATCGCCCTATTTATCAAGGCAATCAATCGTGCTGTAACTCCACCACTCACCAAACCCGTTAAAACAGCTATCGCTACTTGCAACCAAGAAGCTTTTAATAAAAGCCAGATTAAATTCATTAACTATACCGTAGTTGTTTATTTATAATTTTGGTTTTAATCCAATTAGTAGGGCTAAATAAGCCACTTCCAATAACAGTCAACATCATGAAAACCCATGTGGAGCAACCACTTTAATTGAGTCTCCACATCTAAAAGTTTGTTAGATGTATCGTCTTCTTGACGTGTTGGTGAAGCGACATGTTCTAAGTTGCAGAAAATACCTCCATACTGCAATGTGTTAAATATTTATATGTAAAATAATACGAATGCGATCGTCAAGGGTTCCCGTCACTGAGGTAATGAATTGCAAAATTGGAAACAACTGCATCAAAAGTTCCTAAATTTGGTTAATTTTCATAGAAATTGCGGTTAAGGGAATAATCCTTTAAGCGCAAAATTATGCTTGTTTCACCTTAGTATAGCGTATCAATTTATTTACTAAAAGCGCGAATAATTGTATTATTTAAGACTTCATAAATGGCTTTAATTTTTAAGGGATAAAAATATTTTTATGTTGCTATAATTACCAACAATCTCAGTGTGAATCTGTGATTTTAACTCGGGTTTGATATTTATCATTTTGCAGCAATTCTACAGACTCTAATTGGATGTAAAGTAACTTCTATCAACTTAAAACTTTTGTTAAAGTAGTTCCTCTGAAGCAGTTTTTTATTGAGGCTGAATTTACCTAAAAGCCTCTTATTTGCAGTATTTTAAGCAGCAGGGACAATTTGAGTATTTTAGGGAGCGTGTAGTCTGACATTGAAATATAATTTATAAAATATCAAACTCAGTAAATATTTTCTGGAAGTAAAAAAATTAAGATTCTTTATACTTTTGACGTTAACAAGTTACTAAAGTTACTTTTATGACAAAAAATTAGCGATTTTTTATTCCTGATTTTAGGAATTTATTTGTTAAGGATATTCTTGTTGTATATAACTTAATTTTATGTACTCTGTCTTTTAGTGCGACGTTTTGATAATCCTCTAGTGCTACTGAAACTCGATGTAATACAAAATACCCTGGTAATTACGACTGCTTTACTTGGTGTTCAATCCTCTCTGAACAAATTAAATTCATCATAGATTATCAACAGGTTTTAACTGCTGCGATCGTGATTGTATTTACTTATTGCGTAGCACAATTACTTACTCAAGTAGTTTGGATAATGTATTAGTGCCAAAAAGCTTTAGCATATAAAAATTAGTTCCACAAGAAGCGAAATCACCTCATAAAATAAGAACCATAAATTACCTGAGTTTTACTTAACTTTCCTGATTTTTTTAACTTTAACATAGCAATGAAAGTGCGATAAAATACTTAACTTTTCCATATTTTCAATTTTGGATTTATCAGAGAAGCTATTAATGGAAGTGAGGCGAGATGCAGATGAACTCCGACATGATTCATTAATCATTTCCGTCCCTCCTAATCCAAATTCCAAAACTCAAGTCGCGAGCTTTTGGGATATTCATACTTAGATATTTAAGTTAAATATTACTCAGATTGAGGTAAAACAATGAAACGATTAATAGGTATTACTAGTGCAATAGCTATTTCTGTATTAGGCTTTGCTTTACCAGCCTTGGCACAAACAGCTATACCATCAATAGCTCAACCATCAATAGCTCAACCATCAATGGCTAGTACACAAACAGCTAGATCAACAATTAGTATTTGTGGTGGTCACCCTCACTGTATCAAACATGACCTTAAAACCCAAGCAAAGTGTGAATTGAAACAATCTAGAGCAGCAAGAGACAGAAGATGGACCAAAGGATTGAATACTGAGATGGATAATAAGATTTTACAGGGTGATGTTGTGGCCTATAAAATTCAATGGTTCAATGGTTCATGGTCTGGCTGGTATGTCACTGGAGTGAATGATATCGACTGGAAATATAACACCATACAAAACGACATGCGCCGCATGTGGTCTTATTTCAACGATCATAATCATCAATACATTATCTGCCGCGAACCGTAGTTTTGAGAGTTAAGAGTATTGAAGGTGTGAATAGGTTTCACGCCTTCGGTACCCTCTAAACGTAATTATCTCCCCATTATCCCCCTTTTTTAAGGGGCATAATGGGGGATCTGAAAGTCTGGGAGTTTTATTTATAACTTTTCAAACATCCTCTAACAACTGCTATAAAAATTAAGATTGATTTTCCTCAGAATCCCTCACCTTCACTCTTTGTGCCAACCAAGTAAATACAACAATCCCACAAAAATCCGCCGCTAAATCAACTAAATCAAAGTTTCGATGGGGTGAAAACATTTGTAAGCATTCTTCAATCAAAACAAAAAAGCTAATCACAATCGGCACTGAAGGAAGAGAAAAATTTAAAATATTTATCTGACGTTTATTAAATGCTAAATGTCCTAAAAAAGCCGAAAATCCTATTAATAGAAAATGTAAAATTGTGTCGTAATAAGGGAATTGCTTTATCTCATTGGGAATAATCTTTAAATAAGCTGATAAAGATATTGCCAAAATAAGTCCAATATAAAACCAAAATGCGATAACCCAAGGACGATTAGATTTCATTACTTATTATATTCATTCTTCGTTTGTTAACACCTTCAAGCATAACAAACGTAATTACGTAAATACCGATTACAACAAGATATATTAGATACCTTAAAATACTACCTCGCTAAAAGCTTTTACTACAATGCTTCTGCGAACTCAATCGGTTTATCGCGTCGTGTTTTTTTTGAGCTTGTTGTTATAACTGCCAAACTTCACCTCTCGACAATTTTTTGAGCCATGGTTAATTACTTCCTCTTATCAAATCCAAAAAATCTATCAAAAAGTAATTTATTCTCAGTAACTAATAATACAATGTTCTCTGTTTGACTTGTAACTAGCCTTAAAAGGGATGTAGGTTCTTGAATTAATAGCAAATTTCCCTAACTAGACTCAGAGGATATGAAAATTTTATACTTGATTTTGCCGCTATGGATTTTAGTAGCGCTACCTTCGTTTGTTCAAAATTCTATACCTCAAGCTTTAAATCAATTTAATACTTATGAAGAAGTAGAAAAGAAGCCTTCAAAAGAAAAAAAAGAGCATCGCGGTAGCGGTAGACGGTATATTAAGGTTAATAAATCCTAGTATTTCACCAAACCAAAATTGACTTCTGTGCAGCGGTAATAGTTGTACAAAAAAGCCCCCCTTTTTCACGAAATTGGGGGGATATGGTCATTCTTATTCGAGATTATTGTTTATCTTTGGCAGCACAGGGATTTTTATCTTTGGCAGCACAGGGGTTTACTTCAGTAGTTCCCCCTTCAGGTGTTTTACCAGCGCAAGGATTAGCACAACCAACTACAACACCCAAGCTTAATACGGAAACAGTCGCTAAGGTAGCTAAATATTTGACTCTCATAGGGTTCTTTCTCACCGGGTTATTAGGATTCATCAATTATACGAGTCTGAGGTGAAATTGGATTTAGAAAATTGGGAGATGGGGAATACAGAGGAGAGGGGGAAGAAAAAAATTACTAGCTAAGCAATCTATATAAATGTGATATGTCCCAGATGTACCGCTGTAACATCTAGGACATATGGTGTGTTTGATTCAAATGAGCTTGGATTGAATCAAGGTAATATTCGCTTTAATCCGATTACGCAAAAACAGTATCGATATTATCCATAAGTGTATTAGCTGAAGTAAAGCTGACAACTGCTAAAAGATCTCCGAATAAAGAAATTTCAGCACCACTAGCACCGTCTACAATGGAAAGGTCATTGGTATCAGCAAAAACTTCAAAGGTAGTTTGACCTAACTGGAAGTTATTAATAGTATCGATTCCCTTACCTGCTTCTAAGACAACGATATCATCACCACCGCCAAGCCAGATGGTATCGTCGCCAAAGCCACCAACAATTTTATCGTTACCAGAACCACTATTAATGGTGTCGTCTCCTAATCCACCAAATACAATATTATCGCCTTCAGCAGCGAAAATAAGGTCATTCCCTTGGCCACCATACATGGAATCACCTTGGGAACCACCGTACATGGTGTCATCTCCAGCACCACCATAAAGATGATTTACACCCTCGCTACCAAAGATTTGGTCGTTGCCTCCCTTTCCGAAGATACTATCATCACCAACTTCGCCAAACAGGGATTCGCTATTATCTGTTCCTAAAATTGCTTTATCGGCTGAAACAACCTTCAAATTATCTACTAGCAACCCTGAGTCAACAATAGTGTCTTGCGAATCCACTACTCCGATACCTACTGTATAGGTGCCAGCTTCGGAGAATTCAAAGGTGAAATTATCGTAGTCTGTCTCCTCAAAGAATTCTGTGGGGGATAACTCAAAGAAACTGTTGGTGTCAGCTAATTCTGATAATGAATTGGGAACGATGGAGACAAAGGCAAAATCATTGAAGAATGTCGGTGTTACTTCGTTAGTAAGGAAGTTAAAGTCAAAGCTTAAAACATCCCCTGCTTCTACAGTAATCGTTTTCCGTAAGGCTGAACCTTGAGTGGCATCTCCGTTACCGATTCCGTCTATATCTCCAGAATTTAACCCTAAGAAGTTTTCCAGGTTGGTATCGCTAATAAAACCAAACTCTGTTCTTAATAAAGCTTGGAAATCACCCTGAGTAGGAATAACACCAAATTCTGCTGTTTCGATAGTGATATCGCCAATGCCTTCCCAAGCGGTGAAATCTCCAGTCTCGAATCCACCATTTATGTCTATGTCAATTGCTTGAGAAATAATATCGTTAGGTTCATTCATTTGCTTTTTTCCTTTTTACTTGAGTTACTTTTTCGTAGGCAATATCAATACTTGAACTTTCGAGCTGCTCAAGCACATTCCCCAAAAACGGGATATCTCAGAGTCAGAGATTAAAGCCTTTGGTTTTTGGTAATGATTCCAAATTGAGGCAATCTCAACCAATTTACTGACAATTGAAAAATACAGACGGCATTGCTGCCATTAATCTACACAATAACTAGCGCGTGTAGTAATGACAGAGTACTCGAACAAATCAGATTCTAGTCAGACAATATGGAACAACACTGATATCAACTGTATATTTTATACTCAAAAAAGTTTTAGTGTAGGTGAATGTTTATCTAAAATTTATGATGTTTGATATACGTTACGAGAATAAACACAAGTTTAATAAGGGAGCAGAAAGTTCCTCTGTTCCTTGTATTTACAGAAAACCTATTTAGATGATTATTGAATGTCACAATAAGCATCCAAATTAAAGAATATGTAAAGTTAAAATCTATACTTGACTATCTATCGTCAGTTTCAGCGATTAGATAAAGCATCTTTTATCGCTTGGTTAAGTGATAATTATGTGTGCGGGTACGGGGTTATATCAAGTGGGAGCTAATTACTTACGGTGATAAAGAGTTTTATTTCGTGTTGTAGTGTGGGCATCTTGTCTACTACAAAAGATATATTAGGTAAATTGCTTTGACCTTTAACCTTTGATTTTTATCGAATAACTATAAATCTTAAAAGAGAAACGCTTTAGATCGTGATATAAACTTTGTTACTAATTTGAGTCAAAAATCATATGCGTGTTTTCTCTCTGACAATTATTTTATTAAGTATTATTTTTTATCAGCAAAATGCTAGCGCCGCTTTTGTACAACCTTTACGTAGTAAAAAAGCAATGGTAGTTTCAGCCCATCCTTTGGCGAGCGATGCTGGGTTAGAAATACTACGCAAAGGTGGCAATGCGATCGATGCAGCTGTAGCGACGACTTTTGCAATTTCTGTAGTGGAACCTTTTTCGGCAGGAATTGGTGGTGGCGGTTTTTTGTTAATGCACGACTCAAAAAACCGGACAATTCAGGCTTTAGATTTTCGCGAGCGCGCTCCCTTACAAGCGACAAAAAATATGTATTTGGATAGTAATGGTAAAGTGCGCCGCAATGCAAGTATCAATGGTTATTTGGCTGTGGCAACGCCGGGAACTGTGGCGGGTATGTATGAAGTTCACCGCCGCTATGGTAAATTACCTTGGAGTACGGTTGTTGCTCCTTCTATTCGGCTGGCGAAGGATGGTTTTATTGTCAAAAATCTGTTTATACAAGCTGTGCAAAGACGTAAGAAAATGATTGCTAGTAACCAAGCAGCGCGATCTATTTTTACTCGCAACGGTAATTTTTATAAAGCCGGAGAAAAGCTTGTGCAGGAAGATTTAGGAAAAACTTTGCAACTTATTGCCGCAAATCCCCGCAGTTTCTATACGGGAACAATAGCTCGTATCATAGCTTCGGATATGGAAAAAAATGGCGGTTTAATCACTCTGCAAGATTTAAAATCCTACAAGCCGATTTGGCGCACTCCAGTATGCGGTAATTTTCGCCAAGCTAGAGTTTGTTCAATGCCGCCGCCATCATCGGGAGGCATTCATTTATTGCAGATGTTAAACATTATTGGCGATACTGATTTAAAATCTTTAGGATGGCACCACCCCGATGCGATACACTTAATGGCGGAAGCGATGCGAATTGCTTATGCTGATCGTTCGGAACATTTAGGCGATCCTGATTTTGTTAAGGTTCCCTTACAATCACTGCTCTCGCCAGAATACGCAAAACTTCGCCGTCAGCAAATTGATATGCAGCGGGCAAAACCTTCAGATGAGGTAAAGCCGATTGATAAAGAGACATTACAGAAATTTAGTCGAACTGTACCATCTCATTTTATATCTGCAACTCACAATCCAAAAATAAAAAATAACAAATATCATGAATCTACAGAAACCAGCCATCTTACAGTTATCGACTCTCAACGCAACGCTGTAAGTTTGACATTTACCATTAACTTGGGTTTTGGCGCTGGTATAGTCACACCAGGAACAGGAATAGTTCTCAATAATGAAATGGATGATTTCGCAGCAGCACCGGGAGTCCCCAATGCTTTTGGTTTGCTCGGTAACGAAGCTAATTCTATCGCACCTCGCAAAACTCCCCTATCAAGCATGACTCCTACAATTGTTACCGAAAACGGTCGCTTGCGGATGGCTGTAGGTACCCCTGGAGGTAGCACTATTATTACTCAAGTATTGCAAATTATTCTTAATATATTGGAATACGACATGGATGCAGCCGCAGCAGTTTCTGCATCTCGCGTACACCATCAATGGTTCCCCGATATGTTGCGCGTCGAACCTTGGGGGTTGGATGCCCTGACTCTACAAGAATTAAAGCGTCGGGGACACAAAATCAAGCAAACCAACCCTTGGGGAAACTCTAACCTAATCATTGTCAAACCAGATGGCACCCTCGAAGGTGCTGCCGATTCTCGCGGAGAAGGAGAAGCTAGAGGGATTTAAAATAAAGAGGGGGAGAGAGAGGCAGAGAGGGAGAAAATAAATTATTTCTAACTACTAACTCTTAACTCTTAACTACCCATATCTCATTCCCCATTCTCCATTTACATTTCAAGTGAAGCGTCTGATGTGTCTGGTGTCGAAAATTCGTTAGCGCGGGCGCTCGATACTAATGTCCAACCTGCTTTTAATAACTTTTGAAAAGTTGCATATCCTTTGGAACCGCCCGGTATTCTATAATCTGGTACTGCGAATTGTGAAAAAGTGGTGTATGGTCGCCAGGGTTCATTCGGTGCTGTCTGCAAGTGCAAAATTTTCTCTCCGTCTTCGCCAGACTTGGATAACCAGCACATTCTTTTCATACAAACTCCTTTGTATTTCGCTTTAACGCATAATTACAGATATTTGTCAAGTATTGCCTCACCCTTTAGGGTTATTTTTGAAGGATGAGTTATAAAATATAGATATTTAGTTTTCATCTTCATTTTTTAGGCAATAGTAAACAGTGCTAAATAATCCTTTTATTCAGAGATTGCATTTAATGCTTCTTGTCTAAATAAAAACTAACCACAGACATGGGGAGCCCGTGGATTCAAAAATCAAACACCGATAACAAATATCTGGTCTTGTCTCATTCTATCTGTACATTTACTAACTGTGTGTATCTTTAGCTACGTTTTGATGGTCTAATTATATATCGAAAAATACGTACAGAATTCTAATAGTGCATACAAGCACTGTCTATCGCTCTCCTCATCTGGATTTATAAAAGGCAAAAAGAATAAGAAAAATTTTTGAGAAATATATCTGTATGATTCTTTAATCTAATTTGACTCCAAAACTCATAGCTGTTCTATTAAACTTATCTAAATCTACTCATTGGCAGAAAAAGTGTTAACTTCCTGCTTCTATGTACCAACGTCGGTGTTATCTACTTCACAGGCTATCACGGTGGAACTAACCGCCATTATCAAATTAATACTGGCATTCAAGTCTCTATCTCCGCAGAAAACCCATCCTCATAGGAGCTTGGCAAGCTGGAAAAAGTGGCGGGTAGGAATCGAGGATATGCCGAACATTTTATTATTAACTCTAAAGCTGTTTCCGTTCAACTTTCTCAAGATGAGCTTACGGGGTTTACATAACCACATTGTCAATATATTGCGAAATTTGAAGACTCGTAAATTTGAGTTAATAAGGGGTTTCATTTTTGAGAAGGGGTGATAACTTAGTTAATAAGACACAAGCGAAGCATAACGAACTCAGTTGGGTAAATGATAATGTGTCTCCGGTCAAAGCCCAAGTAAACTCCAGCATTACAAGAGTGGCATCTACCAAATTGAGGTAAGCCAAGTTCCTAGATAGGAAAAATTATCAGTGCGTTGTTTGCTATGAGTTAAGTAAACTTTAGTATTTGAATTTCTCAATTCTTCAAATCATTGACCACGAATAAACATTTGACCTCAATAAATGTTAATTAGAAAGCCTGGTAACCCCTTTACCAGGCTTTAGTGTTTTTATAGCACCCAAGATGCGGCTAATATCATCCCGTTACCTCTTACTCTTGCGTAATTGATATAAAAGTAGATAATATCTCTTCTAATTAGCTTTTAAAGCGGCACATACAAAACGCGCAAAAAAAATGTCAAGGGTTGAGCCCCCGACAAAATTACAACTAAGTTTTACAACACACAACCACACAAAACTAGTGAGGTCTATAACCATGTTAAATAAATTCCACAATTTTGGTGTATCTGTGGCTGCTTTTATTTTACAAATGGTGCTTTGTCTCAATCTTGTATTTAAGTATTTGTAGCAACAATAGTCAGTTAAAGTCATGAGGTTTAATTCAACACTTCTATGTCTCCAAGTAGAAAGGCTCCGTCCTTGGGGTAACCCTACATAGAAACTTTCGGGGATACTTAGTCCAAAAAAATATCCCAGTGCTTTCAACCGCGGATTATGAAAAATTTTCTTGGCTTAAACGCCATAATCTAATAATATCATTTCACGGCAATTAAAATTGCTCGTGTCAAATTTGGACCCCGATATGAAGGCGGCAGGGCTACCATTTCCCCGCGTGTTTTTAGGTGTGTTTTTACGGTAAAAATTTCCATGCAACAAGTGTTTCCCGGTGAAGTTTTCGCGCAGACTACCGATTTCGATGCTGGTATTCGCCAACTGTTACCGCACTATGACGAAATGCTCGAAGCCGTTGCTCACTGTGTTCCTTCCACATCTCGTCGTATTTTAGAATTAGGTTGCGGCACGGGTGAACTCAGTATGAAAATACTCAAGCGGTGTGCTAATGCTGAAATTTTCGCTCTCGATTATTCACCCAGGATGATCGAATTTGCTCGATCAAAAATGACTGAAGCTGGTTATCAACGGTGGAATGGCATAGAAGCTGATTTTGGCGAATGGGCAAATAATCCCGAAAAATTCGATCTTGGTATGGAATTTGATGCTTGTGTCTCATCATTAGCGATTCATCATGTTAGCGATGAAATGAAAGCAAAGTTATTTCAAAGCATTGGTAAAAGTCTTAAGGGAGGGGGCTGTTTTTGGAATGCAGATCCAGTTTTACCGGAATCACCGACATTAACAGAAATCTACCAAGCTGTGAGGGAAGAATGGGCACAACAACAAGGAACAACTATGAAGGAAGTTCGTTCCCGGTTAGCGAGTAATAGCGATTGTGTAGATTATTCTGCTAGCTACGGTTATTCCAGTCAAGATCGGTTAGCAACCTTAGATGCACAATTGCAAATGTTGGTTTTAGCTGATTTTAAAACAGTGGCGGTACCTTGGAAATATTATAAATTCGCGGTATTTGGGGGATTTATTTAGGAATTCTTTATTGAACCATAATGTACTGGTGTGGTGGAGTTTTTATTCCTATTTAAAATTTTGCTTTGGTTAAGTAGAAGGTTATGCTTGGGAGAAAGCTGGAAAAATTTGGTACATTAGTTTATGTGAAAAACTGCGTTCAAAAGCAGACTTTAAACCTGCTGCAGAAGTTACAATTGCACTAGCAGGAGAACTTTAAGGCGAAGCAAGCAAGGAGCAAAAAGCTATAAGCAATGGTTGGAAAGAAGTTGGAGTTAATTAAAATTTGGGAATAGGGAATTGGATACGATTTAATAATTAAGCGGTAAATTCTGCAATAGGACTTTATGACTAAATTATTCTAGTACGGTACACCTATTACCCATTATCAGCCCTCACAGATATCATAAGTGTTTAACTGGACATAATATTCAAAACTTTTCCCAACCTCTACCTTGATAGCCGTATTGAAAAATTTCTGGATGGATAATTTCCGCTAAAATTTCTAAGGAATCTGCTAAACGCGGTCCGGGACGATTAAAGTAGGAATTACCATCTGTAATAATATGAGTGGGTTGCAATTGCTCTAAAATATCTGTTTTGATTTGATAAATGCTTAAAGCAGATTGTAACAAATTATTAACTTCGTCATGAATTTCCTTACTAGGAGCATACTATCTAATCTCGCTTGAGTACAAGTTGGAATATTTTGAATATCAGAAGGAAAGTCGCATTCGTGGGAACGTCCGACTATTGCATTTGTCAAACCTAGCGCTGCTAATATCTCCGTTCCACTAGGAATGAGGGAAACAATTCTAATGCTGTCTTTCGTCATTGCTTCATTATAAGAGAAAGGCTGCTATCATTTTAAATATCCCAAATTGGAGTGGAATTAAATGTACTGTTAGATATATTTTGTAATTGTAAAGAGCATTTATACTCAAATTAAAATACTCTTTTTTGAAAGGCGTTGTATGGGTCCTACGGTGAAGGTCTAAAAACGCTCTAAAAATAGACTAGTATATGTATGATAATTTTTCATATAGGAAGCAGTTTGTGAGACACTAAGTAATGCTTTGGTTGCGTCGTGGTTTCAAATAATTGCTCTATGGGTGGGGAGCATGACATTGAATAATTATAATATCCTACTTTTAAACACTAATCAAAGCGATACTGAGTGGCAAAAGCATTTGCTTTTGCCTCTTCAAGTTACTGTACTTGATAATAATTTATCAGAAGTTAAGTCGGTATTGGTAACTCAAAATTTTGATGCGGTTATCTTGAATTTATCATTGAAAAATATTCAAGATTTTGAAATTATTGCCTCATTATATTCATCGCTTCCTCATGGGATAATTGTAGTGATAAGTGAGAATGAAGATGAAGCGAAGTTACAAAAAGCCCTGGAGTTGGGTGCTGAGGAAGTGATCCTTAGGGATAATACTAACAAGCAGAGTTTGAAACGAATATTGATATCTGCAATTGGGAGACGAAAACGTTACTTTAAAAATATTTGGATAGGGAAAACAACTCCTCAGAATGAAGATAGCAGCGAAGCAAGATGGCGTTTTTTATCCGAGGCCACATTTGAAGGAATAATGCTCCATGATAGAGGAAAGATTTTAGATGTAAATCATGTTTTAGCAAAAATGACTGGCTATGAAGTTGAAGAATTAATTTATAAAAATGGGTTTGAACTAGTTACGCCAGAATTCCAAGAGTTAATTAGAGAAAAGATTATTTCAGGTGATGAAAAACCATATAAAGTAACTGCAATTAAAAAAGATGGCTCTACATTTCCCGTAGAAATTCAAGCTAAAATAATATCTAATGGCTGTCAAAATATCAGGGTAGCAGCAGTAAGAAATATTACAGAGCGCAATCGAATAGAAGCAGCTTTGTACAAAAAGGAAAATTTCTTACGCAAGCAAAACGAAACTTTGTTACAACTAGCTAGGAGTAAAGCTTTTATTCAAGGAGACTTGATTGAGTCTGTACGTGAAACTATGCGGGCAGCAGCAATAACTTTGCATGTAGGACAAGTTGGTGTTTGGCTGTATAACGAAGACTATTCTCAACTGCAAAATATTAGTTTATATAACCATAGAACCAAAAGTTATTCCAAATCAATTATTTTAAAAAAAGAGGATTATCCAAGTTACTTCACAGTTTTAGAAAAAGGAATGAATTCTACCGATAATAGTTTAGGAGCTTCTGTAAATCAAGAACTATCAAAATTTTATCTTAAAGTGTTTAGTGTGACATCGGTATATTCAATACCGATTTGGCTTAGGGGTCGTGTGGTAGGTATAGTATGTCATGTATACGACGATATTTCTTCAAGTCATGAGTGGAGTTTAGAAGAAGAAACTTTTGCCGGTTCGATTGCAGATTTTGTAGCATTAGCCATAGAAGCAAGCGAGAGAGAATCCGTACAAAAAGCACTTAAACAGAGTGAAGCACAATTTAAGGCTATATTTGAACGTTCTTCTATGGGCATCTGTTTGGTAGATATTAAAGGGAGTATTTTTGATATAAATCCGGCACTATGTGAAATATTACAATATGATTGTGAAGAACTTAGTCAAAAAAGAATTACAGATTATATTTGCTTTCAAAAGGGAGATTTAAAGCTTTACAACCAATTGATATTAGGTAAAGTTGAGCGCTTAGAAATAGAAAGACAGCTTTTGCATAAAAATAGTGGTAAAGTTTGGACTCATTTAAGTATTTCTTTGATTGTACATCCGAATGGGAAACCGAAGTTTGTTCTTGCTATTGTTGAAGATATCAGCAAGCGCAAACAAACTGAATTAGAACTGCGGAAGAATAAAGAAGCTCTAGAAGTTAGTAGTCGAGCAAAAAGTGAATTTTTAGCAACGATGAGCCATGAATTGCGAACGCCTCTAAATGCAATTATGGGTTTATCGCAGTTGCTTCAACAAGAAGTTGTCGGCTCTATTAATGATAAACAAAGAGAATATATTGACTGTATATATGGCAGCGGCTTACACTTATTAGAGTTAATTAATGATATTCTTGATTTATCCAAGGTAGAAGCAGGAAAAGAAGAACTATCATTGTTCCCTTTACAGGTTGAAGATTTGTGTAATTATGTGATATCAACAGTACGCGAACGTGCTGAGAAAAAAGGATTAGAGTTAACTTATTCAATTGATAAAAGAGTAAATACCTGCGTTGTTGACGAACGAAGAATGAAGCAAATGTTATTAAATCTGCTTACTAATGCAATAAAATTTACTTCTGAAGGTAAGGTTTCATTACAAGTAATAAAAGTACCCCAAGAAATTGCATTTCGAGTATCCGATACTGGTATTGGTATCGAGGCACATCAATTTAAGCAATTATTTGAACCTTTTACACAACTTGATTCTCGACTCAATCGTCAGTATGAAGGTACCGGTTTAGGTTTAGCTTTAACGCGCAAATTAGCCCGTTTGCATGGTGGAGATGTAACGGTAGAGTCAACATCTGGAAAAGGTAGTCGGTTTACTATATTTATTCCAGATGGCAATTTTCAAGAAGAAAAGGAGGTAAGTAAGTGGCAAGCAAAAGTAAACAATATCAATAATACTATAGCTGACACAAATACTTTCATTAATAAACGTATTTTGCTGGTGGAAGATGATGAACATACCAGCAAATTATTACAAGATTATCTGCAAACAATTGGCTACCAAGTTGAGTGTATTGCAGACGGAACAGGCTTTTTAGGAAAAGTCCGAATTTACGAACCTCATCTAATTTTATTGGATATTCAATTAGGAAAGTTTAACGGCTGGGATTTACTTACTTCTTTGCGAAAAACGCCAGAATTAAAAGATACAATCGTTGTAGTTATGACACCCAGTAAAGATGATAATTTACGCAATAAATTTATCCAAGCTGGTGCAAATGATTTTGTCAGTAAACCAATTGGTATTGTTAAATTAGAATCTTTATTAATGCGTTACTTTAATTAAGATGGGGCATTTGGTATTGGGCTATGCCGGCACGCCCTGGGTGAATGGACATTGATAACTGATAATTGATAATTGTTATGATAAAACTTGACCAATTTTTGAAGTTGTTGGGTATCGCGTCAACTGGTGGGCAAGCCAAACACATGATTATAGATGGTAATGTCAAAGTTAATGGTACCCCCGAAACTCGTCGAGGTAGAAAGTTAGTCACTGGGGATAAAGTAACTGTGGGAACCCAAACTTTTGAAGTTGGGGATTTAGATGAAAATGAGAGCTAGATTAAATTAGCAGCATTTCTATCGCAAGTTTTTACTAATAGATGCTATTTTTCTTTCTCATTCCCCAATCCTGCTTTTCTACCTTGAAATTCCCGGTATTGTCTATCTTTGGATTCGCGATATTTTTCTACAGTTTGTTTTGAAGCCATGGCGTTATTGTATTCTTCTCCTTGTTCGCAGAGCAATCTTTGCTTAACTTTTTTACGTAAATCGGAAACTATTTTACCGTTAATTTTACGTGTTTTTGAGCAATCAATTATCGGTTGTGGATAGCAACTTCCATCGATATAGTCTCCAGCAAGAATTTCCGGTAAACTATAACCCCTCAATTCTTCAACCCAATGGTAAATAAAGTTTAATTCGGGGTCTTTGTCTTGAATATTTTTAGTAGGATTATAAATGCGGAAGGTATCACTCAGAGGATTGGTAATTCCTGCTTGCATTTGCCATTGCCAATTATTAATTGCTAAATCTCCATCTATCAAGTAATTCATGAAATGCCTAGCCCCATGGTGCCAGGAAACGCCGCAATTTATTGTTAAAAAAGTAGCGCACATCGCTCGCATTCGGAAATTCATCCAACCCATTATTTTCAATTGGCGCATACTTGCATCTACCATCGGGAAACCTGTCATTCCTTGACACCAGGCTTGGAATATTTCTTGTTGTTGGGTTGTTAATTCATCTGGTTTATAATATTCGTCGAATTCCGGATAACGATTAGTGTAAGCTATTTCTGGATGGGAGTATAGACGCTGTGTAAAACTATCATGCCATCGCAAACGATCTCTAAATGCTTTTAGGGAAAATATTGCTTTTGGTTGTTTTTCTAGTTCATTTGCGCGTTTTTTAGTTCTTTGATATACGGTGCGCGTAGAAACTGTACCGAAGGCAAGATGGGGTGAAAGGTGTGATGTTGCTCTTCTTTGCGCTAACCAAGGGCGAGAAACTTTCCAGTGATATCCCTTAAATCTAGTAGAAAGGAATGATTTTAATACTGAATAAGCTTCTGTTTCTCCACCAGGAAAATAAACTTTTTCAGTTTCCCAAAAAGCACGATATTTCTGCTTTAATTCTTCAATCGTAAGTTGGGGTGCATTTAAAGATAGTTGTGGCGTGTTGATATGAGTTGGTGTTGGATGCAAGTCTCCTCTTTGATAGGTATAATATTCATTAAGCCATTCTTCACGATGTTCGTTTGGTTGAATAAAGTTGTTTAAACCTATATGATATGGTCGGTTTTGTTGTTGGTAAAAATCGACGATTAATTTATCCCGTTCGATACCATACTCTACCTGTACGTCGCGGTTAAAATACAGTTTTGGTTGATATAGTTTTTCAATTAATTCGCGAGTTATTTGTTGTATAATATCAACTGCATAACCTTCAAATAAATATAGCTTGCTGCCTATTTTTTGTAAATTACGGTCTAAATTTTCTAATGATTCAAATAAAAATCTGACTCGCGCCTTACCAAGATCTTGCCATTGATAAAACCAAGGGTCAATAATAAAACATGGTAAAACTATAGCGTTATTAGCACTTGCTTTTATAACACTTTCATTATCGCTTAAACGTAAGTCTCGACGAAACCAAATTATATTCACGATAGATTTAGACTTTAAAAATAATTATCCTACCATAGCGGTTTTTAATTGACTGGAATATCAAACCAGTTTGTCAATATAAGATTTGCCGATAAAACTCATACCATAAGAATATAGTTGATGAAGAAGAAAAAGCGCTATATACATTAAATTACTTATGAGTAAATTAGAAAAAAGTTTGATAAACAAGTAGACATAATTGACATTTTATGATTAAAAGATTGTTTCTAGTCTG
Organism: Cyanobacteria bacterium P01_D01_bin.50; assembly: GCA_039200565.1. Classification (GTDB taxonomy): domain Bacteria; phylum Cyanobacteriota; class Cyanobacteriia; order Cyanobacteriales; family Nostocaceae; genus Rivularia. The sequence continues at coordinate 6,251 of JBCCSG010000065.1, read as the reverse complement.
TAAATTACGTAGAAATTTAGCCTTCCCGATTCCCTGTTTTGAGGTTAACTGATTTACTAATCTATACTTGATATGACAAGATAAAAAACATCAACACGCCTAAAATTATAAATCATTAATAATGACGAATCGCAACTTTGACGGAACTTTCCAGAATGCAAATGGACTCGAATTGTATTATCAAAGTTGGTATCCTCAAGATTTAGCACGAGCCGTTTTAACAATAGTACCAGGACATGGAGGACATAGTGGCATTTTTACTAAAATGATAGAATATCTGATTGAACGCCATTACATCATCTATAGTTTTGATTTGCGCGGAAATGGGCGATCGCCAGGGCAACGAGGGTATATTAATAGTTGGGCAGAATATCGAGCAGATTTAAAAACTTTTCTCAAATTAGTTAAAAGCAAAGAGCCGGATCTAGACTTGTTTCTTATTGGTCAAAGCATGGGAGGAACAATTGCTTTAGACTATATTTTACGAGAATCAAATCAACTACAAGGATTAATTTTATTATCCCCAGCATTAGGATTAGGGGTTTCTTCGTGGAAATTATTTTTAGGTCAAGTATTATCTAGTTTTTTACCCCGTTTTTCATTAGATACATCAATAGGAGGCTTTTCTGCTGCTTCTCGCGATCCAGAAGTAGTCGCTGCTTGCGGCAAAGATCCCCTACGTCACACTCGAGGTACTGCAAGATTAGCCACAGAATTATTAAAAACTATTGACTGGATTAGCGCTCATGCTGCGGAAATAGAAGTTCCTCTATTAATCCTTCATGGTGGTGCAGATAGAGTTACTTTGCCCCAAAGCAGTCAAATTCTTTTTGAACGCTTAACTTTAGCCGATAAAGAAAGACGAGAGTATCCCGATAGCTATCACGAACTTCACTGCGATATTAACTATCAAGAGGTACTAGCAGACATGGATGATTGGATAAAACGACATTTGTTAAATTCCCCGAGTCATAAAGTAAGGAATAGGGAATGGAATTTATAATTTCTAACTCCTCACTCACCACTCACCCTCAATTCCGATCTGAGACAGTCTTCACAAAACTTAGTATGCTGGTTTAAGGGATTATTGATATTTTTTTATAAGCTTGTGCAAGAAGATTTTAGATTAATAGTTGATTTAGTTTCAGTTCTCGCTGTTGCTGCGGGTGGGGGGCTGTTTGCTTCGCTTTTGGGATTACCCGTGTTACTAGGGTATCTCGTGGGTGGGATGGTTGTAGGACCTACTGGGTTTGGATTAATTAAGGAGTTCATTCAAGTTGAAACTTTAGCACAGTTTGGTGTAGCTTTCTTGCTGTTTGCTTTGGGAGTAGAGTTTTCTTTCGCCGAACTCAATAAGGTTAAGAAAATCAGTTTGGGTGGTGGCGGTTTACAAATTATTTTAACTATTGCGGTAACGACTCTGGTATCGGTGGGAATTGGTTGGGTAGATTCACCGATTCAAGGTGTATTTTTGGGGGCAATCTTATCTTTATCTTCCACTGCGGTAGTGCTGAAGTGTTTGATGGAACGCGATGAAACGGATACTCCTCACGGACAGGTGATGTTGGGAATCCTGGTGGTGCAGGATTTAGCCTTGGGATTAATGTTAGCAGTATTGCCCGCTCTCGATCAACCCGCGGAAACCCTTGGTATGGCGGTATTAATGGCACTGTTAAAGATAGGCTTATTTGCTGCGGGTGCAGTGGCTGCGGGGATTTGGCTAATTCCGTCTTTGTTGCGATTGCTAGCGCAGAGGGAAAGTCAGGAGTTATTTTTATTGGGTGTAGTGGCGTTGTGTTTGGGAATCGCTTTGTTAACCGAACAATTGGGGCTTTCCATTGAAATGGGAGCATTTGTCGCTGGTTTGATGATTTCCGAAGTCGAATACGCCGATCAAACTTTAACTTATGTGGAGCCACTACGGGACATTTTCGCCAGTTTGTTTTTCGCTGCCATTGGGATGTTGATTGACCCGATATTTTTATGGAAAAATCTAGAATTAATTTTAGGATTGGTGACCCTAGTATTTATTGGTAAATTTTTAATCATCACTCCTCTAGTCAGAATTTTCCGTTACCCGTTGAAAACAGCTTTAATTGCAGGCTTGGGGCTGGCTCAAATCGGTGAATTTTCCTTTGTTCTTGCTAGCGAAGGTCAAAAATTGGGATTGGTATCTCGTCGAGTATATTTACTTATATTAGGAACAACAGCAGTAACATTAGTCTTAACGCCCTTCCTATTGCGTTTAGTACCAATTTTGTTTGATTGGGGAGAATCAATGCCTTGGTTAAAGCCCTATCTTAACGGCGAAGGAAAGCCCCTCGAAGTAGCCGAAGATTTACCGATAAAAGATCACGTAATAGTTTGCGGTTACGGTAGAGTAGGCAAAAATTTAGTTAAATTGCTGCTTTTTCACGAACTTCCTGTAGTAGTTATAGATCAATCAGAAAGGAGAATTGAGCAACTACGAGAAGCCGGGATTCCTTATGTATACGGTAACTGCATTAGTTTTCATGTATTGGAAACAGCAGGAGTCAACCACGCACGAGCAATGGCGATCGCACTTCCAGATCCGATGAGTACTCGTCTTACTCTGCGGCGTGGTTTGGAATTATTCCCGGAATTAAATATAGTTGTTCGCGCCACAAATAACAAAAATATTGAACCACTTTACCAATTAGGGGCGCGAGAAGTGGTGCAGCCAGAATTTGAAGCCAGTTTAGAAATGGTTTCCTTTCTGTTAACAGATGTAGGTTTCTCGTCAATAGTAGTACAGCGAGAAATGCAGCAAATCCGCAAACGCCACTACTTAGATTTTCGTCCCGAACAATCAGCCTCACAAATTGCCCGTAATTTGCGACGCGCCACGGCTGATTTAAACAAACGCTGGTATAAATTACCTCGAAACTCACCTCTAGTAGGAATGACGTTAGAACAAGCGGATATGCGCTATTTAACCGGCGTTAGCTTAATGGCAATAAAGCGTACCACTGGAGAAGAAATAGATTATCCCGACGCTAAAACCATTATTAAAGAAAGCGATCGTCTTTTAGTAATCGGTTCATCCCAAGAAATAGCTGCTTTGGATGAATTTGCATCAGGAAAAGCAACCGTACCCGGAGAAAATAGCGCCTGTCAGTGGGTAAAAATCAACACCAATTCCTCTCTTTTAGGAAAAACTCTAGGTAATTTAGACATCCGTCAAAAATACGGCGTAGAAATACAAGCAATCAGGCGAGAAGGAAAATTTATTCGCTATCCCAATAGCAAAACCCGACTGCAAAACCACGATCAATTATTATTGTGTGGTAGATTACCAGTTTTGAATCAATTAGAAGAATTATTTTCTCCTCAATTTGGGGTTAGTTGTTAGAAGTTAGGAGTTAGTAGTTAGGAGTGAGTAGTGAGTAGTGAGTAGTGAGTAGGTAGGAGTTAGGAGTTGGGAGTTGGGAGTTGGGAGTTAGGAGTTGGGAGTTAGGAGTTGGGAGTTGGGAGTTAAGAATTGTTAACTTTTAACATTCGACTTTTGAACTTTGAAAATAAGCCGATTGCGATGAGTAGGAAAGTGGATGTTAATGCTGCTATTTTCAAGGTTTGATTTTCCCAATGTTTGATCGCAATGGCAATTAATGCCCATACTGTAACGCCGCTGTATGCAATATCCTGACGTTGCAGAAGTGATATTGCAGCTACGACTGTGGCAATAATTACCATAATTACAGTCCATGCCTCGGGGGAGATACTGAAACCGTTCCACTTATTGATATATAAAGCACTTGCAATATTAACGATAGTCGCAACGCTTATCCAACCGAGATAAATGCTAACTGGGTAACGAATAAACCATTTTTCGGCGCGTGATGCAGATGTAGTTCCAATACGCAGGCGCAAATACATAACTATTAATGGTATTAAGATTAACAGCATTGCAATAACTGAAAGCACGAAAAGCTGAGATAAAAATAGATACACCCAAATACTTTGAGCAATGGATGCAATTGTTAATAGATATCCAGTTTTGCGTAAGTTGGGATTTTCTCTTTGGGAAGGTAAGACTTGATAAATTGCAAAAGCAAATAATCCCAGGTAAATTAAACCCCATATTGCAAAAGCATAGTTAGCGGGAATTATTAAAACGTCTTTGAATAAAGTATTGGATATTCCGCCAATGGTAAGTCCGTTAAGTGGGAAAATGTTTGATAAGACGTTGACGATAAAAGCAATTAATACAGCAGAAGCGGTAACTAGTTGCCGTAGAATATCTCCAGAATTACTATTGGACTGCTGCATAGAATTTTGACCATTAACTTAATATCTATGCTTGATAGCCTATATTGTCTTGGAATAAATATTCAAACTTTATTTAAATTTAAGCTTTTATTATGTTAATCTCGAACTACATAGATAAAACTTATACCAGCACCAAATCGTCGCCTGATGTTGCTTTTATTTGGTATCATTTGTATCATTAATATAAATTGTAAAAAGTTAATATTACAGAAGTTTAGATAGTAACGAATCTATTTAAATATGCTAAATTTTGGTTTTCCACAGAATTAAATGATTAGAATGCCGGGATAGTAATTTCTGTGATGCTTTATGAAGAAAGGTAGATGTTCCCCGTATACAGTTCAGGGGTTTCGTCTTTGCGTTCGATTTTGGAGACGAACGTAGTAGGGAGTTTATCATAATATTGTTCTTTGAGAGAATAGTAATCGTTAATTATCTATCCATATGTATAGAGTTTTGAGATCAACTATTTCTTTTGGAATATAATTTTTTTCAAGCTTTTACAGGTTAGATGATTATCTATGAATATAGTCGTTGCCTCACCAGGGTAATTATTGAGTAACTTATTGTATATTAGGGTTTTGCGTAAGCTTTTGTGACATTGGTGGAACCCTCGTTTGTTAGGTGTAGCGAGCAAATATTGCAATGGCGATCGCCTTATTGTAAAGCTTTACTTAACGCCTTTTTATAGGCTTTCAATTTTCAATTCCAAATCCGACGCAATTTCAGCACGAAACCTGGTAAAACCTCTTCACCGAATAACTCTGCGGGATTTTCCAATACTTGTACCGTTTTACCAGGTTGATAAATTTCTACTTGGGGACTTTTCGGATCGAGCAACCAACCGAGTCTTGCACCATTATCAATATATTTTTTCATCTTAGCTTGTAAAGGCTCTATTCGATCGGAACTAGAGCGTAACTCAACTACTTTTAGCGGGACAGATATTAGCAAAAGTTCCTTTTTCTTCGGGAGTAAGGGCATCCCATCGCTGTTGAGAAACCCAGGAAGCATCGGGAGAGCGAGTAGCGCAGCTCCGGTAAAATGAAGCCAGTAGAAGAGTCAAAGACTAACCCCGATTCACCACAATTGCGCCACGATAAATACAACTCTCCAGAAATACTCGAATTAAATCTTCCAGTTTCCCAACCAGTTGGTGGATTCACAATTAATTCTCATGAATGCGTTTCTTTCAAGTTTCAAGTCTCGGTTTGCTGCACTTAAAGCTAAAAACTGTTCTTGAGTAACTTGTAATTCAATGGTTTTAGGTAGCTCAAGCAAAAAGGTTTCTTGTGAGTTGGTAGGTGTCTTTACCATCTTGGCCTCTTGTAAAATAGGAGTTTGATGAAACTACCTCCTAGTAGTAGCATATTCTTTTTTGACTATTGATGTGAGGAGTGACACCACCCATCGTTTCAGCAATGGTGGTGCCAACGTTACTGAATACGTCCCTGGCCGAACCTATTTTGCCACTGTAACCGTTAGTGCCCCGATGGGTAACCCGGCAGGGTATGGCTTTCAGGCTGTCTTCTTAGACGATCCTGCTTCAGGTATTCCACAGGGTGTGGGTAATGCTGTGATCCCAATGACCGAAGACAGTGCTCGAATTGGAATGAATGCCGGGCGGCAGTACATTGAACATAGATTTAGGACTCCTTCCGGTAGCTGGAACTTCGAGTGGACAGCTCCAGCAGCTGGCACTGGCGACGTAAAACTGTACAGCGTCGGGAATGCCGTTAACGGTGCCAACGGCAGTGGGGGTGACAGTGGTTCCAGCATGTCTACCGTCATCACCCTGACCGAACAGACACTTCCGGTTGAGCTAGCCGCCTTCAACGCCACTGTCCATAAGCAAGAGGTTAAACTCGACTGGACGTCCGCCACCGAAGAAAACGTCTCGCACTTCGAGCTAGAGCGTAGTGCCAACGGTATCAACTTCCAACGTATTGCTAGCCTTCCAG
>JBCCSG010000064.1:0-26219 GCA_039200565.1 Cyanobacteria bacterium P01_D01_bin.50 | reverse complement strand
TTTATCTTATTTTTGGATTATTATTAATCTTTATATGATTGACTTAGTAAAGCAATCACTCCTTCTATTAGCTATTAATATAATTAATTTAATTCTATTTTGTATAATTATAATTCATAGCTTTTTCAAGCTAATGACAACAGTATATTTACGATAAAAAATAAATACTTCTGTAGAGAAAATCAGTAGACTCACTGGAATGATTTGATATGTAAATAAATAAGATATCGAAAATTATTTCTTGTAATTATTTTACCCATATGGAATTGGAAACTAACGTGATTTAATCTATAAAAATCTATAAACCCCGTTATAGTCTCTAGATATAACTGGTACATATTTACAGCATCAACTAAGTAGCCAGGAAACTAGTCTACCTAGCTGCTTGCGGATAGGATAAATTTCCCGCTTTGGAAAAAAATTTTTATTACTTGTTTGTCTGAGGTGAATTTGGGGAATGCTTAAGAATAGTAAAGACTCAGAAACAACGGTTACATGAAATACAGTTTCCAAAAAAAATTAAGGTAGCAGCGGTAATGGTAGAGCCTGAAAACAAAATGTTTGGTCCAAAAGATGGTTGGGCAACCCCTGAGAATCAAGAACAGCAACGCCTTCAAGCTTTATTGAAGCTAGGCTTACGGCAGCCAGAAACAATCCCTGTTTTTGAAGAAGCCACTCAAACTGCGGCCCACTTCCTTGAAGCGCCTATTTCGATTCTGGGGTTTGTAGATAACGAGCGTCACTGGTTCAAATCAGCAGTGGGTTTGTCTCGACTAGGATTAATGAATCAACTAGCACAAACTCGTCAACTTTCAAGGCAAGAATCTTTCTGTACCCAGGTAGTAGAAAGTTTGCAGATGGTGCTGATTAACGATACTAATAAGCTGGATAATCCAGAATTAGTTGCTAGTAAGCTAGTCCAAGATTATGGAATTCGTGCCTATTTAGGCGTACCGCTGATTGATGCAGAAGGGCATTGTTTGGGCGCATTGGCTGTAATGGATTTAATTCCGCGCAATTTCACAACTAGGGATATCGAGTTTTTACAAATTATTGCTCGTTGGAGCATGAGTGAATTTGAGCGCAATCGATTACTGCAAGCCCCTCCCATAAAAAGTAGTTCTTCTACAAGTTACAAGTTGGAAGATGATACTACCTCAGAAATCAAAATCAGTGCGCCAGCTTTTCAAGACTCAGTTTTTAGTAGTCAATTGAAATTGCAGCTTTTAGGACAGTTAACTCAGGAGTTACGTACTCCCTTAACATCTGTGCTAGGTATGGCTAGTGTTTTAGGACGGGAAATTTACGGTCCTTTGACAACTAAGCAAAGAGAATATCTAGAAATTATTCAGCACAGCGGTAGATATTTACTTTCTTTAGTCAATGAAATTTCTGAGTTAGGAGCAATGGATGATACAAATACAGAACTCAATCTTGCTCCTGTAGATATTGAAATGCTTTGTCAGCAAGCTATCAATACTCTAGAAGAAGCAGCAGCCCGTCGCGAGCAAGATATTCGTTTATCCATAGAACCTGGACGAAATCGTATTGTGCCCTTGGATAAAGATAAAGTGCGGCAAATTTTGTATCACCTAATTTTTAGCGTGATTCAACTTTCTGCTACAGGTAGCGTTGTGCGGATTCATGTTTCTTATAAAGAAAATATGCTTAACCTCACCGTTTGGGTTTCTCATCCTTGGTTGGGAGAAGGAATAACCGAAGTAGATCCCTATTTCCGCCTTTCTCAGATATCTTCTATGGAATTTGCATCCAATGTAACTTCAGCTTTTAAAACTAATGTAGAAAGTCAAAAACCAACAATGAGTTTGCCTTTGAGAAATGATAATTTACAAGTGACCGAGAATACTTTAACAGCTGAAATTGCTGTTGATTCCTCCAAAAATGAAGGTCAAGCACAATCTAGTGGCGTATCTCGCGAAACACTGGGTTTATTACTTAGCTGTCAGTTAGCAGAAGTACACGGAGGAGAAATAACAATTCAAGGTTCGCCAGAATCAGGATACCGCTACGTTTTCTCTTTGCCGCTAGACTTGGGCAATACTGAAGCTGTTGTAGATGTATAAATTTGACTCAATATCGCAGAATCTATAATAGGAGCGTTCGTTGCTTTCCCAACAATCCCTAATTAGCATCGACGGAAAATTTTCGGATTATAGGTAATTTGGCCTGGAGTGATGGGTAAGCGGTAATAGTTAAAGACAAAACTATTACCCGCGACTCTTGCACGAGGTTACTTACTTAACAATTTTTTTAAATGCAATCTATATGGTTACCTTTTTTGGAGTAACCACATTATTATTAGTCCAGGTTTTTCGCTCGATGCTAATTGACTAAGGCAATATTTATATGGATTTCTTTTGGCAACAACTCACTTTATCTTCGCTTCCCTTGAAACAATATATTACTACCAGCTACCTACACCGTACTGTAGTAGGGCTTTTAAGCTCTTGGCGGCAGACTAGTATTTTACTTCAGTGGGGCGATGCGATCGCATTTGTATTATTAAGTCTGGTATATATTCTGGCTCCTTTTGTTTCTAATGCGTTAACTGGTTTACTACTTATAGCCTGCGTCGGATTCTGGTTGCTGTTAACTTTAGCTGATGAACCCGCACATAAGAATGCTACAGGGGTTACACCAATACATTTACTTGTTTTTTTCTATTGGGGAATAGCAACTGTAGCAACATCATTATCACCAGTCAAAACAGCTGCATTTGCAGGTTGGACAAAGCTAACTTTATATTTACTGCTGTTCGCTCTTTGTGCTAGGTTACTCAAATCTTCTCGCATTCGTTCTTGGTTAATTGTCGTTTACCTACACATATCTTTAATTGTTAGCGTCAACGGATTACGGCAATGGTTTTTTGGTGCTAAGGCGCTGGCAACTTGGGTTGATCCAACCTCACCTTTATCTAAAACAACAAGGGTATATAGTTATTTAGGTAATCCAAATTTACTTGCTGGCTATCTTCTTCCTGCCGTCATTTTGAGTTTTGTCGCCATTTTTGCGTGGCGTAGCGGGTTGACCAAAGCTCTAGCACTCACCATGTTTATTGTCAATGGTGCTTGTTTAGTTCTTACCTTTAGTCGTGGCGGTTGGATTGGTTTAGTATTATCATTTCTAGTACTGTTAGTCTTGTTAGTGTATTGGTGGAGTATCGATATGCCTACCTTCTGGCGTACTTGGTCGATGCCAATTCTTCTAGGCAGTTTAGTAACGGTATTTGTTCTAGCAGTATTATTTGTAGAACCCGTACGTGAAAGGGTTTTAAGTATTTTCGCCGGTAGGGGTGATAGCAGCAATAACTTCCGAATCAATGTTTGGGTTGCTGTTATCGACATGATTAAAGATCGTCCAATTATTGGAATTGGTCCTGGAAATAGCGCATTTAATAAAGTTTACCCACTTTATCAACGTCCTAATTATACAGCTTTAAGTGCTTATTCAGTTTTTCTAGAAATCGCGGTAGAAACTGGTTTAATTGGTTTTGTCGGTTTTCTATGGCTTTTGATTGTCACATTTAATTCTGGTTTAGTGCAGTTACGACGTTTGAGACTCGAACGTAATATAGAAGGATTATGGTTAATTGGAGGAATTGCCGCTTTAGTGGGTATGCTTGGTCATGGTTTGGTTGATACTGTATGGTATCGTCCTCAGGTAAATACTCTATGGTGGTTAATGGTTGGTTTAGTTACTAGCTACTGGAAACCATTAACTGAAAATCAAACAAATCCCATAAATTCACCTCCTCCTCCAGTAACCGTAAATTAATTAGATTTCGTTAAATCATTTAAGCCTGTGTAGAGACGTGCAATTCTACGTCTTTACACAATCATTTTCTTATACGTTAAAAATTTTATCCATAAAACAGAATTTATTCTACCAAATTATGCTCCATAGCAAAACGTACTAGTTCGGCTCGGTTACTAGTATTGCTTTTCCTTAACAAACTGCTGACGTATTTTTCCACAGTTCGAGGACTCAGATGCAAGTGATCGCCAATTTCAGCATTAGAAAGTCCATGAGTTAAAAGTTCTAAAACTTCCTGTTCTCTAGTAGTAAGAGATGTATGTAACTTAGTTTTTTCATTATTGGAAAATTCTTTTCCAATTATAGAATTGCCCCCTTTGAGATTTTCTTGTAACGATAATTGATATTCAGATTGAATAATTCTACTTCGTTCCAAAAGATTGCTGATCGCAGCTGCTAATTCTTCAAGTTCAAAAGGTTTGGGTAAATACAAATCACACCCAGATTGATAACCCAAAATTCTTTCTTGCGTTTGAGTTCTCGCTGTTAGCAAAATTACCGGTAGCAGGCGAAATCGAGCTTGTTGACGCACGCGACGCACGAGTTCGTAGCCATTCACGTGCGGCATAATTATATCGGTGACAATTAGATCGGGATGATGTTTGTTCACCATTCGCAAACCTTCTTCACCGTCGTTGGCTGTGAGTACTTTGTAGCCAGATAGTTCTAGGTAATCGCCAATCGATAGACGAGTACCTAAGTCATCATCCACTACAAGGATTTTTAAGGGCATAGACGTTACACCCCACGAACATTCTTTAACTTCAGTTCTTGACTTATAGGAGTACTATCGATAAACTTTACCTCCGCGAGCAGTACTCTTATGTTTCATACTATGACAGCATTACCTCACAGTCACTTTCTCAAGAATGAATTTATTAAAAAATTATTAAATCATCGGGATGAAATTTTTATTACAAAATATTACAGTTTTTGAAAATTGTTAATTATTGATACGTTTAACGATAAATAGACATAGAATAATCTTCATTTTTTCAGTTCAAGTATATAGTTCAAGATTTAATTTCATGTGTCAAGTTTTTTCAATATTTTTTAGTTTTTTAATTTAACCATGATTCATCTATCATTAAAATTGGAAAAAATAATGCAAACTATAAGAGTATTTTTTTAGGTATTTATGCTTAGTTTTATCCTATGTACCTTGCATTTTTATTGGGTACTGTAGATGCTAAATATCACTAGTTATATCACTATGAATAAATTCTTTCATACTTATATTTTTCACCTATTTTGGCTCAAAATATGACAAATTAATTATAAGGTATCGCCATTTACTATCTCTACATCAGGAATTTTATTCAATACTTTTTGAAAAGAATTGCAAGTACTGCATTGTATTTTTTGTATTAAAAATATGAACCTATCCACGGCAAGATTCACGCCGATAAAACAAAAGCTATAAATTTTTAAATTAATACCTTGTATTTTATCCAGAAATGGCAGCAAGTTTTACAATAGCAGTCTGGTGCCGTACCTTGATTATCTGATTATTGCGTTCACAATCTCACGCTTGTGTAACACAACGGCAATAAAGCGGCTTTGTACATCCACCCCCTACCCTTCGGGAACATCAGAGCCGCGTCTAGCGATGAACGAGTTCAGCAGTCGCTTATAGGGGAAACCCCCAAGACGGCTCTGGTGCGCTACGAGGCGCAAGATGATGGGGACACTTATCTATAAATATCTACATAAAAATACACGTTACCTCAAAGTTAATCCAGGCAATAGTAAAGTTCGTATTTCTTCATTTGTCTAGCATCTACAAGCATTTATTGAAAAGCTTTTGACGTAACCTGATATGTATGTCGCCCCTTTTAAAGAAGTTGAGAAAGATTACGATTCATGGCTTATTCCTGGTTTAAAGCATTTCATATTGTCGGTTTTGTCGTTTGGTTTGCTGGGTTGTTTTACCTAGTACGTTTGTTTATCTATCATGTAGAAGCCCAGCAAGAAGCTGAACCCGCACGCACTATACTGAAGAATCAGTATCAAATTATGGAAAAACGCCTCTACAGCATCATTACCACCCCAGGAATGTTGGTAACCGTAGCAATGGCAATTGGTTTATTATCAACGGAACCGCAAGTGTTAAAACAACCTTGGTTGCACGTCAAACTTGCTTTTGTGGTGTTGTTGATTGGCTATCATCATTACTGCAAGCGTTTAATGAAGCAGTTAGCAGCGGATGAATGTAAATGGGGTAGTCAGCAGTTACGTGCTCTAAATGAAGCACCCACGATAATGTTGGTAGTAATTGTGATGTTAGCGGTGTTTAAAAATAGTCTTCCTACCGATATTACGGCTTGGGTTATCTTCGGGTTAATTATTGCAATGGCTGCTAGTATTCAGCTTTACGCTAAAAAACGTCGCCAAGATAAAGAAAAGTTGGAAGCACAAATTTCTCCAGTTCCCCAGGAGCAAGTTTAAAGGTAGCAGGTAAAAGTTTTAATGTAGGATGTGAGTTTCTGCCTTCGGAATAAATAAAATAGCGCGGAACTATAAGACGCGTTTGAAGGCGGTAGGAATTGGAGACGTAGCAGTGCTACGTCTCTACATTTATTTGTTTCAAAATTATTTTAATTACGTCGCTTTGAGTTTAAAAACGGTGGTATAGGACAATCTAATGTCATTGCGATCGCTCTTAATAAATCCCCTTCTTCAGCAGTCACTTTATTATCTACCAATACGGTATGAGCGCAGGCATCAACTACCGCTTGTTTGAGTTTGGGTGCAGCTTGACGGAGACGTTCGATACTTTTCTTTACATCTGAAAAATTACATTTGAGTAGTGCTTTGGGTTTTTCTTGTTGTGTTGCACCTGGAAGTCGAAAAATACCGGAACTAAATGCGTAAGCTGCTGTATCCTGATCGCTTACGCCAATTTGCGCTAGTGCTGATAATACTAGCAAACAATCAGACCAAATTTCTTCAATAGAGTTAAATTTTACAGTAATGCTGCTATCTGGTTCAATTACAGGTTGCAAGCGATGCCACAATATTAAGCGCAACACGAAATCTCTTACAGATATTTGTCCTTTAGCTATAATTAAACCTTGAATGCATTTACATATTCTTCGGCATTCTTCGGCGGAAAGTTGACGTAAGGCTGGTATTGTTAAGTCTACTAGTGGTAAATAAATATTGGAATCTGATTCAATAATTTCTTTATTTAAGCTTAAAACTGAATCAACTAACTCTTCAGGTTGAACTTGACGCAACCAGGTAAGTTGTTTTTCTTGTGTTTCGGAATTTTGAGTTTCTAAGGCTAAAGCAAATAATATTGCCGTTGCTGTTTGTGCTTCTCCCACTCCCAAACGCAGGGATTCGGGTAATTCTGCTAACAATTCCTGAGCGCGATCGAAATGTTTAGGTGTGACAGTACCTATTTGAGTAACGACTCCTTCGGGTTTAGTAGCTTGGGAATTACCACCTGCGAAGCCCATTGTTAATGAATTATTAGATGATGAAGGTACTGAATTTAGATGCGAAGACTGAATATTTTTTACCTTGACTCCACCAACGCGACGAATACGATCTTCAAGTGGTGGATGAGTGGCAAACATATCTTCCCAAAAATTTATACTGAGGGCGTTACCGAAGAACATATGGCTGGCGGCTTCGGCGTTGGGTGTTAGTAGCCGGGAATCCATTTGTTGTAGTTTCTGCAATGCTCCAGAAATACCGTCGGCGTTGCGAGTGAACTGCACTGCGGAAGCATCAGCAAGAAATTCTCGTTGACGGGAAACAGCAGCCTTAATTAAACGTCCAAAGATTAAACCGATACCGCCAATTGCCATCAAAATTAAACCAAATACGCGTATCCGATTGCGAATGCGTAATAGTTCTCTTCCGGTAATAAAAATGAACAAAATACCGTGAAGTAAGCCCATTAAGCGTAAATTCAGTTGCATATCACCATTGAGAATATGACTGAATTCGTGTGCAATCACGCCTTGTAATTCATCGCGGTTAAATTCTTCTATGGAACCACGAGTAACACCAATTACTGCATCATTAAGTGATAACCCTGCGGCGAAGGCATTGATACTAGGTTCGTTATAGAGTAAATAAACTTTAGGGATGGGAACACCAGAAGCGATCGCCATTTCCTCAACGATATTTAATAACTGTTGTTCCTCTTCGCTAGCAGTTTCAGCAAGCAGTAACCTTCCACCCAATTCCTCGGCAATAAATGAACCACCTTGGCGTAAACTAATGATTTTACTTAAGCTCGCTAAAGTAATGACTGCTATTGTCAACACCGATACGTAAAAGAATAAAGTCGGATGCCACCAAATTCTCGGTGCCATACGGAATGAGATCAGTGCGGCAAAATAAATTGCCACAATCATTATTATTATTGATAGTGCAAACAACCCGAATAATAGCTGCGTATTTTGGCGTGCCTTATCCTGATTTTCAAAGAAATTCATAAATACTTTTTTATAAATACTTTTTAAAAAACTTTTGCTGTAGAAAAAATAATATAGAAAAAGTTTCTCACTTCTTATTCGACTTAGTAAAGACTTAATTAATTGTTTTATTTTAAAAGTTTTACTGACTGATATCTTTGTAATTGCACGGGCAAGGATGCCCGTAGCACAAGAATTAATTTACTTTTAAAAAGAAACCCGAGGGGCATTTTTGACTTCAGGTGCAACTTCTTCTAACAAATCGGCAGAAGCAAAATTAAATGCATTAGACACTAAATTACTAGGAAATACTTCTCGTTTGGTGTTGTAAAGTGTTATGGCATCATTGAAAGCTTGACGTGCAAACGCAATGCGATTTTCCGTTGAAGATAACTCTTCCATCAACTGGCTCATGGATCGATCGGCTTTCAATTCGGGGTATGATTCGGAAATTACCATCAAACGACTCAATGCTCCACTCAGAGCGGCTTCTGCATTACCCAACTGTCCCATAGCCTGTGGATCGCCAGGATTTTGCGCTGCATGACTGCTAGCATTAATTGCAGATTTTCTTGCTGCAACTACTGCTTCTAAAGTTTCTTTTTCGTATTTCATATACCCTTTGGCTGTTTCTACCAAATTGGGTATTAAATCATAACGGCGTTGCAATTGAACATCAATTTGAGAATAAGCATTTTTGTAGCGGTTACGATACTTAACTAAATCGTTATAACTAGTGATGACAATCACTGCAACAATGGCGATTACAACACCCTGGAAAATGAAAATTCCCATAGATTTAAATTCCTATATTTTGATTTTTAGTTAATTTTCAAAAGCTTTTCTTATCTAAAATGAGTTTAGTTTCAGAAAGCTTCCTTTGTCTTCTGTAAAAATAATTAAGAGATTTTACTGAGATATTTTGCAAAAAAAGAATAATTAATCAAGCTAGGAAATTAATCAAAAATAATCGCCTCAGACACCCTTAGTGTAGAGAAAACATGTAAAACTTGGTTATTGTCTGGATTTCTATTATTGAATTTCCCTAGTATAAGATAATTAATAAAGTTGATAACTATACAAATATAAAACAACTTCTGATACTCTACTGTATATTTGTATCAGGGTTAAATTTAATCGTTTGTTTCAGAAAAATTCACTTTTTGAGTCAATATTTGACAGAAAAACAAAATATAGGAATCCTAATTAATTTTTGTCAGCGTAGCGTGCCTTGGGGACATAAAATCTCGCAAAAGTTTTTTCTATTCCCCCCGAACCCTACTTCAACCAATAATTTTATTAATCAAACCGAATTCTTATATAACTGTTAATGATTTGTTAACTAAAAGTGTTCCTAAACTATGAAGGTAAATGCATAATTAATATATAGTGTTTCGATGAATTGGTGTACACTATATTGATTTACTATTGACTGGATAAACTATGTTTATGGATAGTCAGGCATTATTTAAGAACCGAGTCGCCGTACTTGCTACCATGCATAAAAAGGAGAGAGTTATCGCTCCGCTGTTTGAGAACGAATTAGGTATCAAAGTAACAGTACCGCAAGATTTTAATACTGACAAATTTGGTTCTTTTACAAGGGAGATAGAGCGCTCCGGCAGTCAAATAGAAGCTGCAAGATTGAAAGCCCAAAAAGTACTTTTATTAACTGGTGAAAGTTTAGCGATCGCTAGCGAAGGAAGTTTTGCCCCTCACCCTTCTTTACCTTATATTTCTTGTAATAGAGAAGTTGTCATTTTTATAGATAGAAAAAATAATTTAGAAATTATTGGGGAAGAATTATCGACAGATACTAATCACAGTCACATGAAAGTTAGGGATATCAAACAAGCCTTTGAGTTTGCGGAAAAAATTGGCTTTCCCGAACATGGTTTGGTTGTAATGTTAAACGAGCGTCCAAAAAAGAGCGATGAGATAATTAAAGGAATTACTACAGAAGCAGAATTGGTTGAAGCAGTAAATTATGGTTTAGCAAAATCTTTAAATGGTAGGGTACATCTTGAAACTGATATGCGAGCGATGTACAATCCAACGCGAATGAGAAATATAGAAAAAGCCACTTGCAATCTTTTAAAAAAAATTAACAGCCTTTGTCCAAAGTGTTTCACACCTGGTTTTGATATTGTTCAACGAATTCAAGGGTTACCTTGTGAATGGTGCAGTGCTCCAACTACTTTAACTCAAGCTGTGATTTATAAATGTCAAAAATGTGGTTTTAGGAAAGAAAAATTATTTCCAGATGGTAAACAGTTTGCCGATCCTGCTCAATGTATGTATTGTAATCCTTAATATCCCTATTGTAGCCTTGAGGGTACATACATATAAAGACCACATTTTTTGGTAATATTTGCATCTTACTAAAATAAAAAGCTCTCCTACCTTTTTAGGGAAGAGAGCTTATAGTGTGGTGTGAGGAATATAGTTTTTTTGCTGTCTATAATTAATTATACTTATTAAGTATGAAGTATATATTACCAAAATATAAAAATTACGTATTGATTAAATTGCCTCAAGGAAACTAGCCCTATTTAAAGCATTTTTTCTAGAAATTGCTTAGCGCGATCGCACTGGGGGTGAGTGAAAAATTCTTTGGGTGTAGTATCTTCTGCCAAAAATCCGTTATCGAGAAACATGATTCGATTTGCGACTTCCCTAGCAAAACCCATTTCGTGAGTAACTATCGCCATGGTAATTCCAGTATTTGCCAAACTTCTCATTACCTCCAAAACATCTTTTACCATTTCTGGATCTAAAGCGGAAGTGGGTTCATCAAACAAAATCATTTCCGGTTCCATAGCTAAAGCACGAGCTATTGCTACCCGCTGCTTTTGTCCACCTGAAAGCCTTGCGGGATAAACATCGGCTTTTTCTGCTAAACCAACTTTTTCTAGTAATTCTAAACCCTTCATTTGCGCTAATTTCTTATCTAAACCTTTCACTTTTATGGGTGCATAAGTAATATTTTGTAGTACTGTCATATGAGGGAATAAATTAAAGTGTTGAAACACCATTACCAAACGCTGGCGAATTTTAGCGATATTAGTTTTAGGCAGAGTAATTTCATTATCGTAAAAATAAACCTTGCCTTTGGTAGGAACTTCTAGTAAATTAATACATCGCATAAACGTAGATTTACCCGAACCAGATGGTCCTAAAATAGCAACTACTTCACCTCGATAAATCTCTGTCGTAATACCTTTAAGAACCTCTAGCTTTCCAAAAGATTTACACAAATAATCAGTACGAATAATCGGTTTATTCATATATACTGTTCGTAGATAATTGTTAATTGTTCATTGTTCATTGTTCACTGTTTCAATCGCTTCGCCTTAATTTTCTTTCCAAAGCAGAAGCAACTCTTGTTAAAGCCATCACCAAAACGTAATAAATCAACCCAGCAAATAACAGCGGTTCAAAGTAAATATATTTATTTGCACCAACAATTTGGGCACTACGTAAGATTTCAACTACACCAATAGTTGCCACTAAAGAAGAATCTTTCAACAATCCTATAGTTTCATTTACTAAAGCAGGTAGAATATTTTTCAAAGCTTGGGGTAATATGATATCCCACATCATTGTTCCATAGGTTACACCCATAGACATTGCCGCTTCAAATTGTCCTTTATCTACAGCTTGAATTCCACCACGAATCGTTTCCGACATATAAGCGCCTGAGTTTAAAGTAAAAGTAAGTACGCCAGCTTGCAAAGCCGGAATATTATATCCAGTTAACTGAGGTGTAGCAAAGTAAACTAAAGATAATTGTAAAAGTAACGGTGTTCCTCGGAAAATAGATGTATAAATATTTGCAAAAAAGCCTAAGGGTTTTATTCCAGAAATCTTAAAAAATGATAAGGCAGTTCCCCAAAATAAGCCCAGAAATACTGATGATAAAGTAAAGAGTAAAGTTAAAGGAATACCTTTGAGGATAAATGGTATTTCTGGAATAATTCGTCTGAAATCTAAATTTAATCCACCAGATGAAGCAGGAGGTGAATTATTAGATAAATCTTGTGATGTTGGAGAAGTTGTAGAAAACCATTTTTTACTTAAACTTTCCAATTTACCATTACTCTTCATTTTTCGCAGTACATCATTAAATGGTTCAACTAACTGCGATCCCTTAGGAAAAGCGATCGCTGAACCCGATGCATTTTCAATTGAAGGAATAATATTAAACTGTAACTCTGGGTTAGCTTTGACAAATCCCAAAGCAACAGTATCTTCAACAATCGCCGCATCAATTCTTCCAGCTTTAATTTCCTGAACTATTTCTGGTACTTTATTAAGTTTTTTTAATTGAATATCCGCAACTTTTTCAGAAATTTGTTTTGCATTTTGTTCCTGAATTGTTCCTAATTGTACGCCGACAATCTTACCTGATAAATCTTCTGGCTTCTTTAAATTACGACTTTTAAGAGCAACAATAGTATCTTGAGCTTCGTAATAAATAATCGAAAAATCTACATTTTTGCGGCGTTGTGGAGTCGGAGTCATCCCCGCCATCACAAAATCAGCACGATTTGCTTGAAGTGCCGGAATCAAACCATTAAAATCCGATTGTACAATCTTCAGTTTGAAGCCTAACTCCTTCTGAATATAATTGGCGATATCAATATCAAAACCAACTATTTTACGTTCCCCACCTTTAGTTTCATAAAATTCATAAGGAGGATAATCGGGGGAAGTAATCATTGTCAGGGTTTCTTTATCTAAAGATGAAGCCCAAGTAGAATGATAATTGCTAAAAATAATCGCGATAGCGAAGCGCTGCTGCAAGCAGATCGCCAATATTACAGTAAATAATAATAATCTACGTTTCTTCATTTATTTGTCACTGTTTGTAGGTGCATTAATCTTGTCGTACTTTAGCTAAGTTTTTTGCAATATATAAACAAGAAAGTATAGATACATACAAATTGTCCAAAGTACCCGTTTGTGTACCTTATTATTCTGCGGAATCCTTTCGCATCATCTTGATGTCTTATTTCAGAAGCGAATTCGAGGAAAAATTCATGATTTTAAGCCCAGTTCAAATCAAACAACCTACTTTAAAATTTGGTGCTACTGGGGATTGTGTCAAACAATTGCAAAAATTCTTAATCAAGAGAGTACCTGATGTTCCTTCTCTTGTCATTGATGGTGTATTCGGTGAAATAACCCTACTCGCAGTAGAAGTATTTCAGTATCGTACCTTCTTAAAGCAAGATAGCGTCGTTGGAGTTGTGACATGGGAAGCGCTTTACATCGGACAACGTCCCGATTTACCTTTACTATGTCGTGGTAGTTATTGTGATGATGTTGCTAAAATTCAAAGCGTCTTGAAATTTTCTCCTTTTATTCAAGAAACTTTAGGCTTTGAAGGCTACTACTTCGGAAAAATAGATGGCGTGTTTGGGTATCACACTCAAGCAGCAATTAAATCTTTTCAAAAGGATAAACAAATAGTAATAGATGGAGTAATTGGTTCTCAAACCTGGGATTATCTAATGGAATTTGCAGCTTTAATTAGTCATTTGGGTTTATAGTTATTTTTCAAAATTTTTATCATAAATTAAACAAATCTGATCAATGGTCAAAATCGGGTGACCTATTTTTGAATAAAGAAAGCAGAATTCAATTAGTTGTAAGAATAAAGAAACTCAGTATCTTTAAGATATCGGGTTTCTTTGTCATTAAATTATTTTTTTATATAAGTAGGTTGGCATTGAAAATAGTAATTGGGATAAGGCAATAGGCAATAGGCAATAGGTAATATTAATAAGGGTTTGAGGGTAATTTACCCAAGCTGTAATACCGCTTGGTTTATTTGTGCCGACTTACTTATTAAGAGTAAATTATTAGCAGATAGCAGTAAAATCTAAAATAACTGCATTTAAAATTATATGACTTATCCCCAACTGCCAGATTCCTGGCAAACAGTACTTGGTGAAGAATTGGAAAAAACCTATTTTAAAGAACTTCAAAATTTTATCCAAGAGGAACGAAAATCTCAAATTATTTACCCTCCACAAGAAGATGTATTTTCAGCATTTGAACTTACAGCTTACGAACAAGTAAATGTTTTAATACTTGGACAAGATCCTTATCATGGAGAGAATCAAGCACATGGGTTATGCTTTTCGGTTAAACCAGGTAATAAAATTCCGCCATCGCTAGTTAATATTTACAAAGAACTTCAAGATGATGTTGGGTTTGATATTCCCGATCATGGATACCTTGTACCATGGGCAAAACAAGGTATCTTGATGATTAATTCTGTACTAACCGTGCAAGCACATAAACCATCATCTCATAAAAATAAAGGTTGGGAAACTTTCACTGATGCAGTCATTAGTAAAGTTAATCAAAAACAAGAACCGGTCATTTTTGTGCTTTGGGGTGGTTATGCAAAAAAGAAGCTGAAATTAATAGATACAAATCGTCACACAGTCATTCAATCGGCACATCCTTCTCCACTTTCGGCTCGCAACGGCTTTTTTGGTAGCAAACCTTTTTCCAAAATTAATTCTACATTAGCTCAAGCAGGTAAAACAGAGATTAATTATCAGTTATCAATTAACAATGAATAATTACCAATAGTATTTCCAAAATCTAAAGCGAGTGATAATTGATCGTTGATAATTGATAATCTGTTAAATGATGTGGACTTCTCTACATGCAAATATACATCGTACTATAGGCTCCCGTCATCTGTTGAAGCGCAATCAAAGGTTGTTAATTGCCGTTTCTGGAGGGCAAGATTCTCTGTGTTTGGCTCAGTTAATGTTAGATTTACAACCTAAATGGGGATGGGATATCGGTATTGCTCATTGCGATCATCGTTGGCGCGATGACTCACAAGCAAACGCTAATTATGTAGAAAAGCTTGCGGAGAATTGGAGTATACCTTTTTACCTAGAAACAGCTTCCCGATCGTTGAAAAGTGAAGCAGCAGCAAGAGAATGGCGCTATCAAGTAATGAGCGCGATCGCCTTCTCAAATAATTATCATTGCATAATTACGGGACATACTGCCACGGATAGAGCGGAAACTTTGATTTATAATTTAATTCGCGGTAGCGGTGCGGATGGTTTGCAAGCTTTAACTTGGCAACGTTCGCTATTGAATGATATTACGCTAGTACGTCCGCTTTTAGAAGTGACTCGCACCCAAACAGGTCAATTTTGCCAAGATTTCCAATTACAAGTTTGGTGCGATTCTACCAACCAAGATTTGAAATATGCTCGCAATCGTATCCGTCAGGAATTAGTACCATATTTACAAGAAAAATTTAACCCAAAAGTAGAGTCAAATTTAGCTCAAACAGCAGAACTCTTGCAAGCCGAAGTAGAATATTTAGAACAAGCTGCTGAGAAATTACGCCAACAGGCTGAAATTAAAAGTAGCGAAAATATCGTCGTAGATGAGTTAGAAAATTCTACAATAATCTTAGGCTTGAATCGTCAAATATTGCTTCAAGCACCATTAGCGTTGCAACGTCGTGCCATACGCCAAGTATTGCAAAAAATAATCCCAAACGCTCCCAACTTCGAGCATATAGAAAAATTGGTCGGTTTAATAGCGGCACCAAACCGCTCGCAAACTGACCCATTTCCTGGAGGTATTATAGCTGTAGTAAGGGATGGATTTATTTATTTGAAAAAAAAGGATATTTGAAAAGTATAGGTTGGTTTCAACCGCCGGATCAAATATTAAATTAGACCGGCAGCTTTTATTGAGGAATCAAATTCTCGATAGATGAGCGCATATCTGTAATTGCCTGGAGTTGGTAGTTGCCAGTTTCGAGTATTTGTGTTAAGGCATCATTCATCCCTTGCAGTTTGTGCTGCAAACCTTCCAAAGAATCCTGTATTGGTTGCAGCGCCTCTTCATAAAGAGTAACTCTAGCAGAAGTTTGAGCGTTTGCAGTTTGCAGCCCAGACAATTTTTCCTCCATCGCTTGCAATTCTTGACGTTTGGTATCCTGTTCTTGGGTTATCGCTGCGATTGTATCTTGCGCTAGTTGGATGCTATTACCTGTTTGTTCGATTTCAGCTTCTAATATTTCGAGTTGTTCGGAATTCTTTTGTCGCCCTTGTTCAATTTGCTTTATTATCGGACTTAAATCCAATTGTTGGCTCCCTTCAGCTGCTTGATGATTTACTTGTCGCTTAGACAGTACGGCTTGGTGATATTTGAGTGAATCCTGACGCTCTACCAAACTACGACGCTGTCCAACCAAAGTTTCATTGAGCATCTGGTAGCTGTCTTTTTCATCTGAAAGTTCTTCTTCTAATGCAGTATGCTCTTCTTCGGAAGCTGAATTTATCTTTTCTTGTAGTTCATCTATTGTTTGTTGCTTATATTTGAGTTCAACTTCTTGTTCCTCAACAAAGCTAGAGTCAATATTTAACTTTTCCTGCAAATCTTCAACTGTTTTTTGCAGTTCTTCTAAAGATAAAGCATCTAAAGCTTCCGCATCAAAATCTAAAGTAAAAATTTCCTCACCAGAACTTTCATTATTTAAATTAACCTGCTCTTGTAATTCTTGCTGATATTGTAGTTGCTCCTGTAGCATCCGTGCATAATCTTGCTTACCCTCAAGAGCAACTGTATTTATTTTCAACTCAATTGTCTGTTCCCACAAAGAATCTTGAATTTGCTGCAAAGAAGAATTCGCTGCTTGTAACTCCTGGGATAAAGACTCGATTTCAGCTTGCTGTTCGCTAGCTTCAGTTTTTTGTTGTTCTAGTTGTTCCCAATAAGGATTGAGGACACTCTGTTGCACAGCCACCATCTCGAAGGCATTATCAAGATGTTCGCGAACGCTTTGAGTAGGAGGAATATTGCTAGAGAGTTTTTCAAGTAAATCGCTAATTACCTGAGCTTGCTCCTCATCTAAAACCGCTCCCTGATGAACTTCTGCGCTTACTTCTTCAAGCCGGCGTTGTTCCCCTCGCAAATGTTCCCAAGCACCTTCAAGCTCTTGACGATTCCGCTCGATTTCTTCTTTTAATGCTTGAATTTCAGAGCGAGAACTTTCAACTTCTTGAAGTTTTGAATCAATTTGTTGTGCCTCTTCTTCTATTTGTTGTGCTTGTTCTAAACGCGTTTCTAAGTCCATTTCGCGGCGGTTTAATTCCTGCGCTTGAAATGTCAGCGATTCTTTCCACTGGTCAATTTCTTCTTCTTTGACTTTAAATTTTTCCAGTTGGCGGGAAAAATTTTGCAAAATGTTACCTAATGGACGGCCAGCTTCTTGTAATCGCTGTACTTGACGAGTTGCATTCAATTCAGCTAGCACAAGTGCGCCATCATTTAGTTTACTAGCTTCTTCAGCAGCAATTACTTCTTCACTCACCGTACTCCAACTCTGGTCGTTACGTTGACAAGCCAGTAGTTTCAGTTCGGTTTTGGTACCACTACCAAGTAAGCCACCCTTTTGTTTTTGTACTTCCGCTAAATACAGCACACCGCAAATCCTTATTGATGTACTTGAATAAGTTTTTTTGTAATACGATAGATTCAGACATTAATTTGCCTTATTTCACTTTAAATCAGCCTAAGATAGACAAGTGAAAATATTGTATGCGCTCTTAATAATCGCATATTGATTTTTATATAATTGACTTCCATCGTGTCTCTATATTTTGTACTTACGAAGCTGGGGATGGCTACCGTATTATTACCAACACTTCACTGAATTCTTAAAGAATATTCGCAATGCTGATTCTAATACAAAGACAAAAATATAAGATACTTTTCCCGTACAAATTACAATCTTTGTTGAAAATTATAAATTTTTAGGATTACCCAATTAAAAGGATAAATGAACTATTCGGGACTCTACCATCCCCCTAAGCCTTTAAACAGGGGTAAGTAAGTCGGCACAAATAAACCGAGCTATATTACAGCTTGGGTAAATTAGCTTATTAGTCTTGTCCTAACTACTTTTATATTTTTTTACTCAATTGTTCACTTATAAGTGTTAACTATTGAAAAACTTGGGCACAATGAACAAAGAATGTAAACTGGATAACAAGGAGTGCCTAATTGCTAAATGCAGGGAAATTTAAGTGAGATTGATATACGCACCATCCTGCAACTGATAGAGTTGGGGCAGCGAACGGGGTTACTGTTTGTTGAAGCTTATGAGTTGCATTACGGTAATAAGTTAGGTCGATATTATACTAAGGAATCATTACCCCAAACTTGGTTTCTATTTTTTCTCAACGGTCAAATAATCTACTCTCAAGAAGCTAATAGCAGTGTATTCCGTCTTCGTGATTACTTACGTTATTACAGAATTAAGTTGCAAGGGGAAGAAGTACCCTCGTTCTCCGATAAGTCACTCTGTGCACCCGAGTATGGCTATTTAGGTCGAATGTTGGAGCAAGATATCATTAATCCACAGCAGGCTCGTAGTATAATCTACGGCTTGGTGCATGAAACTCTTTTCGATTTATTGAGTTTACGTCAAGGTCATTTTATTTTTGAGTCGGACAAACCACTAGCTCCACAACTAACTACTTTAGAAATTTCTCCTCTTGTCAGCAAAGTTTTCAAGCAGGTGCAAGAATGGAAACTACTATATCCCTATATTCAGTCTCCAGATCAATGCCCTATATTGACTGATGTTGAGCGCCTGCGTTCTTCTTTAGCTTCTTCTACGGTGGAGAAATTACAGCATTGGGGGGATGGTAAAACTTCCCTGCGTCAACTAGCTCGTTACCTTAACCGAGATGTTTTGACACTAGCAAAAGCTATATACCCTTACGTACAACAGGGTTTTATACATATAGAATCAACAGAAACTGTACGATCTTTACCCCATGACCAAGATACCGTGCAACACTCCAAGGGAAATCAACAACTTCAAGCCATAGTATGTATTGATGATGCAGCAACTATTTGCGAGACGGTGCAGTCTATTTTGCAACCGCAAGGTTATAATGCAATCGCCTTTACTAATCCCTTAGAAGCATTAAAGAAGGTTTTTCAACTCCAACCGCATTTGATTTTATGCGATATTATCATGCCCGATTTGGATGGCTACGAATTTTGTGCTATGTTGCGACACTCTAGCGCATTCCGGCTCATACCTATTATTATGCTTAGCGCTAAAAGTAGCTATATCGATAGAGTTAGGGCGAATATGGCGGGTGCTACGGATTATTTAACAAAGCCTTTCGAGGAAACTGAATTGCTGTTATTAATCAAAAAGTATCTCAACAAGCCCTCCGGAACGATCCCCGACTCCGAGAATACGGCACTTGTGCATTTAAGCAAACATAGGGTAAAAAATATTATCACGAACTAGATTTAAGCCAATTATCAAAATACTTAGTGAATTAGTAATTAAGCATTTTTTTTATACTAATACATGCGGGGAGATTAGGGAATGTTCCTGACAAACGGGACATCTACATCGGGAGGTAATGAGACATTTATGAGTACAGTTCTGATTGTGGAAGATAGTATAGCGCAAAGGGAGATGATTACAGACCTCCTCAAAGCGAGTGGTTTACAAGTCACTCACGCTTCGGATGGACTGGAGGCACTACAGACAATTCAAAGTATTTGTCCCGATTTAGTAGTGTTGGATATCGTCATGCCCCGGATGAATGGTTATGAAGTTTGCCGACGGCTCAAATCCGATCCTAAAACTCAAAATGTGCCCGTAGTAATGTGTTCTTCCAAAGGAGAAGAATTTGACCGCTACTGGGGAATGAAGCAAGGCGCGGACGCTTATATTGCCAAACCTTTTCAACCAACTGAGCTAGTCGGAACCGTCAAACAACTGCTGCGAGGATAAGGATGAAAACAATATGGATAGTAAACCGGACTTTTTAGGAGGTAGCGGACAAGATCAGCTCCGTCCTGAATTAGCAGTAGAAAGTCCTGAAGGAGAGTTAAACTTAAGGTTTTTCATTCCCTCGCATCAGGAGTTTGCACTACCGGCAACTGGTATCCGGGAAGTAATTGAATTAAGTCCCGATAGAATTACTCCCATTCCTAATGTTTCACCATTACTTTTGGGTACCCTAAATCTAAGAGGGCGAGTAATTTGGGTAGCCGATTTAGGTCAGTTTTTGGGGGAAACAACTCCATTAAATACCGATAGAGCAGAAATCTCAGTGATTGCAATTGAAGAACAAGACACAATAGTCGGCTTGGCAGTTGAAGAAATCGGGGGTATGGATTGGCTTGATGTACAGCATCTTGTTGCACCTACCTCTGTACCGGATACTATGGCTCCTTTTTTAAAGGGAGAGTGGTTGATAGATGCCGAACTAAATCAGTGTCTGCGGCTGCTCGACCAAATGGCAATTTTACGGAGTGCCCGGTGGGCTGGATAACCGAAGGGAGGCAATAAATGGCACAAAGTATAGATTACGAGCAGTTATATCAGCAGGCTTATAAAGCCTACGTACAAAAAGATTATCAACAAGCTGCTACCCTAATAGAACGGGTAGTACAGCATTTGAGTGAAGACCCAAATGCCCGTTTATTAAAGGGCCACGTATATTATGTTTTAGAAGAGTATGATGTAGCGAAAGAAGAATATCAAGCAGTATTAAATTTAACAGATGACCAAGAGATTCTTGGTTTTGCTCGTAATGGTCTGGAAAATATCAATAGTTATCAAATCCAATCCGCCGAAAGTGATGAAATTGACAATGACAACAGCAATATAAATTTATCGCATTCTTCGTCAGCAGAAAATAAATCTGTTGAAAATTTGTTTGATTACGATGCTAGCAGTAATTCTGATAGTAATAACTTTACTTTTTCTTCTGACAATGACTCAGAAAATGAAGAAGTTACAGATTTATTAAATGAAGCGCCTTTAAAGAGTCCATTTGATATAGACGCTGATAGTCAGGCATTTGATTATATACCTAATTTTGAAGAAGAATCTGGAAATAATCCTTTTATCAAAAATGAAGGTGTAGAAGCAGATGTCGATCAAAACGATGGGGAAACGTCAAAATCGGAACTTGAATTACCTTCTTTCTGGCAAGAAGATATCTCAGAAGTTACTTCAGAAAAGTCAAAAGAAGCGTCAAATTCACCTTTGGATGAAGAATATCCTTCTTTTTCAAATTTAGAGGTTGATAATAATTCTAATCAAAATCCATTTGCACAAACTGAATTACCACCCAGTAGCACTTTAGAAGACGAAGATTTATTTTTTGAAGATAATCTTGGAGAAGAAAGTGAAAGCTTTAGCCTACCCAGTAATTTTTTTGAAGATGAATATACGGTAGATGATACCCAAGTCAAAATTTCTGACTCTGAAGTAACGGATTTAAAAGATAGTGCTTCAAATAACTTTTCTCAAACTTCTTCACCTCAAGAAGACTTTTCTCAACTAGAATCCCAACAATCTGCTGTATCTAAAACAGATTTGGAGAATGATGAAAGTTTTGATTTAGAAGCATTTGAAGAAGTTTTTGGTTCTGATGATTTTGCTACTAATAATGAAGATACTAAAAGTATTGCGAAAGCCAGCAGCAGCAATAGTAGTAGTCACAGCAGTAATATAGAATATTTAGATGATTTTGATGAATTTGATGATTTAGGAAATATTTCGGGGTTTGATTTATCCACAGGAAATCCGACATTTTCCGATGTAATTCCCCAATCTGGTTCTCTACAAACGAATGGTGCTTTAAGTGGCGATCATTTAGAAAGTTCACCCCCTAGTGAAATTAGTAGCAGTATTTCTAACGATCAGTTCGGAGACAGCATAGAAAGTAATGATGTTAATGCTGGGGAAAGGGATGCAGAATTATTTAGTATCACCGGTTCCCAAGAAGCTGTTCCAGTTTTTACTCAAAACGATCGCACTAAGGTAGAACCCCAAGTAAATGTCGATCAAGGAGTTTTCGCAGCCTTAGAAAATGCTCCCTTGAAAACAAAACAATGGTTAACTGCTGGAATGGTAGGTGTTGTTTCATCTATAGCTGTAGCCGGAGTTAGCTTTGGAGCAACTAGTTTGTCTCCACCGGAACAACGGGAATCTATACGCAACACTGGTTGGGCAATGGCATTAGCGGCAGGAATCGCCGGTTTTACCACTACCGGAGTGATGGGACATTTAACTTCCAAACAAGTTCGCCGCACTACGAAAGATTTACAAACCCAGTTCGATTCGGTGCGTCAAGGCAATCTGAGCGCTCAAGCCACTGTTTATTCTGAAGATGAATTCGGACAATTAGCTGCTGGCTTTAATGAAATGGCGCGAGTAATTTTTACAACAACCCATGAAGCAACACGCAAGGCTCAAGAGCAAGAAGAAGCAAAAGAAAATTTGCAGCGTCAGGTAATTCGTTTGCTAGACGATGTGGAAGGTGCCGCTCGAGGAGATTTAACGGTACAAGCTGAAGTGACAGCCGACGTGCTCGGAGCAGTTGCCGATGCTTTTAACCTGACGATTCAAAATCTACGGGATATTGTGCAACAGGTAAAGGTGGCGGCAAGAGAAGTTACAAAAGGGGCTACTAATTCCGAAACTTTTGCCAGAGCCTTATCTAGCGATGCCTTACGACAGGCGGAAGAATTAGCGGTAACCCTAAATTCCGTACAGGTAATGACTGATTCTATTCAAAGGGTTGCTGAAGCAGCAACAGAAGCCGAAGCAGTAGCTCGCGATGCTAGTGAAATTGCTCTCAAAGGCGGGGATGCGGTAGAAAATACTGTTGCAGGTATTTTGGAAATTCGAGAAACTGTTGCTGAAACTACTCGCAAAGTAAAACGATTGGCGGAATCTTCCCAGGAAATTTCCAAAATTGTCGCTTTGATTTCTCAGATTGCTTCAAGAACTAATTTGTTAGCTCTTAATGCCAGTATCGAAGCTGCTCGTGCCGGGGAATCTGGACGGGGGTTTGCCATTGTCGCTGATGAAGTACGCCAGCTTGCTGATAAGTCAGCTAAGTCGTTGAAGGAAATTGAGCAAATTGTTATGCAAATTCAGAGCGAAACTGGCTCTGTAATGACTGCAATGGAAGAAGGTACGCAACAGGTTATTAAAGGTACGAAATTGGCTGAAGAAGCAAAACGCTCTTTGGAAAACATCATTCAAGTAGCCAATCGTATCGAAATATTAGTATCTTCTATTACTACAGATACTGTTGAACAAACGGACACATCTCGTGCTGTGGCTCAAGTAATGCAATCGGTGGAATTAACTGCACAAGAAACTTCTCAAGAGGCACAAAGAGTTTCCGGAGCCTTACAGCACTTAGTTGGTGTATCTCGCGATTTGATTTCCTCCGTGGAACGTTTCCGAGTGGAAACTGCTGAATCTAGATAAAAAGTTAGGAGTGAGTAGTGATGAGTGAGGAATAAAAATTACAGCTCATAACTCATAACTCATAACTCATAATTCATAACTCGTAACTCATAACTCATAAAGATGGAAGATTATGCTACCGGAACAACAACAGCGCATTTTAGGATATTTTATTGAGGAAGCAACAGATCACCTCAATACTATCGAGCAAGGGTTGTTAAATCTCCAGAGTACTCTTAACGATCCAGATTTAATTAACGAAGTTTTCCGGGCTGCTCACTCTATTAAGGGAGGAGCAGCGATGCTTGGTTTGAATAGCATTCAGCGTACTTCTCACCGTCTTGAAGATTGCTTCAAAGTTCTTAAAGATAATCCGGTTAAAATTGACCAAAAGTTGGAATCTTTGTTTCTTGGGGTTTCCGATACTCTCAAAGCACTCTTAGAACATTTAAGTGGACCGTTTGGTTTAACGGAGGAGACGGCAAATACTTTAATGGCTGAAGCTGAACCAGTTTTTGGTTGGCTCATCGAACATTTAGATAAGCTTGTCAAAGAATCTACAGGAAATAAGGCTCCTCAGGTTACTGGCGATAATGAGTTGCACGCAATTGAAAATAGAGCAGTATCTGGAAATAACAATAATCGCGAACTGCAAACAGAAGTGATGAATAATTTGCGGCAGATGTTGCAATTATTTAAACAGCCAGAGACACCTGAAAATCGTAGCAGTATAGAGGAATGTACCGCTTATTTAGCCGAATTAGGCGATAAATGGAATTTATCTTCTTGGAGTCATTTGTGTCGAGAAGCTACAAGTGCGATCGCAAACAAAGAAAATTCCTATTTGACTTTAGCCAAAATTGTCATTACTGAGATTAAACAAGCGCTAGAGTTAGTTTTAAGTAATAGAGAAAACGAAATTGTCATTAGCGAGCAATTAGAAGCTCTATTACCGATCGCAGAAATTGAATTATTGGAGATAAATAGTTTAGAGGATGAACCTGATACGGAATTACTTTTAAAGGTAGAAACAGATAATTATGAAGAAGTTGCTACCCTAGAGGCTTTACATTTAACGGATAATAAAAATGAAGTTGTAGAAGATGTTAAAATAGCAGCAGATAGCGTTGAAGTAGAAAATAATATTCCAAATTTGTTGGAATTATCGGAGCAAATTGACAATCAATTGGATGGAGATGCACCGATAGTAATTAACGGGCTAGATATTCAAGGACCGGAAGTTGGCATAGCTGAGTTAAATACTCTTGCCGATCTATTTGAAGGTGAGTCTCCGGAACTTGATGAAACTTGGCAACGAGAAGAAATTATTGATTTAGAAGTTGATAATACAGAAAAATCCAATATAGACGCTAATATTGAAAATTCTAAAGAAACTGATAGCGAATTTGAAGATTTTCTTTTATTTGAAGAGGAAAATAATAAAGATAATCAAACAACTGTAAAAGAAGAAATGACAATAATGCAGTTGTTTGGTGAAGATTTTTCAGAAGAAGATTTAGAAAACTTAAAAGATACTGGAAGTACAGATTTTAATAGTAATGATCTCTTTGCTGATGATAATTTGCAGCAAGTTAGCAATGTTGAAGTTATTGATGATTTACTTGAACTGAGTTTCGAGAACGACAATCAAAATACTAGTGAAGATGAATTAAATTCGCTTTTAAGTGAAAATAGGACCGAGCAAGAAGAATCGGAAAATCATATAGTTAGTTTTGACGATTTATTTGCAGAAACTGCTGCTGAAGATGCAGTCACGGAAATTTCAGGGCAACAGATCAAAATTGATTTACCAAGCTTTGAAGAGGTTGGCTTAGATACTTTATTTGGCGAAGTTGAAGAACCGGAATTAGAAGACGATCGCGGCGATTTATTTGAGAATTCTGAGGAGGTTTTATTAGAAAATTCAGGGAATATCTGGGAAAAAACACAAATTATATCTCATGAAGATGTGGCAAAAGCCTTAGAAGAAACTTTACTCGAAGCTACTAGTTATAAAGATATTTTCCCTGAAAATGAATCATCTGAAGCTGCTATCCCAGATTTTGAACCTGAAGAGCTAGATAATAATCTCCCCAAGGTATCTGAGGCAGAGTTTGATTCAATATTCTCAGGGGATGCTGTAGATGATTTATTGGAATTAGCGCTGAGTGGGGATCAAGGTGTTTTTGATCGCGGTAATGATAATGAATTATTTATTCTTGAGCTAGATAATTCCACCGAAGATTCTTCGATAGAAGAAAATTCATTGACTATTTCTTCTCCAGCAGAAAATTTACTAGAAGTTAATAGCGATCGCTCCACCGAAGATTCTTCCATAGAAGAAGATTCATTGACTATTTCTTCTCCAGCAGAAAATTTACCGGAAGTTAATAACAATGATTCCCAGATTGAAATATCAGATAATCCTTTTGCACAACAATCTCCAGATATAAATTTAAGAGATTCCGACAATTATTCTCAATCCCTAGAATCACCATTTGAATTAGAAATTATACAAGATTTAAGTGAAAATAATGATTATACACCAGAAAATTTAGAAGATATTGCCGCTAATACCCAAGCGCAATTAATTGATGATTTGTTCGCTCAAGATATTCCTTTAGATGAGGAAATTACTTTACAAG